>NZ_DAOUBJ010000021.1:0-29167 GCF_034432735.1 Tepidiforma sp. | reverse complement strand
GCGACGGCTCTACGCCACGCTCCGGGACATCGTGCTGGACAAACCTGCGACCGCAGCCCTCAACGATGCCCTCGGCTACCGCGGGGGTAATCCTGCGCAGACCCGCCAGGTCGTGAAAGTTTTCTACGATGCCCTTCTCGCCGGCGACCGGGATACGGCACTCGGGCAGCTCTCCGCCAAGGCGACCGTCATCGACGGGGTTTACGGCGTCGCCAGTGGGCCGGAAAACGCGCTCGGGCTCTTCGCCTCCATCCCCATGCCCGCCTTTGGCAAGCTGCGTGTGACGAATCTGCTCGCGGGCGACCACATGGCGATGGTGGAGCTCGCTATCGACCCGGCGAGACCCAGATTCGCCGATTGGGTCAGGCTCGTCGATGGGAAGATCCAGATCATCGAAGGCTACGCCATGCTCCGGGAAATCGGCGTCAATCCCTACGAAAACTACGCCCACGATCGCCATCAGCGGCGGGTCATTATGCCGGCCTGATCTGCGACCGCCGTCCGCCCTAACCGAAACGATTCGAGGATTATCGCTATGGCCAAGATGTACTACGACAACGATGCCGACCTGAGCCTGCTCGCTGGTCGGAAGATTGCGGTCGTCGGCTTCGGCTCGCAGGGGCATGCGCATGCGTTGAACCTGCGGGACAGCGGTTGCGACGTGATCGTCGGGCTCTATCCCGGCTCGAAATCGCGCGCGGCTGCAGAAGCAGAAGGGCTGCGCGTGATGAGCGTGGAAGAGGCGGCACGCGAGGCCGACATCATCATGGTTCTCGCGCCGGATCAGGTGCAGAAACAGATCTACCAAACCGGCATCGAGCCGAACCTCGCCGAGGGCAAGATGCTGATGTTCGCCCACGGCTTCAACATCCACTTCCAGCAGATTCAGCCGCCGCCGTTCGTCGATGTCACGATGATCGCGCCGAAGGGGCCGGGGCACTTGGTGAGGCGAGTGTTCGTGGAGGGTGGCGGCGTGCCCTGCCTCGTGGCCGTCCACCAGGACGCCAGCGAGATGGCGCTCCAGCTGGCCCTTGCCTATGCGAAAGGGATCGGGGGGACGCGTGCCGGCGTCTTGGAGACCACGTTCCGCGAAGAGACCGAAACCGACCTCTTCGGTGAGCAAGTCATCCTGTGTGGCGGCCTATCTGCACTCATCAAAGCGGCATACGAGACGTTGGTCGAGGCAGGCTATCAGCCGGAGAGCGCATTCTTCGAAACGATGCATGAGCTGAAGCTAATCGTCGACCTCATCTACGAAGGCGGTCTTTCCCGGATGCGTTTCTCGATTAGCGATACCGCCGAATACGGCGACTACACGCGCGGTCCGCGGATCATCACCGACCAAACCCGCGCCGAAATGAAGAAGATCCTGCGCGAGATCCAGACTGGACAATTCGCGAAAGAATTCATCCTGGAAAACATGGCGGGTCGCCCGCACTTCCTCGCTACCAGGCGACTCGAACAGGAGCATCCGGTCGAAAAGGTGGGCGCAGAGATGCGCGCCATGATGAGCTGGCTGAACCGCCCGAAGAACTAGCGTCCTGCCGCAGAGGTGGCCCGTTGGAACTGGACAGCGCGGCGCTCGTGGGTGCCCTCGATCGGGCCGGTGCCGTCGCGTTCGCGATTTCCGGTGTCCAGACGGGCCTTCGCCGGAATTTCGATATTTTCGGTCTCTGGGTAATGGGCCTGGTCACGGCTACGGGCGGGGGCGTGATGCGCGACGTGATTCTCGACCGCCAGCCGCTCATCCTCGCCCGCCCCGATTACCTGTTATGGGCCTCGGCCGGCGCCGCCCTCGCTATCGCCCTCGCCTGGCGCGGGAGGCCCTACCCCCGGCTGATGGTCGCGCTCGCGGAAACGGGGGGACTCGGGGCGTTCGCGGTCGCCGGTGCGCTCGCGGCGATCAATACCGGCCAGGGCTGGAGCGGTGCAGTCCTCATGGCGATCCTGACGGCCACCGGCGGCGGCGTCGTACGGGATCTGCTGGCCGACCGCGTTCCGCTCGTGCTCCACAGTGAGGTCAACGCCACTGCCGCCGGGCTTGGCGGCCTCGTAACTTGGGCCGCCTTCGATATATCGAGCGGGGCGGCGACGCTCCTTGGGCTGAGCGTCACAGCGCTCGTCCGGGCTGCCGGGGTCGCCTTCGACCTCCACCTGCCTCGACCCCGGCGATCCGGCGGGAACCGCCCGGCGCGGGACGGCTGATTTCTTTTTTGCTGCCCCGAGGCGTAGGATATTCACAAGAGCTTTCGGCGTTCTCACCGCCGAGGTGTTATCCGTGTCATCTCGCATGACCGATTTGGAGAATACGAATGCTGGCGATAACTGCGATTATCGTCGGCCTCGTGGGATTGCTGGTTGGAGCCGGCGCGGGCGTTCTGTACCGGCGCCGCGTTACCGGGACATCACTGCAGCAGGCAGAAGAGCAGGCCAACCGCATCCTCGCTGAGGCCGAGACCCGACAAAAGGAGCTGCTGCTCCAGGCAAAAGAAGAAACGCTCCAGCTGCGCAATTCCCTCGAAGCGGAGATGAAGGAGAGGCGCGCGGAAATTTCTCGGATCGAACAACGGCTCGCTCAGAAAGAAGAAAACCTCGACCGAAAGATCGAGACGCTCGAGCGGCGGGAACAAGCGCTGCGCGAGCGCGAGGCGCAGATCGAACGGCTGAGAGCGGAGGCCGAGGAGCTTCGCCAGCGACAGGCGACCGAGCTCGAGCGGGTCGCCAATCTCTCCGTCGACGAGGCGCGGCAGCAGCTGCTCGCGGCCGTCGAGGTCGAGATTCGGGACGAAGCCTCCCGGCGGGTCCGCGAAATGGAGAAGGAAGTCGAGGCGACAGCTGCGGCCCGGGCACGTAAGATCCTGGCGACGGCGATTCAGCGATATACCTCCGAGGTGACAGCTGAAACGACCGTCTCCGTCGTTCCCATCCCCAGCGACGATATGAAGGGGCGGATCATCGGTCGGGAAGGGCGGAACATCCGGGCTATCGAGGCGGCCACAGGCGTGGACCTCATCATCGACGACACGCCGGACGCCGTGACCGTGAGCGCGTTCGACCCCGTCCGGCGAGAGATTGCCCGGCAGGCCCTTTCGATGCTCGTACAGGACGGCCGGATTCACCCAACACGCATCGAGGAAGCGGTCAGCCGGGCCAGGCGCGATGTCGAAGCGACGATGATGGAAGCCGCCGAGGCCGCTGCGGTAGAAGCCGGTGTCCTCAACCTGCACCCAGAGGTACTGAAGATTTTTGGCCGCCTGAAGTATCGGACGAGCTATGGCCAAAACGTGATGCGCCATTCGATCGAGACGGCGCACATCGCGGCGATGATCGCGCAGGAGATTGGTGCCGACGTGGAAGTCGCACGGGCTGGCGGGTTCCTCCACGACCTCGGAAAGGCGGTCGACCATGAGGTCGAAGGGACGCACGCGCTCATCGGTGCGGATATCGCGCGGCGCTACAAGGTAAAAGAAGCGGTCGCGCATTGCATCGAAGCACACCACGAGGAGGTCGAGCCCCGGACCGTGGAGGCCATCATCGTGATGATGGCCGACGCCATTTCGGGCGGGCGGCCGGGTGCGCGGCGTGAATCGCTCGAGGCGTACATCAAGCGCCTGGAGGCGCTCGAGAGCATTGCCCGGAGCTACAAGGGAGTGGAGTCGGCCTTCGCCATCCAGGCTGGTCGCGAGGTCCGCGTCATCGTGAAGCCCGAAATCGTCGACGACCTCGAGGCGATGCGCATCGCCCGGGACGTGAGCCAGAAAATCGAAGAGACGATGGAGTACCCGGGCCAGATCAAGGTCACCGTGGTCCGGGAGACCCGGGCGACCGAGTACGCCCGGTAGTGTTGCCGTGCGCCTCCTCTTTCTCGGCGACATTGTCGGGAGCGCGGGCCGCGAGGCGGTGGTGCGCGCCGTTCCTGCGCTGAGAGCCGAACTCGGTCTGGACTACGTGGTAGCTAATGGCGAGAACTGTTCGGGGGGCAAAGGGCTGATACCGCGCCACGCCGACGAGCTATTCGCCGCAGGGATCGATGTCATCACCGGCGGAAACCACACCTTTCAGTATCGCGAGCTCTACCCCTACCTCGAATCGACTCGCGGCATCACTCGGCCGCTCAACTATCCGCCCGGCGCGCCCGGGCGAGGGGTCGCCGAATGCGGAGATCTGGTCGTCATCAACCTCATCGGCCGTTCGTTCATGCCTGCCGACTACGACGACCCCTTTCGCGCCGTCGACACCATCCTTGCGGGGATGTCACCAAATCGGTTCATCGTCGTCGACTTCCACGCAGAGGCAACGAGCGAGAAGCAAGCGATGGGCTGGCACCTGGATGGGCGCGCGACGCTGGTGGTCGGCACGCACACCCACGTACCGACGGCTGATTGTCGGCTCCTTCGCCACGGCACGGCCTACTGCACCGATGCAGGGATGTGCGGGGCGCGCGATTCGGTGATCGGTGACGACATCCAAGCGGTCTTGAGCCGCTTCCTCACCCAGATGCCGACGCGACTCACCCCGGCGGAAGGCCGACCCGCCGTCATCAATGGGGTGTTCGTCGAAGCTGACGACCTGACGCGGCGCGCGACGCGGATCGAACGTTTGGATCGGGAGATTTGTTGATGGCCAGCGGCGACTTCCATCTCCATTCGACGGCTTCCGACGGTGTCAACTCCCCGACGTGGGTCGTCGAACGCGCCGCGGCGAATGGCGTCCGCGCGCTGGCCCTCACCGACCACGATACGACCGAGGGACTTCGCGAAGCCGCTGAGGCAGCAGCTCGGCTCGGGCTCCGACTCATCCCGGGCGTCGAAATCAGCACGGAAGTCGGGAAGGCCGACGTGCATCTTCTCGGGTACGGATTCGATCCCGGAGCCAGGAGGTTGCAAGAGTTCTTTCGTTGGCAACGAGAGGGGCGCCTCGCTCGGGTCGAGAAGATCGTCGCCATCCTGCGCGAGCATGGGATGGCGCTCGAGACCAGGCGAATCTTCGAAATCGCCGGCGAGGCCACGGTAGGGCGACCCCATGTAGCACGGGCGCTGCTCGAAAAGGGATACGTGGCGAGCGTACAGGAAGCCTTCGACCTTTGGCTCGGCAATGGCAAACCGGCCGACGTCAACCGCGAAAAGCTCGACCCAAAGGATGCGATTGCGATCATTCACGAGAACGGCGGAGTCGTCTTCATCGCCCACCCAACGTACATGGGGGATGACTACGTGGAAAAAATCCGCCTGCTCCGGCGCCTAGGGGCCGACGGTATCGAGACGTACTACAAACATTATGCCGCGGAGATCGTCGCGGGCCTGGCTTCCCTTGCGAAGGAACTCGGGGTGGCGGCTTCGGGCGGAAGCGACTATCACGGGCTAGGGAATCCCGACGACCGTGACATCGGCGATATTTCTTTTCCGGATGAGTGTGTCGATGCGTTCCTCGGGTTCATCGATGCACAATGCGCCTGCAGCGCGATCGAGGTACCAGCATGACTATCGAAATCGACGAGATCGAGCGCATCATCCCCCACCGCTATCCGTTCTTGCTCGTCGACCGTCTCGTCGAGGTCGAGGCGGGCAAGCGGGGAGTGGGCATCAAGAACGTAACGGCGAACGAGTGGTTCTTCGAGGGGCACTTTCCGGGGCGCAAGATCATGCCGGGCGTGCTCATCGTAGAAGCACTGGCGCAGGTGGCGGCGGTCACATTGCTCTACGGGACCGACACAGGGGGAAAGCTCCCGCTCTTCGGCGGCATCGAGCAGCTCCGATTTCGGCGGCCAGTCGTTCCGGGGGACCAGCTTCGGCTCGAGTTCGAGCTCGAAAAGCTTCGGGGCCCGGTCGGCAAGGGCAGGGTACGGGCCACCGTCGACGGGCAGCTGGCCGCGGAGGGAACGATCACCTTCGCGCTGGCCGACCCTTCGGGGGCCAGCGGCGAACGGTGATATACTCCAATCGAGAGTGATGCGTTGCGGCGGTCCGCCAAAGGCGGGCCGTCGGTGTGTTCCGGAGATTCATGGACGAGACGGTACTAGCCCAGCTGGAACGGGTAACCGCCCGCTACGAGGAGCTCACGGAGGAGATGGGGCGGCCGGAGGTCGCCGCCGACTTCGAACAGGTGAGCCGCCTGGCGAAGGAGCGGTCCGAGATCGAGCCACTCGTCGAGGTGTTTCGGCAATACCGCGCGGCGCAATCGATGGCCGAGGACGCGAGGGCCCTGCTGACCGAATCGGACCCGGAGATGAAGGCGCTTGCGCAGGCCGAACTCGGCGAGGCCGAGGAGCGCATGGAAGAGCTCGACCGGCAGCTTCGCCGCATGCTGTTGCCGAAGGACCCCCGAGACGGCCGGAATGTCATCGTCGAGATCCGGGCGGGCGCAGGAGGAGAAGAAGCGGCGCTTTTTGCCCATGAGCTCTTTCGGATGTACCAGCGCTATGCAGAGCGAAAGGGCTGGCAGACGGAGATCCTCAGCGCTTCCGAATCGGACAAGGGAGGCTTCAAGGAGGTGGTCTTCGAGGTGCGTGGAGAGGGGGCGTATTCACGCCTGAAGTACGAAAGCGGGGTCCACCGTGTGCAGCGCGTCCCCGAGACAGAGGCGCAGGGACGAATCCACACGTCTACGGCGACCGTCGCAGTTCTTCCCGAGGCAGAAGAAGTCGAAGTCGACATCGACGAAAAGGACCTTCGTGTCGATATCTTCCACTCGTCCGGGGCGGGCGGGCAGAACGTCAACAAAGTGGCCACTGCGGTGCGGATCACGCACATCCCGACGGGCATCGTCGTCGTTTGCCAGGACGAACGCTCCCAGCTCAAGAACCGGGTGAAAGCGATGATGCACCTGAGATCCCGGCTGTACGACCTGGAGCAGCAAAAGCAAGAAGCGGAGCTGGTGGCGAACCGCCGGAGCCAGGTCGGCACGGGTGACCGAAGCGAGAAGATTCGGACCTACAACTTCCCGCAGGACCGCGTGACCGACCATCGAATTGGCCTCACCGTCCACAACCTCGCCCAACGCCTCGACGGCGACCTCGACGACATCATCGATGCCGTTGCGACGGCGGACGAGGCGGCGCGGCTCGAAGCGATGGTATGAACGCTCGGGAAGTCGCAGGCGCAGCCGCCCGCCGGCTGGAAGCCGCCGGCCTGGAGGACGCGCGATTCGAGGCGGAGGTGCTGGTCCGCGAGGCAGCCGGCATTTCGAGGGCTCAGTATTTCGCCGGGGCGATTCTCGAGGGCGAGGCTCGGACGCGCCTCGAACAATGGCTCGCACGGCGGGAGCGACGTGAGCCGCTCGCGTACCTCACAGGGTGGCGTGAGTTCTACGGACGGCGGTTCGCCGTCGGCCGGGGGGTTCTCGTTCCTCGTCCCGAGACCGAGCTCCTCGTGGAGGAGGCGCTCGCTGAACTCCGGCAGCTGGTCGATGCGTGCGTTCTCGAGGTCGGAACGGGTTCGGGCGCGGTGGCCGTCTCGGTCGCTGCAGAGGCGCCCGCAGCGCGCGTGGTCGCCACGGAGATCAGCGCGACGGCGTTGCGGTTCGCGGCACTCAACGCCGCCGCCCATGCCCCAGGCGTGCAGCTCGTCCATGGGAATCTGGCGGACCCTATCCGGACGGCTGACATCGTAGTTGCGAATCTTCCCTATATCCCCAGCGGCGAAATCGATGCCCTCGAACCAGAGGTGAGTCGCTGGGAGCCGCGCGTTGCCCTCGACGGAGGAACCGACGGGCTACAGCTCGTGCAGGAGCTCATCGACGACTGCGCAGGGAGGCTCCGCCCGCGGCTCCTCGCGCTCGAGGTCGGTTTCGGCCAGGCCGACACCGTCGCGTGCCTGGGCAGACTCGCGGGCGCTGAAGTGCGCGTGAGGAGCGACCTTGCCGGGATCGACCGCGTGGTGTGTCTGCGATGGCGGTGAAGTTGGTCGCGCTGGACATCGACGGGACGGTGATCCCGCCGGAAGCCGGCGGTGGCGACCACGAGCCTCCCCCGGCTATCCGGGAGGCCGTCAGGAAGCTCGCAGCCGCAGGGGTCGCGGTCGTCCTCGCCAGCGGCCGGATGTTCCCGGGGACACTGCGCGTCGCGCGGGAGCTGCGTCTCGTGACGCCACTCGTGTGCCAACAAGGGTGCTCGGTGCATCGTATCGATGGCGAGATGACGCACGTTTTTCCAATCGAACGACGACTGGCCCTCGAGATCGTGGCCTATGCCCGGGAGTTGGGACGCGACTACGAATGGTTCAACCCGGTGCGCTACCTGGCGAGCAGGCCGTCGGAGGCGACGCGTCGGTATGGCGAGGTGAGCGGAATCGAACCCGAGTATCGCCCGGACCCGGAATTCTCCGGCGTCGATCCGACCGGCGTCGGGATCATTTCTGATGCTACGACGGCGGTCTCGATTCACCGAGAACTATCGGCCCGGTACGCGGAACGGCTTCACCTCCTCGACTTTCCCGAGGTGACGGTGGCGGTGGCGCCAGAGGCGAACAAGGGGCACGCGCTCTCGCTTCTTTGTGCAGACTGGGGGATCGACCGGCACGAGGTGGTCGCCGTCGGCGATTCGGTGAACGATGCCTCGATGCTAGCGTGGGCGGGATTGGGTGCCGCAATGGCCCACGCGGACGCCTACGCGCGGGATGCCGCGGACCTGATCTTGGCGCCGGGCGCGACAGGGCTTGCGGAGTTCCTCGAATCGCTTTCCCGCTAACTCGGGTCGATGCGGTGCCACGTCCGCATCAGCACGAGGCCGATACCGAACACGGCGAGGAGCAGCGCCCCGACGGGAAGGACGGTGCCGGACCAGTCGATGCCCGCGCCGGATTCGTTCGCTGCGGGAGGCGCCGCCTGCTGCCCGGTGAGATTGCGGATGCGTCGAACCAACTCGGACTCGGGGATGGCCGTAGGGGTGCCGTCGAGTCGCGTGGCAGCTCCGTCGGAAAGGAGGAAGACCGCCGAAGCGGCAGGCCACTCCGCGGTTCCGCTCATGGTCCGAAGGAAGGCGAGGACGCGCGCACCCTCCGGCAGCTCGGCGGGCGGGCAACCAGCTGGGAGGCCAGGGAATTCTGCAGGTTGGACCGCCTGGCGGCTCACCGTACCTTTGAGAAACGTTTCAGGCAGAAGCTCGATGCCCGATGGGAGCGCCTTCACCTTGGCGACCAGGATCACGTTCGCCTGGAGGACTGCCGGTTCGAGCTGGTTCGGGTCGGCTGATATGCACGGAGTATCGGCTCCAGACGGAGTCGCCGGGGCCGCAATGGTCAGCGCGAGCCCGACGAGAAGACTAGCTGCCAGCCTGCGCAAACTGGTAAATCTTGCCTTCCGTCTTGATGGCCGGGGCGATGACCATTTCCGCCTTCTGGAACTCCCGGATCGTCCGGGCGCCGCACATCCCCATCGCGGTTCGGAGCGCCCCAACGAGGTTTTCCGTGCCATCCGTTCGGCTGGTGGGGCCGTAGAGAAGCTTTTGGAGGGTCGTGTTGACCCCAACGGCGACGCGCGTACCGCGTGGCAGGTGTGCATGGGGTGTAGCCATCCCCCAGTGGTAGCCGCGCCCGGGCGCTTCGGTCGTGGCTGCGAACGGCGAACCCATCATCACCGCGTCGGCCCCGGCGGCGAAGCACTTGCAGACGTCACCGCCAGTCCGGATACCCCCATCCGTGATGATGGGGACGTAGCGGCCCGACTCGCGCAAGTAATAGTCGCGAGCCGCCGCGCAGTCGATCGTGGCTGTGACTTGCGGGACGCCAATTCCGAGCACCTCGCGGCTCGTGCAGGCCGCACCTGGGCCCACACCGACGAGCACGCCCGCGACTCCCGTCCGCATGAGCTCGAGCGTGGCTTCGAACCCGACAGTATTGCCGACGACCACGGGGATGTGAATTTCTTTGAGAAGCTTCTCGAAGCGGAGCCCCTCGACGCTCGTGGACTCGTGGCGGGCCGTGGTCACGGTGCTCTGAACGACGAGGATGTCCGCCCCCGCCTCCTGGATCAGTGGTGCGAAACGCTTCGTGTTCATCGGGGTAACCGAGACAGCGGCCACGGCCCCGCCTGCTTTGATTTCCTGGATACGTCGGCGAATGAGGTCTTCACGGATCGGTTGGGCGTACGCGTGCTGGAGCAGCGCCGTCGCTTCGTCGCGACTCACGGACGCGACTTCCTGGAGGATCGCTCCCGGGTCGTCGTACTTCGTCCATACGCCTTCGAGGTTCAAGACGGCGAGGCCGCCCGCTTTGTGCATGGCGATCGCGAAGGAGGGGTCGACGACGGCATCCATTGCCGAGGCGATGAAAGGGATGGCGAAATGGTGCGGACCGATGTCGAGGCCCAGCTGCGTCAGCTCGGGGTTGATCGTGACGGTGCCGGGAACGATGGCAACTTCGTCGAACCCATATGCCCGTCGAAGCTGTTTGAAGGTTGGGGCGGGCTGATCGTCATGGAGGTACGGCGCGGAGCCGCGCTCCGGCTCATCGGAGGCGGCCGAGGAAAGGTTGGCGACGGTACTCAATTCAGCGCAATCCCGGGGCTAGAATTGCGGCCGAGCAGGCGGCCGCGGCGTTGCTTTCGAGTGTAGAAGCGGCCCCCGGACGGGTCAACACAAATCGGATTCGAAGGAGTCGCTTATGTGCAATAGCTCGGATTGGCCCGTTCGATGACGGCCTGGCATCCGGGACTGTACGTCACGGCCACGCCCATCGGAAATCTCGACGACCTCGCACCGCGGGCCGCGGCGGCCTTCCGCGTGGCTACCCTCGTCGCTGCCGAAGACACGCGGGTGACGGGGCGGCTGGTCCGCGCCGCGGGCAGCACGGCCCGACTCGTCAGCCTAACCGAGCACAACGTCGAGGCCCGGGTCCCCGAGGTACTGGCCGCCGCGGAAGAGGGGGTGGTCGTATTGGCAACCGACGCTGGCACCCCCGGCATCTCCGACCCCGGTGCGCGGCTGGTAGCCGCGGCACACGCGGCGGGCATCAGGGTGGCAGCCATCCCCGGGCCTTCGGCGCTCGCAGCGGCCGTGTCGGTCGCTGGGTTCGATGCGGCGGTCACGGTTTTCGGAGGCTTTCTTCCGCGTCGTTCTCGCGAGCGGCGTCGGCGGCTGCTCGAGCTCGCAGGGCCGAATCGCATGCTGGTCTGTTTCGAGGCTCCTGGACGCGTCTCGGCACTGCTCGCCGACGTCGCCGACGTGCTGAACGACCCCTTGGTCGTGGTCTGCCGCGAATTGACGAAACTGCACGAGGAGATTGTGCGGGACCGGGCATCCGCGCTCGCGGACAGGTTCGCGAATTCGCGCGGGGAGTTCACCATCGTGATTGGCCCCACAGGCGACTTCGCGGCGGGCCGGCGAGACGCGAAGGAGTTGCTCGCGGCCTTTCGGCGGGCCGGAGCACAGCGCTCGGCGGCCGCCTCCGAAGTGTCGAAACTGACCGGGGCGGATCGTAGCGACCTCTACCGCTGGTGGGACGAAGCGGCCGAAGGCGGCGAAGGCTGACCGTGTGGTACCATCGGAGCGAGACCTACCCCCAGGTGGCCCGTGGCGAAACGCGTCCTCGTCTGCGTCGCATGGCCGTACGCGAATTACCTCCTGCACGTCGGCCAGGCGGCCGGTGCCTACCTGCCGGCCGACATCTTCGCCCGTTACCAGCGCCTCAGCGGCAACGACGTCCTCATGGTTTCCGGGTCGGACTGCCATGGCACGCCGATCACCGTGACGGCAGACCGCGAGGGCATCACGCCGCGCGAGGTGGTCGAGCGCTACCACCCCAAGATCCTCGAAGTCTGGGAGCGGTTCGGCATTTCGTTCGACCTCTTCACGACCACGTTGACGGAAAACCACTACGCCGTGACTCAGGAGCTGTTCCTACGGCTCCTGGAGAAGGGGTATCTCTATCGACGAACCGATGAGTACCTCTTCGACCCCGAGGTTGGCCGGTTTCTCCCCGACCGATACGTCGAAGGCACGTGCCCCTTCTGCGGTTTCGAGGAGGCCCGCGGAGACCAATGCGACAATTGCGGAAAGACGCTCGACGCGACGGAGCTTCGCGATCCCCGGAGTAAGCTCAGCGGTGCCCGACCGGTACTGAAGCATTCGGAACACTTTTTCCTGAAGCTCTCGGCATTCGAAGCTCCGCTGCGCGAGTGGGTCTCGCGGCAAGCCCACTGGCGACGAAACGTTCAGAACTTCACGCTCGGCATGCTCAACGAGGGGCTCAAGGATCGCGCTATCACCCGCGACATCACCTGGGGCGTGCCGGTCCCGGTGCCTGGCTACGAGGACAAGCGCATCTACGTGTGGTTCGACGCCGTTATCGGCTACCTTTCGGCGAGCAAAGAGTGGGCGCAGCGCCGTGGCGAACCCGACGCCTGGCGGCTCTACTGGGAGGATTCGGCCACGCGCTCGTACTACTTCATCGGGAAGGACAACATCCCGTTCCACACGGTGATTTGGCCGGCGATGCTGATGGGGTACGGCGGACTCAACCTCCCGTACGACGTGCCGGCGAACCAGTACGTGAACTTCGCCGCCGGTCAGAAACAAAGCAAGTCCAAGGGCACGGGCACTTGGATGCTGGACTTGCTCGACCAGTACGACGCCGACGTTATCCGCTTCTATCTCACGACGATCATGCCCGAGAGCAATGACAGCGTCTTCAGCGAGGATGAACTCGTTCGCGCGAACAACGACGTGCTCATCGCGACATGGGGCAACCTCGCGAACCGGGTCATCTCGATGATCCAGCGGAACTTCGGAGGCGTCGTACCGGCCGCTCCGGATAGGTCATCACAAAGTATCGCGCTCCGAGCCGAGTGCGAGGCGACCTTCGACGCCGTGGGGAACGAATTCGAGCGATGCCACTTCCGCGGCGGGCTGCAGGCAGCGCTCCAGCTCGCCCAGTCGGCGAACAAATACCTCGACGAGCGGGCTCCCTGGAAGGCAGTGAAAGAGGACCGCCAGCATGCGGCCGAGACGCTTTCGACCGCCCTCGACGCGATCAATGCGCTCAAAGTGCTCCTCCACCCAGTGTTGCCCTTCTCGACGGAACGGCTGCATCACGATCTCGGCCTCGAGGGAAGTCTTCAGGCACATGGCTGGCGATTCGAGTCGGTCGCCCCGGGGACGAAGCTTGGGCCCGCTCGGCCGCTCTACACGAAGATCGAGCCTCGTGAGGCGGGCGGCGCATGAGCAGCCCGCTGTTCGACACCCACGCTCATCTGACCGACCCCAAATTCACGGAGGACCCGGCGGCTATCGTCGACCGGGCGGTTGCGGCGGGCGTTGGGGAGGTGCTGGCCCTCGGATGCGACTTGCCATCGAGCGAGGCGGCGGTCGAATTAGCGCGGGCTTTTCCCGGCCGCGTCTACGCCGCTGTTGGGCTTCACCCGCACGAGGCAGACACGGCGTGGCCCGGGCTGCTTCCCCGTCTCCGGGAGCTTGGGGCAGACCCGGCCGTCGTCGCCATCGGCGAAATCGGCCTCGACGCCTACCGCGGATGGTCGTCGGAGGCGAATCAGCGGCGCCTGCTGAACGCCCAGCTGGAGCTGGCATTGGAGCTCGGCAAACCGGTCTGTGTTCACTCGCGGGCAGCGGAGTCGGATATTGTCGGGGCGATGACGGAGTTCGCCCGG
This sequence comes from Tepidiforma sp., assembly GCF_034432735.1. Classification (GTDB taxonomy): domain Bacteria; phylum Chloroflexota; class Dehalococcoidia; order Tepidiformales; family Tepidiformaceae; genus Tepidiforma. The sequence continues at coordinate 15,571 of NZ_DAOUBJ010000021.1, read as the reverse complement.
GCCGCGGCCGAACGGGGCATCCCGGTACCGGGGGTGATGCACTGCTTCGGTGGCACGCTCGAACAGGCTCTCCCGTTCGTCGAAGCTGGCTTTCTCGTCTCGATTGCCGGCCCGGTGACGTATCCAAAGAACGACGAAACGCGCCGCCTCGCCGCCGGGTTGCCAGCTCGCTCACTTGTGATCGAGACAGACAGTCCGTACCTTCCTCCTCAGGGGATGCGAGGACAACGGAACGAGCCAGCTTTTATCGTGGAAACGGCGCGCGCCGTTTCGGCGGCACGGGGCATGTCTCTCGAAGAAGTGGCCCAGCTGACGACCGAAAATGCGCGGCGGATTTTCTGTGCGGTTCGCGCCGAGGCGACGGGACGATGACGACCACACCCGTTGCCGCGCTCTATGGTCCCGTCGCCGAGGACATGATCCTCGTCGAAGACCTTCTGGAATCGACGAAGAATGTCGATCTTCCGCCGCTCAAGCGGCTGCTCGACCATGCTCTCGAGGCACGCGGCAAGCGTTTGAGGCCGGCGCTCGTACTGCTCGCCGGCCACCTCGGCGATTATGACCTCAATCGGCTCGTTCCGCTGGGCGCAGCGATCGAGCTGCTCCATACGGCAAGTCTTGTCCACGACGACGTCGTCGACGGGGCGACGAGCCGGCGTGGTCGTCCCACTGCCAATGCGGTTTTCGATAACGCCCTCACCGTCCTCCTCGGGGACTACATGTTCGCGAACGCCGCAGAGATGGTTACCCGAACGGGAAGCCTCGCGGTGACACGGCTGTTCGCGCTCGCGCTGATGAAAATGACCAGTGGCGAGCTCGACCAGGACGCCGCGGCTTTCGACGCAGGCAAGGACGTTCAACACTACCTCTGGCGAATTGGCGGGAAGACGGCAGCGCTGTTCGCCAACGCCACCGAAGGCGGCGCGATGCTCGGTAACTGCGACGACCGGACCATCGAGGCGATGCGGACGTATGGCTACAGCTTCGGGATGGCGTTCCAGATCGTCGACGACGTACTCGATTATGTCGGGGACGAGGCGGTGATGGGCAAACCGGTAGGGAGCGACCTGTTGGAGGGGACCATCACCCTCCCTGGGCTCCTCTTCCTGGAGCGGTATCCGAAAGACAACCCGATTCGGCGATTCATTCTCGCCCGTCGCGACCGCGAGGCTCGTCTGCGGGAGGCCATCGAAGCAGTGCGGAACTCGGAATGCATCGACGCTTCGATGGAAATCGCGCGTGACTATATCCGCCGGGCGCAGGAGGCAATCACCTTCCTCCCCGAGTCGGAGACGAAACGCTGCCTCATCGACCTGAGCGAATACGTATTGACACGCAGCAGCTGAGGCAACGCCCCTTTATGGCCGCCGGGGCGGCTAGAGTCCGCGGGGCGTGCCCTTCCGAACGATGCGGCCCTGTTCGACAACTTCCGGCACTTCTTCCGGCTTGATTTCGTTGCCGTAGAGATCGACCAGCTCCCGCTTCGCCGCGAGTTCCTTCATGTCACGGAGCTCCTGCTTTTCGCCCTTGGTCTTCCGCTTTTTCGGTTCGGGCTTGTTCACTTCAGGGTGCTCGTTGGGGCGGGCGCTGGTGACGAGCCGGGAGACCTTTTGGCCGAGGTGCCAGAATTTGCCATCGTCCGGGATGCGGCGGGGGTAACCGTCGCGGAAGGTGAAGGCGGCGAACGAGGTCGGCATGATGCGCTTGGCGTCCTTGTAGCAAACGGGGCAGGGAACCGGCTCGCTGGCTTCGCGCATGGGGCGCAGCTCTTCGAAAATTCCGTTGCAAGGCTCGCAATAGTATTCGTAAAGGGGCATCTCTCCCCTCCTGGAGGACCGGGATTTGGCAGGCCGGGCCCATCCGGCGTAGCCCGCATTGTACACGCACCGACGGTACGGCGCGGGAAGCGCATCCGGTTCACCCGCCTGGGGTGAGCCGGTCGAGAAAACGAACGGAACGCGGTTCGGTGTCCACAACCGAGTGAATGGCTTCGCGAAGTGCCGTCCGAATCTCGTGGCCGGTCTCGGACGGAATGCGGAGCGAGCAGAACGCCTCGAGCCCGGCGCGACGGGCGAAGCGAAGCACCTTTTGCGCGCGAACGGAAAGCAGGCGGCCGGCGACGTTCGCGCGGCATTGGGCGCAGAGGATGCCGCCCTCTGCCGCGCTGAACAACGCATCGGCTTCGGGAAGGTCGACACCGCACGAGGCACAAGCCGCGACTTGAAGCTCGTGCCCGGAGATGGCGAGGAGGTGAAGCTCGAAGTAACGGGCGACCGAGTCAGGAGCCATTCCGGCGTCCAGCGCGGCTAGGGCTTCTATCAGGAGCGAGTAGAGCTCGCGCTGGGGAGTCTGGGCGACAGCGACTTGTTCGACGAGCTCACAGAGATAGAAGGCCGCCGCGAGGGCTTCGAGATCCGCTTTGATCGCAAGGTAGGCGTCGACGGTCTGCGCCTGGGCGACTACCTCCATCGAGCGGCCACGGGCGAGCAGGAGGCGCGACCGGGTAACGGGCTCGACATGACCGCGAAGCTTCGCCTGGGAGCGACGGACGCCGCGGACCACGGCGTCGACGCGGCCCTCCTCCGGGGTGAGAAGAACGAGGATGGCATCGGCTTCGCCGGCTGGCCGTCGCCGGAGAACGATGGCTTCGGTTGCGATAGTCCGGGGCGGCCTGCCGGCCACGTCAAAGCTCCTGCCGTCCCTCGAGGGCGCGAGCGAGCGTCATCGTGTCGGCGTATTCGAGGTCGGCGCCAGATGGCAATCCGCGGGCGAGCCTCGTCACTTTGACGCCCGAAGGCGCGACGACACGCTGGATGTACATCACCGTCGCTTCGCCCTCGAGGCTCGGGTTCGTTGCCATGATGACTTCCCGAACGTCACCAGCGGAGACGCGAGCGACGAGCGATTCGATGTGGAGGTGTTCCGGGCCAACACCCTCCATAGGGTTGAGGATGCCATGGAGGACGTGGTAGACGCCGCGATAGATGCCCGCGCGTTCGATCGCGAGCACGTCGAGCGGCTGCTCGACGACGCAGATCGTCGCGTGGTCGCGTCGCGGGTCAGCGCACACCGCGCATGGGTCGCGTTCGGTGAGGTTCACGCAGGTGGAGCAGTAGCGGATGCGCTCGCGGGCCTCGAGTACGGCACGAGCCAGGGTTTCGGCTTCGTGCGGGGAAGTCCGGACGAGGTGGTATGCGAGGCGCTGGGCGGACTTCGGGCCGATGCCGGGCAAGCGATGGAGCGCCTCGATGAGGCGCTGAATCGGCTCCGGGGTGGCGAGTGACTCGGGCATCGTGAGGGAATCAGCCGAGGCCAGGCAGACCGAGCCCGCCGGTGATGGCCCCGAACGACTTCTGCTGCAGTTCGGCTGCTTTCTGGGTGGCATCAGCGATGGCCGCCATAATGAGATCCTGCAGCATCTCGACATCGTTGGGGTCGACGACTTCGGGTTCGAGGGCGATGGCGAGGATTTTCTGCTCGCCGGACATGGTGACGCGCACCGCACCCCCCCCGGAGGACCCTTCGACGGTTGCGGCAGCGAGCTCGGCTTGGGCCTTCGCCAGTAGTTCCTGGGCCTGAGCGAGGGCATTCGCGTTGCCACCGCCGATCGAGCTGCGACCCGGGAGGCCGCCGCCGGCGCGTCGGAGATATCGGTTGTTCCCGCTTCCCTTCGCCATCACACATCCTTTCCGATGGGTCGACCGCCCATTGCTTCGGCTGCTTTTGCGAGATGACCGCGCCGGGGCTCGCGGCGCGGTTGATCGGAGGCTTCGATGAGCTTCACGGAGAGGCGCACCTGCCGACCGAGGATGGCGGCAGCCTGCTCTTCGACCATGGCGCGACAGACGGTATCGACCTTCTCGAGCGGCATCTTTCGCTGGAACCCGAGGACGAGTTCGTCTCCGTCCATCTGCAGAACCTCGAACGAACCGTTGAGCCACATTGCATGGGATGGGTTGACCATCTTGCAGTGTTCGTAGAGGTCACGAGCGAACCGTTCTTCGCGGCTGAGCGAGCCAGAGCCGGAGGCCGCGGGTTGGGTCGCCGATGGCCGCTGCGGAGTGTTCGGACGTGGAGCGGGCGCGGCGGCTAGGGCCCTTTCCGGCGCAATGGAGAACGATGGCGATGGCCCGAGTGCGACGGCAGCGCAGGCAACTTCGAGTGGCACCGGACTCGCCGGATCGAGGCGGAAGTCGGCACGGGCGAGCTCGGTGAGCGCGGCGGCCAAGAGCGGCACGGAGTCTGAGCGCCCTTTCGCGAGGGCGACGAGTTCGTCATCGGCCGTCGCGCCATCCCTGAGTACCGCCGCGAGAACGCGGCGAACCTCGTCGATGACGCCACGGGTGAACCGCGCGATATCGAGCCCATCGTCGGCGACCGAGCGGGCGATATCGAGTGCAGCTGCGAGGTCGGATTCGAGGAGCGCCCGCACCAGACCGCCGGTCCGCTGATCATGGACCTGTCCGAGTGCTGCGCGGATGTCCTCGACCGTCGGTGCGGAGCCGTATCGGGCGATGACCTGCTCGAGCATCGTGATGGCGTCGCGGAGCCCACCGCGGGACTGGATGGCGATGGCGGCCAGGCCCTCGCGCGGGACGGTGACGCCTTCCTGCTGGCAGATGAAGGCGAGTCGCTCCACGATGGCATCGTTCGGCACGCGGTGGAAGTCGTACCGCTGGCAACGGGAAATGATGGTCGCCGGGACTTTGTGGAGATCGGTCGTCGCGAGGATGAAGATGGCGTGGGGCGGCGGCTCTTCGAGGGTCTTGAGGAGGGCGTTGAAAGCGCCCTCAGTCAACATATGGACTTCGTCGAGGAGGTAGACCTTTCGCGCAAGGTCGGATGGGGCGTAGGCGATGCGTTCGCGCAGCTCCCGGACGTCTTCGATTCCGCGGTTGCTGGCGGCATCCATTTCGATGAGGTCGAGCGCCGAGCCGGAGAGGATGGCACGGCACGGGTCGCACTGGTTGCATGGCTCGCCCTCGACCGGTTGCCGGCAGTTGACGGCGCGAGCCAGGATTCGGGCAGTCGTTGTCTTACCGGTGCCACGAGGCCCTGCGAAGAGATAGGCGTGGGCGACCTGCCCGGTAGCGAGGGCGTTCTTGAGCGTCCGTACGATGTGGTCTTGTCCGACGACTTCGGCGAATCCCTTGGGCCGCCACTTTCCGTAGAGCACGTGCGTTCCTGCGCGCGGGGTACCCTGAGTATAGAACAGGTGTGTCAGCCGGGCATTCGCAAGTCAGTGCCCGTGGAGATGGCGGAGATCGCCGAGGTAGTGTTCTTCGCGCGCACGCATCGCCGCCTCATCTTCCGGACTGTCGACGTGGTCGTAGCCGCAGAGGTGGAGGATGCCGTGAACGAGGAGATGGGCGAGCTCGTTGTGCAACGGGTGGCCGACTGAATCGGCCTGGCGGCGCGCCGTGTCGAGGGAGATTGCGATGTCGCCGAGATGGGGCGCTGCGCCGGGCGGCGCGACGAAACTGTCGTCCGGTTCGTTGGGGAAGGATAGGACATCGGTCGGTTCATCGATGCCGAGAAACTCGGCGTTCAACTTTCGAACGGCATCATCGTCGGTAATGACGATGGCGAGGCCCGCACCAGGTTCGACACCCTCACCTGCCAGGACGCGCTCCGCGAGGGCCGCGAGCGCAGCGAGGTCGATGCCGGCGGAGTCCACTTCCGTCTCGAGCGAAATATCGTAGGAGGACTGCCGTTCCACTGTTCAGCGGGCGAAGATTTCGACGGCGTCGCGGGCAGCGCTCATGAGCGGTGCCGGGACGATGCCGAAAACGAGCACGCCTGCCGCGGTGGCTGTCAGGGCGACAGCGATCGATGGGGAGGCTCGGAATCGCTGTTCCGTGCCCGGCTCGCCGAGGAACATCACTCGCACCACTCCGAGGTAGTAGTAGGCGGAGATGACGCTGTTGAGGACCCCGATGACGACGAGCCAGACGAGGTCGGCCCGGACGGCCGCATTGAAGATGTAGAGCTTGGCCCAGAAGCCGACCGTGGGCGGAATGCCGGTGAGCGAGACGAGGCAGAATGCCAGCCCGAGGGCGAGGAACGGCGAGACCTTCCACATGCCGGCGTAGTCGGCGATGCGGTCGGATTGAATTTTCTGCGAAATGGCAATCACGGCGACGAACGCACCGAGGTTCGTGAACGCGTAGGCAGCCACGAAGAGCAGGATGCCACTCGCCCCGAGCGTGAACTCCTCTCCGGCGACGGAGATGGCCGCCAGCCCGACGAGGAAGTTGCCGGCCTGAGCGATCGACGAGTACCCGAGCATCCGCTTGATATCGGACTGAACGATGGCCATGAGGTTGCCGAGCGTCATGGAGACGGCAGCGATCACCGCGAAGATCATCGACCAGTCGTTGCTGAGGAAGTCAGCGCCCAGGGCCTCGAAGAACACGCGGATGGCAACCGCGAACGCCGCCGCCTTGGAACCGACCGAGAGGAACGCCGCCACGGGTGTGGGAGCCCCTTGGTAGACGTCCGGGACCCACATCTGGAAGGGAACCACCGCCATCTTGAAGCCGAACCCCGCGATGAGGAGCGTCATAGCGACGATGAGGAGCCCGCGGTACGACTCGCCATTCCTCTCGATGACGGCCGCGATCTCGGAAAGGATCGTCGTCCCGGTGACGCCGTAGAGCAGGGCCATCCCGTAGAGGAGGAGCGACGACGCAACCGCTCCGAGGAGGAGGTATTTCAGGCCGGCTTCGCTCGAGCGGGTGTCCTTGCCCCAGCCGGCGAGGATGTATTGGGGAATGGACGAAAGTTCGAGGGCGATAAAGATCGTGATGAGGTCCCGTGCTCCGGCGAGGAACATGAGCCCAGCACAGACGGTGAGGAGGAGGGCGTAGTACTCGCCCTGGCGCCGGCCTTCCCGACTGACCCAGTCGATAGATGCGAGCACGACGGTCGCGGTCACGCCTGCGAACACGTATTGGAAGAAGACGGCATACCGGTCGAGCGCGATCGTCCCGTGGAAGACGGTCTGGTAATCGCCGCGGCCGACCCAGGAGGTCGTCCAAAGGGCAGCGACGAGAAGTCCGGCGAGCGCAAGGAAGGGCAATACACGTCGCTGAGCCGGGAAGAGTGCGTCAGCGATGATGACCACACCAGCGGCGAGGAGGACGCTAATCTGCGGACCGAGGACGTCAATCCCGTTCATGCCTGCAACCTCTCCGCCAGGGTGGTCATTGCGGGGCTGATGACGTCCATGATGAGCGTCGGGTAGACGCCGAGAAGAACGACAAGTGCAGCGAGCCCGCCGACGACGGCATGTTCCCACCAGTGACGCTGATCGGTCAGTTCGTCCCATTCGTGTCGCACTGGCCCGAACATGACACGCTGGAGCATCCAGAGGATGTAGCCAGCCGAGAGGACGACGCCGACGATCGCGGCGAGGACCGCCCACTCGAAGCGTTGGAATGCGCCGAGGAAGACGGTCACCTCCGCGACGAACCCAGCCAGTGCCGGCAGTCCGAGGGATGCCATCCCGGCGAAGACCATTCCGGTAGCGATCAAGGGCATCTGCCGGGCGAGGCCGCCGAGCCGGGCGATGTCGCGCGTATGCGTCCGTTCGTACATCAGGCCGATCATCACGAACATCAAGCCGGTGATCAGCCCGTGGGCGAGCATCTGGTAGGCAGCGCCAGTCAACCCCGTCGAGCCGAGCGCGCCGATGCCGAGGAGGACGAGGCCCATGTGTGAAACGGAGGAGTAGGCGATGAGCCGCTTCACATCGGTCTGGCGGAGGGTGATGAAGCCGCCGTAGAGGACGCTGAAGGCGCCGATTCCAGCCATCCAGGCGTCCCAATCTTGGGCGACCTCGGGCATGAGCGTCACGCAGAGGCGGATGATGCCGTAGCCACCCATCTTGAGAAGGACACCGGCGAGCATCACCGACACGGCCGTCGGGGCATCGCTATGGGCATCGGGCAGCCAGGTGTGGAGCGGCACGATGGGTAGCTTGACCGCGAACCCGACGAAGAGAAGCAAGAACACCCAGCCAAGCGGAAGGAGCGTGTCTTGGAAATCGGCCCTGGCCAGCTGCTCGATGTCGAACGTCTTGGCATCGAAGGCGAGGACGAGGATGCCAATGAGCATGAAGGCCGAACCGGCGATCGTGTACAGCACGAACTTTGTGGCAGAGTACTCCCGACGGCCGGAACCCCAAATCGCGATCAGCAAGTACATCGGGAAGAGCTCCAGCTCCCAGAAGAGGAAGAAGAGCATCAGGTCGAGCGAGGCGAAGACGCCGACGACGGAGCTGGCGAGGACGAGCAGGCAAGCGAAATATGCGCGCGGCCGGTGGGTCACGCTGAACGAGACGAGCACCGAGGCGAGCGTCAAACAAGTGGTCAGTACGACGAGCGGCAAGCTGAGGCCATCGACTCCGAGGAAGTACTGCAGGTTGAAGGCGCCGATGTCCACCCACTCGTGGCGTTCGACGAATTGGTAGCCGGGCTTGGCTGGGTCGAATGCGAAGAACATTTGGACCGAGAGGGCGAACATCGCGGCCGCCGCAACAAGGGCGACCCACTTCGCCTGTTGTTCGAGTCGCTGCGGGAGGAGAAGGACGACGGCGGCCGCGATGGCGGGCAGGAAGATGAGAATGCTCAGTTCCACCACGACCTCCTAGAGGGGATTCGCCATGACGACGGCGAGGAAGATGACGATGACACCGGCGGCGACGCCGAGCCCATAGGACTGCACTTCGCCGACTTGGACCGCGCGGAGCCTGTCGCTCGTGGTGCGCGCAATCCTCCCGACGCCGTTCACGGCCCCATCGACAAGGTTGCGGTCGATGGCTTCGAGGAGGCGGCACCAGCCCCGGTAAAAGATCTTCTGTACGAAGAGGGTCTCGTACAGGTCATCGAGGAAGTATTTCCGCTCGAAAACGATGGCGAAGGGTGCGAAGGTCGCTCGGATGGAGGCGGACTCGACCCAGCGGCGGATGTAGATGGCGTAGGCCGTGGCGATCCCTGCCAGTGCGATGACGGTCGACGAGATGGCGATGCCCCACTCGAACGTGCTGCCGTGGTGGCCTGCCTCGGGGAGGGCAGCTTCGATGAAGTCCTTGAACATGTGGTCGTAGGCGAACCAGCCCGCGGCAATGGATGGCACCGCGAGGACAAGGAGAGGCGCCTTCATCGACCAGGGCGATTCGTGCGGGTGGGCTGGGTCACCATGGAAATGGTTGTCCGGGTCGTGGTGGTCGACCGGTTCGCCACCACGGTAGGTCCCGTGAAAGGTGAGGAAGATGGCCCGGAACATGTAGAAGGCGGTCATGAAGGCGACGGTTGCGCCGATTACCCAAAGGGCGCGGTCGTGGCGCCAGGCATCGAGGAGGATTTCATCCTTCGACCAGAAGCCAGCGAGCGGAAAGATGCCTGCGAGGCTGAGCGAGCCGATCACGAAGGTCCAGTACGTCACCGGCATGTGCCGCCGGAGGCCCCCCATCTTCCGCATGTCGAACGTGTTTGTCGCGTGATTGACGGAGCCGCTCCCGAGGAATAGGAGCGCTTTGAAGAAGGCATGGGTGAAGAGGTGGAAGATGGCGGCGACGTAGCCGAGGGCACCCAACGCCAGCATCATGTATCCGAGCTGGGAAATCGTGGAGTAGGCGAGCACGCGCTTGAGGTCGGTCTGCACGAGGGCGATGGATGCGGCGAGAATGGCGGTAATAGCGCCAATCCACGCGACCACCTGAGCAGCGTCGCTCGATGCTTCGAAGACCGGGAAGAAGCGCGCAACGAGGTAGACGCCGGCCGCGACCATGGTAGCTGCATGGATGAGCGCTGAAACCGGGGTCGGGCCCTCCATCGCATCCGGCAACCACACGTGGAGGGGGAACTGGGCGGATTTGCCCGCAGCGCCTGCGAAGATCCCGAGCGCAAATAACGTGACGATGGTGCTCTTGACCTCGCCACTGGCGGCCCACTCCTGGATGCTAGCCACGTCGAATGTTCCGGCACGGGTCCAGACTAGGAGCAACGCAGCGAGGAGCCCGAGGTCGCCGATGCGGGTCACGATGAACGCCTTCTTGGCCGCTGCAGCAGCGCTCGGCTTGTGGAACCAGAAGCCGATGAGCAGATAGGAGCAAAGCCCAACGAGCTCCCAGAAGATGAACATCTGGAAGAGGTTGTCGGCGAGCACGAGGCCGAGCATCGAGGTGGTGAACAGGCACATATGGGCGAAGTAACGGCCGTAACCGGGGTCGCCCTTCATGTAGCCAATCGAGTACACCTGGACCAAGAACGCGACCGTTGTCACGACCACGAGCATGACCGCCGTGAGACCATCGACTCGGACGCCGATAGGGACCGCGAGGTCGCCTGCCGTGAACCACCGGTGGGTGTATTGGGCGACGCCGCCCTCTGCATCGATGACGTTAAGGAGGGTGACGTAGCTAAGCACCATGGCAGCACCGATGCCGAGGATGGCAGCGTACCCGGCAAGCGCCGGCAGCTTGCGCAGATACAGCGCGATGAGCCCCCAGGCGACGAGCGGACAAACGAGAATCGCCCAAAGGACAGCCTGGTCGATCGTCGGGGTACCGGCGGCAGATGGCTCAGCGGCGAGGAACCACATTTGGCTAAATCTTCCTCAGGATTTCACGGGCGACGTGTGCTTTTCCGCTCGGCACGTAGAGGGTGCGCTCGTCGAGCATGGAAACCTTTTCGCCGTAGCCGATCGGTGGCACCACCCGCACCGAAAGCGCCTCGGCGGCGAACAGTTCGGCCCATGTCTGGGCGACGTAGGCGTTGCGGACCGTCATGAATTCAACCCACATGCAGCTTCACGACCTGAGGAGATTGAGTCGGTCCACGTCGATCGTCTCGCGGTTGCGATAGACGGCGACGGCGAGGGCCAGCGCGACGGCCGCTTCGGCTGCCGCGACCGTGAGGACGAAGACAACGAACGTGTGCCCGGCCACGGGGTTGGGCCCGCTGCCGAACCGGGAGAAGGTGATGAGCGTGAGGTTGACGGCATTGAGCATGAGCTCCACGCCCATGAGGACGCCGATGGCGTTCCGCTTGGAGAGGGCGATGGCGAGGCCGAGACAGAAGAGCAGCGCGCCGACGGTGAGAAAGTGTTCGATATCTGGCGTCATGCGAGAGCATCCTCCGCTTCTTCTTCAGGGCTTCGGGTGAGCATCACGGCGCCAATCAGCGCCGCCGTGAGGAGGACGCTCGCGATTTCGAACGGCACGACCCACGTCGTCAGCAAGGCGGTGCCCAGCGCGCTGGCATCGAGTCCGGCCGGGGCGGTATCTGCAGTCTCCCAGGCAGTGTCGTGAACGACGAACAGGAAGATAGCAGCAAGGCAGACCGCGAGGAGGATTCCGGGGAGGGCCCAGCGCGTCTCGCCGTTGTCGCGGCCTGCACGGGGCGTGAGCAACACGGCGAACAGAACGAGCACCGCGATCGCACCGACGTAGATGATGACCTGCGCCATCGCGATGAAGTCGGCAGAGAGCAGGACGAAGAAGCCGGCCACACCGATGAATGTGAGGATGAGGAAAAGCACGGCATGGAGCAGGTTGCGCGAAACCATCACGCCGCCGGCGGCGACCAACGTGAGAGCAGACAAAGCCCAGAATGCGATCGACGGGCCGACGCCTTCCATCAGGGCCACTCTCCGACCGGGATGTAACCGCCAGCCTGTTTGACGAGGCGCGGTCGAGTGGGGGTGCGCTCAGGGCGATAGCCGTTGAAGCGTGCCCAGGCGTAGACCAGCACGACCGACAGCACGATATTGACGAGCGCAAAGATGTAAATGAGCCCCTTTGCGTAATCCTGCTCCGACCAGAGCATGCGCTCGGTGGTCACGACCAGGAGGTTGAAGACCCCCAGCGGGAGGAGGAACTTCCACGCAAAGGCCATCAGCTGGTCAGCACGTAGGCGGGGTAACGTTCCGCGGGTCCAGATGAACAGGAAGTAGAAGAGGTGGGTCTTGGCGATGAAGATGAGCCAGCCGGGCACCCACTGCTCGAGCCCAAAGAACGTCCATCCGCCAAGGAATACGGTCACTGCGAACCCCGAGGCTGCGAGCGCATAGCCGATGTCCATACCGTAAAAGAGGCCCCACTTCATCCCCGAGTATTCCGTGAGGTAGCCAGCGACAATCTCGGACTCTGCCTCGGCGATGTCGACAGGCGTTCGGTTGAGCTCGGCGCTGACGCAGATGAAGTAGATGACGAAAGCGAGCGGCTGGACGAACACCATCCAGATATCGAACTGGTCGGCCCAGCCCACCATGCCCGAGAGGCTGATCGTACCGGCCATGACGACAGCGCCGAGGAGGGCGAGGACGAGCGGCGACTCGTAGCTAATGGCCATCGCCACGATGCGCATGGCCCCGAAGAGGCTGTACTTGTTGTTGGAACTCCAGCCCGCCATGAACGTCGCGATGACGGGGAGGGCGGAGACGGCGAGGAAATACATCAGACCCACGGGAATGTCGGCAATGACCATACGCTCGCCGAACGGGATGACGGCCCAGAGCAGAACGGCAGGCATCACGAACACGATGGGCGCGATGTACATGACGGCCCGGTCGGCCTGGGTCGGCGTGAGGGCTTCTTTCTGGATAAGCTTGATGGCATCGGCGATCGGCTGGAGGAGGCCGAAAGGGCCGACGCGGTTGGGCCCGAGCCGAGACTGCATCCGACCGATGATTCGCCGCTCGCCGTAGACGCCGACGATGAGCTGCGAGGGCAGGACGAAGAGGAGGAAACTCGCAACGAAGCCGATGAGCGCAGCGAGGACGTAGACCACCCCGAAAGGCAACACTCGGTCCGCCGCTTCGAGGATCGCGCTCGAAAGATTCCCGAGATCGCGGAGGTCGTACCACTTGTCGGACACGAGGAAGGGCGTCACCGGTCGATCTCCCCCACGACGATGTCGATGGAGCCGAGCACGACGATGGCGTCGGCAACGGTTCCACCTACGGTCATCTCCTTGAGCGCGGACAGGTTGATGAACGATGGCGGCCGGATGTGGAAGCGGTAGGGAGACGGGCCCTCATCGGAAACGAGGTAGTATCCGAGCTCGCCGCGGGGACTTTCGATGCGTGCGTACGCCTCGCCCTTCGGTGGGCGCAGCGCGAGCGGTACCTCGGTCCGGAAGGGGCCGCCCGGGAGCCCATCGAGTGCCTGCTCGATGATCTTCAGGCTTTGGCGCATCTCTTCGAGCCGCACGATGAACCGGTCGTAGCTGTCGCCGTTGTAGCCGATGGGGATATCGAAGTCGTATTGCTCGTAGCCGCAGTACGGGTCGGCTTTGCGGATATCCCAGGCAATGCCGCTGCCGCGAAGCATCGGTCCGGAAAGGGAAGCGTTGGTCGCCATCTCCGGGCTGAGGACGCCGACGCCACGGGTTCGTGCAATGAATATTTCGTTCCCAGAGAGAAGGCCTTCCATTTCGTCGATGAACGGAGGGAATTCGCGCAAGATGCGGCGGACCATTGGCTCGAATTCGGGACGGAGATCGAAGGCGACGCCGCCGATGCGCATATAGTTGCAGGTCAGCCGGGCACCAGAGGTGACTTCGAAGATATCCAGGATCTTTTCCCGCTCACGGAAAGCCCACATGACGGGCGTTTGCCAGGCGCCCGTATCGTTCGCGAAGGCGCCTACAGCCATGCAGTGGCTGGCGAGGCGTTGGAGTTCGGCCATGATGACGCGGATGGCGTTGCCGCGGGGTGGGACTTCGATGCCGGCGAGCTTTTCGACCGCGAGGCAGTAGCCGAGGTTGTTCGACATGCTGCTCAGGTAATCGGTCCGGTCGGTGAAGGGGATGTTCTGGGTGTAGGTGCGCTCCTCGGCGAGCTTCTCCATCGAGCGGTGGAGATAGCCCATGACCATCTCGGCATCGATGACCTTTTCGCCGTCGACGGTGGCTTTGATGCGGAAGACCCCATGGGTGGATGGGTGCTGTGGCCCGATGTTGATGACGAACGGTTCGCTTTTGATGATGCCGGTCATTCGATCACCTTCACGGGCGGTTCCTGCCGCCGGGCGACGCCAGCGAATTCTCCGAGGCCAGGCTGCAGCCCACCTGGCATGGCGAGGAAGTCTTTGCGCAGGGGCCAGCCGGGGTACCCCTCCCAGAGGAGGATGCGGTAGAGATTCGGGTGGCCGGCGAAGCGAATGCCCAGAAGGTCATAGGCTTCGCACTCTTGCATCCAGGCCCCATGGAAAACTGGGGTGACGCTCGGGACTTCCGGCTTCTCACGGTCCCAAGTTTCCACTTTGAAGCAAGCGAGGTGATTCTTTTCGAACGACTGAATGTGATAGACCACCTCGAAGTGGTCCCAGTAGTCCACGCCGCACAGGTTGGTGAGGTGAACAAGGTTGGCAGTCGGATCGTCCCGGAGGGCCCGCAGGGCCTCTACCAGACGGTCGGGCTTCAGGTAGCAGGCAGTTTCGGTCGTGCGGTCGACGGCTCCGGGCGATACTGCCTCGACGAGTGCCGCCGCCTCCGGGCCAGTCAATTCACGGGTCACAGGCGCCACTCCAGCGCGCGTTTGCGCCATGCGTAAATGCCGCCGACGACGAACGTGGCGATGAAGAGAAGCCCTTTCCCGTAGCCGACCCAGCCCACCGTGTCGAAGACGAGCGCCCACGGGAAAAGGAAGATGATTTCGACGTCGAGCAGGACGAAGAGCAGGGCGATGTAGTAAAAGCGGAAGTTGAACTGGACAAGGCTCGGCCCTTCGGTCCGCAGGCCACATTCGTAAATGTCGTCTCGGACCGCATCCGGACGGAATTTCGGCCGGATTTTCACGAACTGGAGGGCCCACGACGTCACCACTGCCCCGAGCGGGAAAATCAGTGCGACGATGACGAGGATGCCAATATGACCGTATTCGTACAGCACGTCGGGGGCCGTTTGTGAAATTCGTCCCTAAGGACCGGGGCAGACTATAGCACGGGCTCCAGTGGCGGACAAAGCCGCCCGGCGTCGGAAGGTCAGCGGCGCAGGCGCACGATGGGGCCTTCGGCGTAGATCTGGCCGACGGGGATACCCAGGCGCTGATGCACGCTGAGCGGGATGCCGATATCGGCGAGGTAGAGTTCGCCGACCATGCCGCGCGCTTGCGGGTCGAGGCAGCCGCGTTTCGGGAGATCGAGCATGAGCGTGGTGACGGCGCGGATGGCCGGCATGCTCACTTCCCCGGTGGTGGCGTTGACGCCCGTCGGGATGTCGAGCGCGAGGATCGGCCGGCGGGACTCGACCGCCAGGCGAGTGACGGCAGCGGCCACGCCGACTGGTGGCCCTTCGAGCCCGTAGCCGACGAGCGCATCGATGACGAGATCGGCTCCGGCGAGCTGCTCTTCGAGGCGGACTTCACTCGCTTCGAGGTCGGCGGGCTGGAGAAGCCCCGTTTGGCGGAGAATGTGGAGCTGGCGCCGCGCCGTGAAGGAGACCTCTTCTTCGATGCCGCTGATGACCGGCTCGACGCGGCAGCCCCAGTTGGCGAGGTGGCGGATCGCTGCCAAGCCCGCAGCGCCCTTGTTGCCACCGCCGGCGAGGACCACGATCCGCTGACC
>NZ_DAOUBJ010000020.1:0-19967 GCF_034432735.1 Tepidiforma sp. | reverse complement strand
GGTAGTCACGCTGCCGCTGCGGGAGGCATCCGGCTCGGGCGCATCGAACGACTTCGCTTTGAGGGTGACGACGGCTGGGGCGTTCCGGAAGGAGACGACGGCGCGCGCGTTGCCGCCGTAGCAGGAGCGGATGGCGTGTACCTTGCCGTCGTAGCTGACGTCGACGGTCTCCATCGAGACGGCCGTGCCGTGGGCGAAGGCGAGCAGGGGGCCGAGGTCGCGGCCCAGCGCCGTCTGGCCCATCAGCACGATGTCGGCGCCGGACTGCTGGAGCGCGGCCTGGACGGCCGGTAGGTAGACCTCGGCGAGGGCACCCGCGAGGGCGGGATTGGTCGCGACGATGGCGGCATCGGCGCCAAGGGCGATGAGCTCCTTGCCGAGCGCTTCGTTGCCGGCGACGAAGGCGGTGACGCTGCCAGCGCCTTCGCCGGCGAGTTTGCGGGCAGCGCCAAGGAGCTCGCCCGAGATCGGGGCCAGCGCCCCTTCGTTGGCTTCTGCGATGACCAGGATTCCTGCCATGGTGCGTGCTCCTCCTTTAGATCAGCTTGGCGGCCCGAAGCTTCTGGACGAGGTTGCGGGCCTTCTCTTCGGGCGTCTCGCCTTCGATGATCTCCACCACGTTTTCGACGCGCGGCACGTAGAGCGCTTCGAGCTCGAGGACGCGATTCTCCTTGCCCATCTCGCCCGCAATGCCGAGGTCGTTCGCGTTCCAGACCTGCACGGTCTTCTTGGCGGCGAGCATGATCTGGCGAAGCTGTGGGTAACGTGGCTCGCCGAACTCGTTCGATACCGAGACGACCGCGGGCAAGGGCGTCTCGACCGTCTGGAAGCCATCCTCGAGCACGCGCTCGACCTTCAGGCCGCCATCGACCTTCTCGATCGCCTTGGCGACGGTGACGGCCGGGACACCGAGGAGCTGGGCGATGCCGAGGGGAACGACGCCCATGTCCCAGTCGGCGGCGGCGCGCCCGGTGAGGACCAAATCGGCGCCACCGAGCTTCTGGATGGCCGCGACCAGCGCCTTCGCGGTCTGGAAGTTATCGATATCCTCGAATTCCGGCCCGGTGAGGAGGATGCCCTCATCGGCACCCATGGCGAGGGCGTGCTTGATCGCATCGCGGGCCGATTCCGGGCCGAGGCTGATGACGGTGACTTTGCCGCTGCCGGCTGCTTCCTTCAGCCGGAGGGCCGCCTCGGTGGCTTGCGGGTCGTACGGGTTGACGACCGGAGCGATGCCCTGGGCGGGGATCACCTTCTTGGCGGCCTCATCGACCTTGAACGATGCGGCCGGCGTCTCGGGATCGGGGATTTGCTTGACACAGACGACGATGTTCACGCGGCGTTCCTTGCCTCCTGCGCGTTGCCGGACCTCGTGCGGGGGAGCGGGCCGGGGCGATTCCTGCAGTGAATTGGGGGCAAACCCGGTGCAATGTACCACACGCGAAAAGATTGTGAAATATCGCACCAACGCTGGTCGGTCAGCCAGCAGGGCCTCCGGGCAGAAACATGAACGTCATCGTTCGGTCATCTGTTCGAAACGGCGCTGAAATGGGCGAGAAACCCCACCCACCTACCGTTGCCGTCAACCGGCGAGGGGAGCCCGCGGGGCCCCGGGTACCGCTCGCCGGACATTCGAGGTGTCACAGCGCACCGGAACGAACGGGGGTTCATGCGAATGGAGAAGCGCACATGGCTGCGCAGGTTGCACCGGCCGCTCGGCATGCTCGGCGGCGCGCTCCTGGCGATGGCGGCGATTTCCGCGGCCGCCGCTCAGGAGCCCACGGCCGAGGAGCAGGTGGCCGACCTCATCTCGGCGCTGAATGCGGCCTGGCTGCTCGTGGCCGGCTCGTTGGTCTTCTTCATGCAGGCGGGCTTCGCCATGCTCACGGGCGGCTTCGTCCGCTCCAAGAACACGGCGAACATCCTCATGAAGAACATGATCGATGCCTGCGTCGGCGGTCTCCTCTTCTGGGCCATCGGCTACGGGCTCGCCTACGGCACATCCGATTCGGCCAACGGCTTCATCGGCTGGGGCAGCTTTTTCTTCAACGATTACGCCGGGTTCGCTGGGTGGTTCTTCCAGTACGCCTTCGCGGCGGCCGCGGCCACGATCGTGGCAGGCTCGCTCGCCGAGCGGCTGAAATTCAGCGCCTACCTGATCTATACCGTCGTCATCAGCGGGTTCATCTACCCGGTCGTCGTTCACTGGGCCTGGGATGTGAACGGCTGGATGTCGGCCTTCAACGAGGACCCGTTCCTCGCGAGCGGCTACATCGACTTCGCGGGCTCGGGCGTCGTCCACATGGTGGGCGGCTGGGCCGGGCTCGTGGGTGCGGCGCTCCTGGGACCGCGCCTCGGCAAGTACGGCCCTGGTAAGCAGGTAAACGCCATCCCCGGCCACAACATCAGCATCGCCTCCTTGGGGATGTTCATCCTCTGGTTCGGCTGGTACGGCTTCAACCCGGGCTCGACGCTGGCCCTCACGGGCGGTGCCTACGAGCTCGCCGCCAAGGTGGCCGTCAACACCACGTTGGCCGCCTGTGCCGGCGGCGTAGCGGCCATCCTGTACTCGAGGATTCTCACGACCCGCTACGACCCCGGCCTCCTCATCAACGGAGTCCTCGCTGGCCTCGTCGGCATCACGGCGGGCTGTGCCACCGTCGACCCGTGGGCGGCCGTCGTCATCGGGGCCATCGCCTCCCTGGTGATGTATGGCGCCATCCTGCTCCTCGATGCCGTGAAAATCGACGACCCGGTCGGTGCCTTCCCGGTCCACGGCGCCGGCGGCCTCTGGGGCGTCCTCGCCGTCGGTCTCTTCTCGAGCGAGACGGGCCTCACGCAGGCCAACTATAGCGACCCATCGAAATACGGCTTGCTCCTCGGCGGCGGGTTCGAGCAGTTCGCTGCGCAGCTCATCGGCGCTGCCGCCATCATCGCCTGGGTGGTCGTGACCGCGTTCATCCTCTTCTTCGCCATCAAGGTCACCATCGGCCTCCGCGTCTCGGCGGAGGAGGAGGAGAAGGGGCTCGACCTGTTCGAACACGGGCTCGATTCGTACCCCGACTTCGGCCCAACGGGCCCCGGCATCTTCAGCCCGGGCAGCTAATGGCGAGCTAAGCTCTCCGCGGGGCCGGCGGTGCCCGCCCCGCGGCCACTCCCAGGAGGTAGGCAGACACTATGAAGCGCATCGACGCGATCATCCGGCCCTCTCGGCTCCCCTTCGTCCGCGAGGCGCTCGAGGAGCTTGGCTACGGCGGCATGACGGTCGCCGAGGTGAAGGGCCACGGCAAGCAGCGCGGCATCACCGAGCAGTGGCGCGGCCGCGAGTACAAGGTCGAGTACCTCTCCAAGGCGTGGGTCCTCGTGGTGGTGAACGACCAAGACCTCGACCGCGTCGTCAACGCCATCGTCGAAAACGCCCGCACCGGTGAAATCGGCGATGGGAAGATCTTCGTCTCCGACGTCCTCGACGTGATCCGCGTGCGGACGAACGAACGGGGTTCCGCCGCCGTCTGAGCGGGTCCGGAATGCCCCCTGCGGCCGGGCGATGCTGGCATCGCCCGGCCGCTTCGTGCCGAGCTGGGGAAACGCGCCCGTAACATCCGCGCAAATTGCACGAAACGGGGGCGGGCCAGAATCGGGGGACGATGCAGGCCCTGACGATGCGGACGCGGGGAGGGGAGGCGACGCGGTGCCAGCGCTGACGTTCGAGCCGTTCCGGCGGCGGGTGGAGCAGCTGCGCACGGCGTGGGCGGAGCGACGAGCGCTCCGGGGCATCGCCGGCGCCCACGACCGCGCCTCCCAGCTCGAGCTCCTGCGCACCCTCCACGCCTGGGCCAGCGAGGCCGCCGCCGAGATCCACGCCGTCTATGGCCCCAGCCTCGCCGTCCAGGTGAGCCCGCTCCCGGCCGGCGACGAGGCCACGGCCTTCACCGTCAACCTCGCCCGCGATTACACCCTCGCCTTCGCCCTCGTCGAACGAAGCCGCACGCCGGCCGAGCGGTGGCACATCGCCGTCACGATGACGACGGGCGGCCCGCGCGGAGCGAGCGTCGCGGCCGGCCCGGAGCGCCGCAACGGGCAGTGGTCCAGGGCCCGGGTCGAAGACCTCCTTCTCTCGCTCCTCGGCGCCTACGAACGGGACCGCTCGAGCGATGCCGAGCCGCCCACCCGGCGGGGCCGCTAACCGGGCCGGCGCCTTTCTCTGGGCGGCGGCTCCTCCCGCCCCATGAGCCGGCGGGCGATCCGTGCGGCGCCCTCGCGATCGCCCGGGGCGAGCTCCCCATCGAGCACCATCGCTCCGAGCTGCCGCTTGACGACGCCCACCCACGGGCCGGGTGGCCTATCGAACATCCGCACCAGGTCGTCGCCCGTGAGCGGGCTCTCCCCACGGATCGCCTCCGCCTCCTCCGCTTCGGCGCGTTCGCAGGCCTGCTCGAGGGCGTCGTGGTAGGGAGCGTCGTCGTAGGTGTGGCTGGCGTTGTCGGCCCGCTTCAGCGCGAGGAGGTCGCGCCAGTGGCCGCCGAGCTTCGCCATGAACCGCCGGACGGCGCGCCGGTCGCTCGGCTCGGGGCGCTCCATGTGCCGCCGGACGAGGAGCACCACGACGTGGGCATCGGCGCGGCCGAAGCGGAGCCGTTCGAGCAGCGCCTCGGCCAGCTCGGCGCCGACGACTTCGTGCCGATAGAAGCCCCACTCGCCGTTCGGCTTCCGGTGGCGAACAGCCGGCTTGCCGAGATCGTGCAGGAGCGCAGCCCAGCGGCGCAGGCGGTGCGTCTCCGGGGTGGTGGCGATGGCAGCGACGGTCGCCAGGCTGTGCCCCCACACGTCGAAGCGGTGAAAGCGGTTCTGCTCGCAGCCCACCATCGGGACGAGCTCGGGCAAGGCGACGGGCAGGGCGCCCACCTCGCGCAGGGCCTCCAGCCCGGCTGCGGGGGCCTTCCCTTGGAGCAGCTTGTCGAGCTCGGCCGTCACCCGCTCCTGCGAGAGGGTGGCGATGAGGGGCGCCGTCGCCCGCATCCCGGCTGCCGTCGCCGGGTCCAACCGGAAGCCGAGCTGGCTCACGAACCGCACGCCGCGCAGGATGCGCAAGGGGTCCTCGCGGAAGCGCGCAGCCGGCTCGCCGACGGCCCGAACGATCCCGGCGCGCAGGTCGGCTTCGCCGCCGTAGCGGTCGAGCCACTCGCCCGTGTGGGCGTTTTCCGCGAAGGCCGTGATGGTGAAATCGCGCCGGGCGAGGTCCTCCTCGATGCTCCGCCCGAAGGTCACCTCCGGCCAGCGGCTGCCGTCACGGTAGCTATCGCCGCGGAAGGTGGTGATCTCCACCCAGTCGCCATCGACGAGGACACCGACGGTGCCGAATCGCTTGCCGACGGTGGAGACGCGCGCGCCGAGCCCACGCGCGATCTCCTCGATTTCGTCGGGGAGGGCATCGGTCGCGTAGTCGATATCGTGCGAAGCGATCCCGAGGAGGCGGTCGCGGAGCGCCCCACCCACCAACCAGAGTTGGCGGCCGCGGCGGCGAAAAGCCTCGCGAAGCGCTTCGTGCGTGACCATCTCCGAGGCCGATTGTCCGCGGCACGGGCCGGGGCTGTCGAACGTGGGCCACATCGGGGAAAACCCTGAGTGCGGGCCTGCCCGTCGGGGCGCTACGCTACGTACAGGCCGCCATGGGCCCCGGCGCGCCAGCTACGGGGGGGACAACCCGGCAGGGCCCGGGCAGGATTCGCGTGACGGATGTCACTTCCGTAGGCAGCGCTCCCGATTCCCAGCAGCGCCTCGCCGCGCTCGCCTTCGAGTACGAGCAGTTCCGCTACCACCTCCCCGAGGGGCTCATCGAATTGGAGCTTCCCTCGACTCGGGTGGCCTACCTCAACCGCCTCGCCGAAGTGCTCCTCGGCTACACGCTCGAGGACCTCCTCGCCGGCGTCTACGGCCCGCAACTCGTCGACCGGGAGAGCTGGGAGCGGCTCGGGGCCATCCTCGAGCGCGACCTCGCGGCATCGACGCGGCGCGGTCAGCCCTACGAGCGCCGGCCCGGCCAACAGCTCCATCGCGTCATCGCCATCCGCAAGGACGGCGGCCCCTTCCCGGCCGAGGTGCAAGGCTCCTACATCCTCGACGAGCGGGGCGTCCCGACCGGGGTGCGCCTGCTCTTCCGCGACGTCAGCGAGCGTGCCGCGCGCGAAAGCGAGCATGCCCGCCTCGCCGCCATCGTCGCCTCGGCCCAGGATGCGATCGTCAGCCGCGACCTCGACGGTCGCATCCTGAGCTGGAATGCCGGTGCCGAGCGGCTCTACGGCTGGACGGCCGCCGAGATGATCGGCCGCACGGCGGATGTCCTCGCGCCACCAGGGGCGGAGGGGGAGGTCGCCGAGCTCACCACCCGCGTCGCGCAGGGCGAGGCGCTCCACCTCGTCACCAAACGCCGGCGGCGCGATGGTACCGTCTTCGATGCGGAACTCGCCCTCTTCCCCGTTCGCAACGCCGACGGCACGGTCGTCGCCATCGGCGGCATCGCGCGCGACGTCAGCGAAACGCTGCGCACGCGCCAGGAGCTGGAGCGAACGAACCGGCTGCTCGCCGCGCTCACCCGCGCGCAGAGCGACTTCATCCGCGAGGGCGACGCCTCCGACGTTTTCCGTGCGCTGCTCGAGCTCCTCATCGAACTCACGGAGAGCGAGTACGGCTTCATCGGAGAGGTGCTGCGGCGGCCCGATGGCACCCCCTACCTGGTGATGCACGGGCTCGTGATCTCGGCCGTATCGGAGTTCGCCGAGTTTGCGCAGCCCTACCTCGCGAACGATTACGTCTTCGACAACTTCGGAACGCTCTTCGGGCACACCCTCCGCACCGGCGAACCCGTCATCGCGAACGAGGTCGCGAGCGACCCGCGCGCCGGTGGCACGCCCCCCGGCCACCCGCCCCTCCGCCACTACCTCGGCGTGCCCATCGAGAGCCGCGGCGAGCTCGTGGGGATGGTCGGGCTCGCGAATCGCCCCGGCGGCTACAGCGAGGCGGCCATCGCCTTCCTCCGCCCCCTCCTGACCACCTGCGCGACGCTCATCGAAGCGGTCCGTTCGGAACGCCAACGGCGCGAAGAAGAGGCCCGGTTGGCCGCCGCGCTGGACCGCTCGGAGCTGACGCTCTGGGAATGGGACCTGCGCGACGACACCTTCTTCGGATTCGCGGGCGGCGCCGCTGGCATGCCCGAGGGGCGGGCGCCCGTCGCACGGTGGCTGGAGTGTGTCCATCCGCTCGACCGTGCGGCTGTCCGCGCCGCCTTCGAAGCGCACGCCCGCGGGGAGACGGAGCGGCTGGAGATCGAGCACCGGTACGTGGCCCCCGGGGGCACCATCGGCTGGGCGCTGACGCGGGGCCGCGTGATCGAACGGGGGCCAAGCGGGGTGCCGCTCCGGGTAGCCGGCACCATCCTCGATATCAGCCGCCGAAAGGAGGCCGAGCTCGATCGCGAGCGGCTGGAACTTTTGGTGCGGCAGGCGCAGAAGCTCGAGAGCCTCGGCGTGCTCGCCGGCGGCGTCGCCCACGATTTCAACAACCTCCTCACGGCCGTGCTCGGCAACCTCTACCTCCTTCGTCAGGCACTCCCGCCCGACCGGACCCTGCAGGAACTCGCCGACGACGCCCGCCACGCGGCCGAGCGCGGCGCCGAACTCGTCCGGCGGCTGCTCGCCTTCGGCCGGCCGGAGGTCGAACGGGCCGAGCTGGTAGACCTGGATGCCCTCATCGCCGAGGCGGCCGCCCTCGCCCGCCCAATGGTCGAGCCGCGCGTACGGTTGATCGTGCGCCGGGGGCGCGGCCAGGCGCGCGTCCTCGGTTCGGCGGTCGCGCTCGAACAGGTGCTGGTGAACCTGTTCGTGAATGCCCGCGATGCGATGCCAGAGGGCGGCGTGATCACCGTCACCCGTTCGCTCACGGAGCTAGGCACGCGCCGCCGGTGGGCACCACCGGAGCTCCCCCGCGGCCCCTATCACGTCATCGCCGTGCGCGATACGGGTACCGGGATCCCGCCGGATATCCTCGAAAAGATCTTCGACCCCTTCTTCACGACCAAGCCGGTGGGGCGGGGTTCGGGGCTCGGCCTGCCCACCGCGCTCGCCATCGCCCGGGCACACGGCGGCTGGCTTTCGGCCGAGAGCACCCCCGGCCGGGGGAGCACCTTCCGCCTGCTGCTGCCCGCGGCGAGCGATGGGCCGACCGGCTGAACGCCGGCGGGACGGCTGCTACCCTTCGCCCATGCGCATCGGCCTGATCTCCGATACCCACATCCCCGAGGCCCGCTACGAACTCTGGCCGCAGGTCTTCGATGCCTTCCGCGGCGTCGATGCCATCCTCCACGCGGGCGACATCCACGACCTCGTCGTGATCGACCAGCTCCACGACATCGCACCGACGTGGGCAGCGCGCGGAAACGGCGAAGATGGCTCGGGTGGCCGGCCCATCCAGCCTGGTCACCCCCGCCTGCGCGAATCCTGGCTGCTCGAATTCGATGGGTTGAAGGTCGGGCTCGTGCACGACGTCCCCATCCCTGAGTATCCGCCCCACCTGACGCTCGAGCGGGCGCTGAAGCGCTACTTCGGGACCACCGCTCTCGACGTCCTCGTCTACGGAGATACCCACGTCGAGGCGATCGACACGATCGGCGGCATCCTTTGCGTGAATCCGGGTTCGCCGACGTATCCGCACAACCTCGAGACCCAGTACGGCACGATCGGCTTCCTCGAAATCAGCGGCGGCCGGGCGGAGGCCACCATCTGGCAGATCACCGACGACGGCATCGAGCCGTTCGATTGGAAGCGATGGAAGCGCCCGTGGTGAGCGACCGGCTCAGGCGACGGGCGAGCTCTTGACGAGGATGACGGGCAGCCCAGCACGCCGGACCACGCCGAGGGCGGTGCTGCCCGCCACGAGGTGACGCTGCGCGCTATGGCCGTGGGTGGCGCTGGCGATGGCGTGGGCGCCGACGGCGGCCGCCGTTTCGATGATGGCCGTGTCGATCCCCGCCCCAGGCGGGACGACCGGGATGCGATAGTCGACCTCGACCCCCGCCGGGAGGCGCGGTCGAAGCGCTTCGAGCCCCGGCAAGGTCCGCGCCTTGGCCTGCGCTTCCGTTTCCTGCGCGCGGATGACGGCGACTTCGCAGAGCGTGACACGGAAGCGGCCCGGCAAAAGGAGCGGCGCGATCGCCGGGAAGACGCTCCGCGCATCGGGCGAGCCGTCCGTCGTCACCAGCAGGTGGTATGGGCCTTCTCCCGCCGGTACGGGCGGGCAATCGGTGAGCGTCATGACGGGGACCGTGCCGGCGCCGACGACACCCATGGCGACGCTGCCGAAGACCGCGTGGCGGATCGCTCCGGCCCCGCGGGATTCGATGGCGATCACCGCGGCACCACGCTCGGCGGCGGCCCGCAGAATGGCCGCCGGGACATCCTCGCCCCAGCGCCGTTCGATGACGAGCGGCTCACCGGCGACACCCCGCGCGGCCAGCGCCTCCCGCAGCACAGCCTCCCAGGCGGCGCGGACATCGGCGACGGCGGCCTCGAGCCGCTCGGCGACCACCCCGGCGGCATCGGCCCGGGGGTCGAGCACCCGCCCGAGGATGACGGTCGCGTCGAGCGCCGCCGCGAGGCGGGCCGCGTGCGGCAGGATGCAGAGGGAGCGGTCCGAGCCATCGGTCGTCACGAGCACGTTCATGTCGAGGGATTGTAGGGCGCGTGGCGGTACCGCGTTCGGTGAGTGACGGGTAGGCTAGGGGTATGGAGGAGTTGGCGCCGCGGTTGGCGGCCCGCGCCGTCATCATCGACGAGGGCGGGCGCACGCTTCTCTTCCGCATCCACGCCCCTCGCGACCCTTCTCGCGTCTTCTGGATCACGCCCGGCGGCGGGCTCGAACCGGGCGAAGACGATCTCGACGCCCTCCGCCGCGAGCTCTTCGAGGAGACGGGCCTGGCGGCCGTCGAGATCGGCCCCTGCGTGTGGGTCCGCGACCAGGCGTTCCCCTGGGGCGACCGGCTCATCCGCCAGCGCGAACGCTACTACCTGGTCCGCTGCCCCGCCTTCCAGGTCGACACCTCCCGGCATCTCGCGGATGAGCGGGACCTCCTGCGGGGCTTCCGTTGGTTCACCCTCGAGGAGCTCGCGCAGTGGCCAGAGCGGCTCGTGCCGGCGAACTTCGCCGAGCTCTTCGGCGCCCTCGTGGCGGGGCGGCTGCCCCCCGAGCCGGTGCAGATCGGCCGCTAGGTTCGCCCGCAAGGCACGCAGCGAAGCGCGGTGCTCCTTTCGCAGCGACGCCCCACGGACGAAGATACCGAACATGAAGCACGTTCGGTTCGCGACGCTGGTCGCCCTGCTTGCGGCGGCCGCCTTCCTCGCGGGCTGCCGCGACGGCGGTGGCGATGCGGCACCGACCGCCGAGCCCACCGCGCCGAGCGAGGCCTCGGCCCTAGCTCCGAGCCCGACGCCCACGCCCAGCCCGCAGCCCACCCTGCGCGGCACGCCCGGCTGCGGCCGCGCGCTTCCCGCCGACCTGAAGCCGGGCGAGACGGTGAGCCGCGTCATCCAGTCCGCCAACCGGACGCGGACCTATCTCGCCTACGTCCCGCCCGCTGCCGGGCCGGCCTCGGCGCCGATGGCGCTCGTTCTCAATTTCCACGGCTACGGCAGCAACGGCGCCCAACAGCACATCTACGCCGGGCTGGTGCCCATCGCCGAGCGGGAGGGGTTCGTCGTCGTGAGCCCGAACGGGCTGGACAACGCGTGGCTCCTGACGGCGGGGCTCGACGACATCCAGTTCGTCCGCGACCTCGTAGCAACGCTCGGCCAGGAGCTCTGCCTCGACCCGGCGCGCGTCTACGCCACCGGCATGTCGAACGGTGGGTTCATGTCGACAACGCTCGCCTGCCGGGCGGGCGACCTCGTGGCGGCGATCGCACCGGTCGCGGGCGAATCCTCCCCGGGGCCAGCGTGTGGGAGCCGCGCGGTCCCGATGATCGTCTTCCACGGCACGGGCGATGCCGTCGTCCCCTACCAGCCCGGCCCCATCCAGGCGGGCGTCTTCACCGGCACGCCGTTCGCCGGGGTGGCGAGCGTGCTCCGCGCCTGGGCCGACCGCAACGGCTGCAGCGCTGGAGAACCGGTCGAGACGCGCGTCGCCGACGACGTCGTCGCGGTGGAGTACCAGGACTGCACGGCACCGGTCGTGCACTACCGGATCGAAGGCGGCGGCCACACCTGGCCGGGCGCCGTGGCCGTGCCTCGGCTCGGCAAGACGACCACGTCGATCAGCGCGAGCGAGGTGATGTGGGCGTTCTTCGTCGAACACCCGCTGCGGCCCTAGGTCGGCAACCGGCCTAGCCGTAGACCGGACGGCCGGAGGCTGGGCCGGCGCCCCGAGCCTGGCGGAGGTCGGCGGCGGCCTGCGTGGCGAGGGCGCCGACATCCCCCGAGACGGTGATCATCTGGTAGCCGGCGGCGGCGTGCTTGGCGGCAAGGGCCGCATTGGCGTGGATGCCCGCGACGATGCCACGTTCGCGGCAGGCCCCGGCGATGCGCAGGCGCGCCTCCTCGAATGGCCCCTCGTTGTCCATCCGGGGCGGGAGCCCGAGCGTGATGCTCAGATCGGCAGGCCCGACGTAGACCGCATCGATACCCGGGACGGCGAGGATCTCGTCGAGTCGCTCCAGCGCCTGGCGGGTCTCGATCATCGGGATGCAGGCGATTTCGTGGTTGGCGCCCGCAAAATAGTCCGCCCCGGCGTAGTAGGCCGCCCGCGTCGGGCCATAGCTGCGGTAGCCCGCCGGATAGTAGCGGCAGGCGCCCACGGCGGCCCGCGCCTCCTCCGGGCTGTTGACCATCGGAACGATGACGCCCATCGCGCCGGCATCGAGCACCTTGCCGATGATGCCCGGTTCGTTCCACGGCACGCGGACGAAGGGGATCGTGGGCGTCCCGCCGATGACCTGGAGCATGGCGACCGCCGCCGGGTAATCGACGACGCCATGCTGCATATCGATGCAGAGCCAATCGAAACCTTGGTTTGCCATCACCTCGGCGGTGAAGGTATTGGCGAAGGAGAGCCACCCGCCATAGGCCACCTCGCCGGCGGCCCAGCGCTGCTTCACGGTGTTCACGCGCATCTGCGGGCTCCCCTATCTGGTCCGCGCCGCGAGCACAGCCGGGTTCACGCACGAAGGGGGCGTGCGCCCGGTGAGCACGGCAACGAGATTGCGAACGGCCAGGTCGCGCATCGCCGCACGGGTTTCGACGGTGGCCGACCCGATGTGTGGCAGGACGATGACGTTTTCCAGGGCGAGGAGCGGCTCATCGGGGGCGGGCGGTTCCGGGTCGAGCACGTCGAGGGCGGCGCCGGCGATGCGCCCCTCGCGCAGGGCGGCGGTGAGTGCAGCCTGGTCGACCACCTGCCCGCGCGAGGTGTTGATCAGCCACGCGGTGGGCTTCATCCGTTCGAGTTCGCGCGCGCCGATGAGGTGGTGGGTCGAAGGGTCGAGGTTCACATGGAGCGAGACCACGTCGGCGCGCTCGAGCAGCTCGTCGAGCGGGAGCGGAACGCACGCTTCGAGCCCTTCGACCGGCGCACTGACAAGGTCGTGGTAGACCACCTCCATGCCGAAGGCGCGGGCCCGTTGGGCGACCGCCTGCCCGATGCGCCCGAAGCCGACGATGCCGAGCACCTTGCCGGCCAGGTCCCATCCGAGCGGCGGCGGAGGCTCGCGCCGCGCCCAGCCGCCCCGCGCGTAGGTGGCGTTCGCGAACAAGCGCCGGGCGATGGCCAGGACCAGCGCCATCGTGAGGTCGGCGACGGCGCCGCTGAGGACGCCGGGGGTGTTGCAGACGGCGATCCCCCGGGCCGTGGCCGCTGCGAGGTCGACGTTGTTGTAGCCCACGCCGAAATTGGAGATGACGCGCAGGTTGGGCGCCGTTTGGAGGACGGTGGCCGGCAACGGGAAGAGCGCGCTGCAGAGGATCCCCTCGGCCCGTGGGAGCGCCTCGGCCACGGCTGCCGGGTCGCCACCCGTCACGAGTGGATGGACGCTCCGGCGGAGGTCTTCGAGGAGCCCGGCCGGGAGGTCGATGGCGATGACGGCGAGCGGCTTCGACATCGGCGAAAGGCTACTCCGTCGCCGCAATCGCTGCTACCCCGTGCTACCCCCGTCGTCCCTCAGCGCGTCAGGTCGAGGACGAGCGTATCCGGGCCGACGAAGCCGAGGTTGGCGTAGAGCGCCACGATGCGAGCGTCTTTCGGCACCTCGAAGCTGACCCATCCACGCACCCGCCGCCCCTGCTGCAGCTCCGTCGAGCCCAGCGCAGGCTCCCGGCCGAAAAAGGCGGGATCGAACACGTACCCATCCTGCGATTGCACGCTAAAGTTGAAGCTGTTCACGGTCACCGACCGCTTGGCCGCCTCCACGCTCACATCGAAGGCGATGAACCGCTTGCCCTCCTCCGCCGGCGCATCGATGCGGGCCGGGTCTTCGACGGTGTGCACGGTCACGATCGCGTCGCCCGCCTCGACGGACTCGCCGAGCCGCGGCCCCGAACCGAGCGGAACGGCAGTGCCCGTCGCCGATGGCCCCCCGCCGCCCATGTCGCCGAGCAGCCCGCTGCAATCGGCGAGCACCCAGCGGCCGCTCTCCCACTTCCACGGTTGGAATTCGGCCTGCCCGCCCATCTCCGCCTGCCCTTTGGGTGCGCGCAGGTCGATGGCCACGTCGGCGCCGTCGGGCGTGAAGTTGCGGATCTCGACGCCCTCGACCTCGAAGTCCTTCATCTTCACACCGAAGAACGCCTCGACGATCGTGAAGGCCTGGCGTGCTTGCGTGGAAAACTGGTCGAGACTGACCTGATCGCGGCACTCCTTGGCGACGGCGCGGTACGCGGTTTCGAAGTCACCTTCCAGGAGCGCGCGGGCGGACGACTCGGCGGCCTTGCGAAGCCCCGCTTCGGTTCGGGCATCCCCATCGTCGCCGCAGCCCGCGAAGGCGACCACGATCGCCCCGAACAGCGCCAAAGGGAGCAAGCGGAAGCGCAGCATGGGCTACCCCCGGGTGAAATCGGGCGGAGTGTAGCACCGAAACATTGGTTCGGCCGGCAACCATCGGGCGTCGCAGCCCCCCGCCGGCGCCCGCTCGCGAAGGTGGCTCGTTCGCGCCCTGCCACGGAGCGAGGGGAGGGAGGAGTGGTCGGGGTGACAGGATTTGAACCTGTGGCCTCTGCGACCCGAACGCAGCGCTCTTCCAGGCTGAGCTACACCCCGGGCACGCCCCAGCATACCAGCGAATAGTGGTTGGAGGTAGGCGGTTGGGCCACGGCCTCGGCAGCGCTCGTCGCCGCCACTCCTCCGGGGGCGTCCGTGTCGGACCTTCTGGCTCGCTCGACGCCGAGCCGCTTCCGGCAGGTTGGCGAAGCGTGTACCTTCGCGGTCACGAATTGCGAAGGGCGTTCGGCCCAGGAGGTTGGCACGCGATGAAGTTCGAGGATGTGAAAACGATCGGCTGCCTTGGCGGCGGGGTGATGGGCGGCGGCATCGCCCAGGTGTTCGCCGTCGCCGGCTACGAGGTGGTGGTCCGCGATATCGACGAGGCGGCGATCGCCAGAACCCGCCACGCCATCGAGGATGGAAAGTGGGGCGTCAAGCGGGCGGTCGAGCGCGGCAAGCTCGCCTTCGACGATGCCCTGGCCGCGATGGCGCGCATCCGTTACACCACCGAACTCGCCCCCCTCGCCGACTGCGACGTGATCATCGAGGCGATCCCCGAGAACCTCGAACTGAAACAGAAGGTCTTCGCGGAACTCGACGAGGTCATCGATCCGGACGCCATCTTCGCGTCGAACACGAGCGGTTTCTGCATTCAGGAGCTGGCGCGCGACGTCTCCGCGGGGCGCAAAGAGCGCTTCCTGGGGATGCACTTCTCGAATCCCGTGAGCGTCATGCGGATGTGCGAGGTGGTCTGGACCCCGCAGAACAGCCCCGAGGTGATCGAGACGGCGCGGCGGCTGGCCGAGGCCGCCGGGAAGGAGGTCTCGCTCGTGCGGGACACGCCGGGGACGTACGGCTTCATCCTGAATCGCGTCTTCGCTGCCGCCGCGCGCGAGGCGCGAGCGATCGTCGAGGCGGGAATCGCCACCCGCGAAGATGTCGACCGGGCGATGATCACGGGGCGCAACTGGCCCTCCGGCTTCTTCGGCGGCCGCGGCGGCATCGGCAAGGAGTGGTAGCCCGCTAGCCGGCGATGGGCACCTGCAACTCGGCGAGCAGCTGCCGCACCCGCCCTTCGATATCGGCGACGATCCGCTCGACGACTTCGCGCGGCTGGCCCGCGGGATCCGCCACATCCCAATCGAGGTACCGCTTCCCGGGGTAGATCGGGCAGGCATCGCCGCAGCCCATCGTGATCACGACGTCGGCGGCCCGGACTACCTCGTCGCTCAGCGGCTTGGGAAACGCCTCCGCAAGGTCGATCCCCCGTTCGTTCAGGATCGCCACGACCGCCGGATTGATCTGGTCCGCAGGGTCGGAACCGGCCGAGCGGACGTTGACGGCGCCCCCGCTCAGGTGGGCGGTGAGCGCTGCGGCCACCTGCGAGCGGCCGGCGTTGTGAACGCAGACGTAGAGGACTTCGGGCCGGTCTTTCGGCGAGAGCCCCTCCGCCTGGGCGAGCGCCCGCAGCCGCTCGCGGGTGTAGCGGTGGACGAAGACAGGCACGAAGTCGAGCACCCGCGCGCGCCTTCGCACCGCCTCGAACGATTCGTCGACGTACCGCGCGATCGTCTCCACCGAGAAAATCCCAGCGAACTCGTGGGCGAGCGCTTCGACCTCGCGCGCGATGTGCTGGCGAAGTTCGGCCTCTTCGGCAGGGTTCAGCTGGGGTGCGCCCATCGACGTCGGCTCCTGAGCGTGGTGACCTCGGTGCGGCGTCGCGAGCACCGCACGCATGCTGCGCCCGTGGCCGGCACCTCGAAGCGCCAGACTCCCACGGCTCGGTTAACCGGAAGTTAGCGGGCAGCGACGCCGCGCGCCTGTCGTACCATGACGGCGGTGATCACGCGCGACGACCTCGTGAAGTACGTGGTGAACGTCCAGGCGCGGACGTTCGAAGCCTTCGAACGGCTCGAAGACCGACACCTGCCGTGGCGGCCAGCACCGGGCGAGTACTCCGTGGCCGAGCTGGCCTTGCACATCGTGGCCGCCCGGCGCATGAACCTCGAGGCGATCGCCGGCGGCGAACTGCGCTACCCGGGGCACGAGCCGCCACCGGGACTCACAGCGGCTCGCCTCCGCGCGCAGTGCCTGCGCAGCGGCAAGAAGACGGTCGCCGTCCTCGCCACCGCCGACCTCGAGCGAGTGATTGGCAACCTGGCTGGCGACCCCTTCCCCGCGTGGAAGCGGGTGCTCGGTGGGCTCGTCGAACACGAAGTGCACCACCGAAGCCAGCTCTGCTCCTACCTCGCTGCCCTCGGCGCCGAACCGCCGCCACTCTTCGGCCTGCGGGTAGAGGATCTGCCGCGGTGAGGGTGCGCGGCGCCCCCGCCCGCTCGCTCAGCGGGATGGGCTCGCGGGCGGGCGCCGGGCGTATCGCCAGGCAGCCAGCGACGCCAGGGAGGCGAGCGCCGCAGCGCCGAGAAAGGCAGCTTGCGCGCCCCAGCGGGCTGTGACGGTGCCCCCGATGGCCGGTCCGAAAGCGAGCGCGAGCCCACTCAGCGCCACCGAAAGCCCGATGAGCGTCCCCCGGTGCGATTCGGGCGCCAGGTCCATCACCGCCGCGTTCCAAGCTGGGACCGTGAGCACGTTGCCGGCGAACACGAGCACCGCCGCCGCCATCGCCACTGGCAGGCTGGACGTGGCCGCCAGGACGAGCAGCCCAGCCACCAGGCAGAGCTGCCCCGCCGCGAAGGGCTTCCAGCGTCCGAATCGGTCGGCCATGTGGCCCGCCGGGACGTAGAGGAGCGCGCCGACCGCAACCGCCGGCACCAGGGCCAACGTGAGGCGCGAAAAGGAGACGCCGAGCACCGTTTCGCCGTAGGGCCGGATCGCCGGGACGAGCATGGCGAGGGCGATGCTCGCGAGGAGGATGAGCCCGCTCAGGGCGGCGACCCGGCGGTGGAGCAGCTCGCGCAGCGGCGGCCGCGGCGGGCCCGCGACGGCCCGAAAGAGCGAGCCACCACGATAGCTCGGGATGCCGAGGAGCGCGGCAACGAAGGCGAGCGCAACCGCCCCCGCTGCTCCACCGAAGAGCTCCCGCCCGCCCGCGTGATCCACCAGGAAGGCGCCAGCCAGCGCCCCCACGCCGAAGCCGGCAAGCTGGGCAAGGTTGAGAAAGCCGATGACCTTGCCGCGGCGATCGATCGGGTAGAGGTCGGCCGCGATGGCATAGGTCGCCGGCCAGAGGAAAGCGGTGGCAGCGCCGAGCAGCGCGGAGAAGGCGAGATAGGCGCCTGCCGCGCGAACCGCGAACATCAGGCCGATCGCCGGGAGCATCAGGAGGAAGCCGAGCAGGAGCCCGGCGCGCCGCTCGACCCGGTCGGCGATGGCGCCCGTCGGCGTTTCGAGGAGGAAGCGGGCCGCACCATAGGCGCCCAGAAGGTAGCCGCCCCAGGCATCGGAGGTGCCGAGCTCGCGGGGCACCCACTCCTGAAAGACGGCGAAAAGGACGATGCCGAGCGCCGCCTGCACGAGCAGGATCGCGAGCGCGAGGGGCAGCGGATAGCTCCCAAAGCCGGGCGGGAGGCCGCCATCCATCTGCTCCGAGCCTACGCGGTCGGCGGCGAACGGACGAACCTCTTCGCGGCGCCTCAGGGGATGCCCGCCTCCGCCCGGACGACGGCCATGATCGCCCGCGCCGCTCGTTCACCCCCGGCCCGCACGAGGTGGACACCATCCGGATGGCGCATCTCCTTCACCACCCCGTCGTCGTCCGCCAGGTACACCGCGTAGCCACCGGAGGGCGATTGGAAGAGCGGCCAAAGGTCGATGAACTGTACCCAGGGGCGCTTCGCAGCCTCCTCGCGGTAGATGGCGTTCAATTCGGCCATCCGCTGGCTGAACTCCGCGCTCCGCATGATCGGCTGGCCCACCCAGAGCACGAGGCGGTTGCCCCCACCGAGGAGATCCATCACGCCGGCGACCCGACGGCGGTATTCGGCCGACCACCCTGGCTCGCCCGGCTGGAAGATCTGGCCATCGGGGGTCTTGATGCCCTGAGAATCGTTCGCCCCGAACATCACGACGAACACCTCGTAGCCCCCGGAACGAACGAGCTGATCGAAATGGCCGGGCCAGTCGAAGAAGTCCGGCCGGGTGAGGCCGCTGGAGAGCTGCGGGTCGTGCGTGACCGTCACGAGCCCCGTCTCCGAGGCTTGGCGAACGAGCGCCTCCCCGAGGACTTTGGCCATCGAGTCGCCGCCCATCCAGACGCGCAGCGGCTCCGCTGCCGTCGGCGTGCGGAGGCGAGGACGGGGCTGGGGCGTGGGCGTCGGGTTCGGCGCGGGCGTCCCCTTGCCAGGGGTGGCGGTATGGCCGGCCGGGGGCGGCTCGCCGGGCGGGGGAACGTCATCGGGGCTCGCGGGTAGCTCGAACAAGTCCGAATCGGAGTGCCCGAGCGCACGATCGAGGAGGTTGCGCGGCTCGTCGAGGAAGAGCAGCCGGCTGACCGTGGCGAACGGCTTCCAGATGGCCAGCCAGAAATCCCGTTCGCGGCCGTAGGGCATCGACGCTGCGCCCTGCTCGAGGGCGGGGGCATTCAGGAGCACGGCGAGCAACATGCCGCCGACCATCACCCCGAAGACGCGGCGCGGCCGAGCACCGAGCCGCTGGCGGGGGCCGGGGCGGGTCGCATCAGCCATCGGACGGGGCACCTCCGCGGCCCGGCGCGGGCCTCAGAACTGGAAGTAGATGAACGGCGCAACGCCCTCGGGGCCGAGCGCGTCGATGAGCACGAGCGCCACCGCCAGCATAGCCGCCTGCGCGGCAGGCGCGAGTTCAGAAAACGTCAGCTCGAACCGACGAACGAGTTCGCGCGGCAAGAACTGGGCGGCGACGGCACCAGCGATCACCACGACCAGGAGCGGCGTCACGGCGGGCGAGGGCTCGCCCCAGCCGGTGGCGATGCGGGTGATCACCCCCCAGGCCGCCCCGAACGTCTCCGCGCGGAAGAAGATCCAGGCGAAACACACGACGTGGAAGGTGACGGCCCAGCCGGCCACCTTCGCCGCCGTGCCGTGGAACCACCGATTACGAGCGCGGACTTCCCGTTCGAGGACGAGCCAGCCACCGTGGATGCCACCCCACGCGACGAACGTCCAAGCCGCGCCGTGCCAGAGCCCGCCGAGCAGCATCGTCAGGAAGAGGTTGCGGTAGGTGAACCACTTCGAGCCCCGGTTGCCGCCGAGCGGAATGTAGAGGTAATCGCGCAGCCAGCGCGAGAGCGTCATGTGCCAGCGCCGCCAGAAGTCCTGCAGCGACCACGCCCGGTAGGGCTGGTCGAAGTTCTGCGGGAACTGGATGCCGAGGAGGAGTGCGCAGCCGATCGCGATATCGGTGTAGCCGCTGAAGTCGGCAAAAATCTGAATGGCGTAGGCGTAGACGCCGAGCAGGTTCTCGAGGGCGCTGTGCGTCGCCGGGCTGGCAAAGACCGGGTCGGCAATCTCGCCCGCGAGGTAGGTAGAGATCACCACCTTCTTGAACAGCCCGCCGACGATCAGCGTGAAGGCGGGGGCCGCGTCGATGACGCGCTCGCGCAGCGGCTGGCGGATCTGCGGAGCGAACTCGGTGACCCGCACGATCGGCCCGGCCACGAGGTGGGGAAAGAACGAGAGGTAGAGGGCAAAATCGAGCGGCGACATCGGCTCCGCTTGGCTGCGGGCGATATCCACCAGGTAGCTGATCGCGTGAAAGGTGAAGAACGAGATCGCGATGGGCAACGTCACCTGGAG
>NZ_DAOUBJ010000019.1:0-20616 GCF_034432735.1 Tepidiforma sp. | reverse complement strand
TGTAGGTTGGCCCTCGTTGTCATTCTTGCGGCGGTGTTCGCGGCGGTGCCGCTAGCGCTGGCGCTTCCGGCGCGGAGGTGGCGGGGGCTGGCGCTGGCGGCGGTTCCGGCCGGGGCATTCGGGTGGCTGCTGGTGCTGCTCGACGGCGTGGCGGGTGGCGAGCCGGTGACCTGGTCGGCGCGGTGGGTGCCATCGTTGGGGGTGGAGCTGGCGCTCCGGGCGGATGGGCTGGCGCTGCTGTTCGGGCTGGCGATCACGGGGATCGGGGCGCTGGTGCTGGTGTACGCGGAGGCGTACATGGCGGGGAAGCCAGGGGCGGGTCGGCTGGAGGCGATGCTCTTGGCGTTCATGGGAGCGATGCTCGGGGTGGTGTTCGCGGACGATGCGATCACGTTGTTCTGTGCGTGGGAGCTGACGAGTGTGACATCGTTCCTGCTGATTTCGTTCGAGCAGGAGAAGGCGAAGGCGCGGAAGGCGGCGGTCCAGGCGCTCTTGGTGACGGGGGCGGGGGGGCTTGCGTTGCTGGCTGGCTTGGTGGTGCTGGGGCAGGTTGCGGGGACGTATCGGATTTCGGAGATGTCGGCTGAGGCCATCGGGCGGAGCTCGCTGGCGCATGGAGCGCTGGTGCTGGTGCTGGTGGGGGCGTTCACGAAATCGGCGCAGGTGCCGTTCCACTTCTGGTTGCCGGGGGCGATGGCCGCGCCGACGCCGGTGAGCGCCTACCTCCATTCGGCGACGATGGTGAAGGCGGGGGTGTATTTGTTGGCGCGGCTCCACCCGGTGCTGGGTGACCTGGACGGCTGGCGACCGGCTTTGACCGTGGTAGGGGCGGTGACGCTGGTGGTGGGGGCTTTCGTGGCGATCCACGAGCGGGACGTGAAGCGCGTGCTGGCGTACACGACGGTGGGTGCGCTCGGGCTGCTGGTGATGCTGCTGGGGCTGGGTACGCCGCTGGCGATCAAGGCCGCGATGGTGTTCACGGTGGGGCATGCGCTCTACAAGGGGGCGCTGTTCATGGCGGCGGGGACGGTGGACCATGGGACGGGGACGCGGCTGTTGGACGAGCTCGGGGGGCTGCGGAGGGCGATGCCGTGGACGTTCGTGGCGGTGATCGCGGGATGTGTGGGGCTGGCGGGATTCGGGCCGGTGCTTTCGTTCATCGGGAAGGAGGCGGCGATCGAGGCGGGACTGGAGGAGGCGGGGTGGATGGGGCTGGTGGTGCTGGCGGCGGTGGTGGTCTCGGGGGCGCTCTTCACGGCGGCGGGGGTGGCGTTGTTGCGGCCGTTCGCGGGGCCCCGGCGGGCGGGGCGCGATCCGCACGAGGGAAGCGTCGGGCTGGTGGCGGGCCCGCTGGTGCTCGGGGTGGTGTCGGTGGGGCTGGCGCTCTTTCCGGGGGTGATCGAGGGGCGGTTGATCGCGCCGGCGACGGCGGCGGTTGCGGGCGGGCCGGTGAAGGTTTCGGTGCAATGGTGGCATGGGTTGAACGTGGCGCTCGGTCTGAGCGCGCTCTCGGTGGGGGTGGGCGTTGCGGTCGGCTTTGGGCTGCCGCGGCTGGTGGGGCCGACGGCGAAGGCGATGGGGGCGCGATGGTTCCCTTCGGGGCCGAAGGCCTACGACGCGGTCTATTACGGGGTGCAGCGGCTGGCGCGCTTCCACACGGTGTGGGTTCAGCGCGGCTACCTGCGGGGGTACATCGCGATCGTCCTGGTGACGTTCACGGGGCTGGCGGGGGCGGCGCTGATCCGCTGGGGCGGGCCGATGGAGCGGGCGTGGCTGATGCCGGCTTTTTACGAGGTGCTGATCGCGTTGACGATCGTGGCGGGGGCGACGGCGGCGATCGTGCACATGTCGAGGTTGGCGGCGGTGACGGCGCTGGGGGCGGTGGGGTTCGGGGTGGCGTTGCTGTATGCGCTGTTCGGTGGTCCGGACCTTGCGCTGACGCAGATTCTGGTCGAGACGCTGACGGTGATGCTGTTCGTGTTGGTGTTCTACCGGCTGCCGAAGCTGGTGGAGCGTGGTCCGCTTTCGCGAAGGCTGCGCGATGGGGCGGCGGCGCTCGTGGTGGGGGCGACGATGAGCGTGCTGGTCCTGGCTGCGCTGGGGCGGCAGGAGGGTAAGCCGATCGCGGCGTATTTCGGGGAGACGGCCTATACGGAGGCCTTCGGGCGGAACGTGGTGAACGTGATTCTGGTGGATTTCCGGGCGCTGGATACGCTGGGGGAGATTGTGGTGTTGGGGACGGCGGCGTTCGGGGTGTATGCGCTGATTTCCGTGCGGAGGCGGCCGCGATGAATTCGTCGATTCTGCGTTCGGTGGGGCGGCTGTTGGCTTCGCTGTTGCTGCTGGCTTCGCTCTATCTGCTGTGGCGGGGGCACAATGCGCCTGGGGGCGGGTTCGCCGGGGGGATGATGGCGGCGGCGGCGTTCGTTCTGCTCTCGGTGGCGTATGCGCCGATGGTGGGCTGGCGGGCGGTGCGGGTTTCGCCGTTGGTGCTGATCCCGCTGGGGCTCGGGGTTGCGCTCGGGAGTGGGTTCGTGGGTGTGGTGACGGGGGGCGTCTTGCTGGAGGGGCGCTGGGTGACGGTGGAGGTGGGCGAGACGGTGAAGCTGGGCACGCCGTTGCTGTTCGATGTGGGCGTTTACTTGGTGGTGATCGGGGTGGCGCTGGCGGTGATCGTGCCGCTGATGGGGGAGGAGTAGCGGATGGAGCTGTTGCTGGCGGTGACGGTGGGATGGTTGTACGCCTGCGGGCTGTATCTGCTGCTCCGGCGGACGCTGGCGCAGATGGTGATCGGGCTGGCGTTGCTGACGAACGGGGCGAACGTGCTGATTTTCGTGGCCGCGGGGTTGGTCCGAGGGGAGCCGCCGATCATCGGCGGGGGCGACTCGACGCTGGGGGCTGGGGCAGCGGATCCGGTTCCGCAGGCGCTCATCTTGACGGCCATCGTGATCGGGTTCGCGATCCAGGCGTTCGCGATGGCGTTGGCCTACCGGGTGTATCGCTCGGTGGCGAGCGATGACATCGATGCGCTGACGACGACGGAGCCGCCCCCTCCGCCGGTCCGGGTGATACGGGAGGAGGAGGGGTGAGCCTGCTGGTTGGACTCCCGTTGGCGGTTCCGCTGGTGGCGGCGATTGCGGGGTTGCTGACGCTGCGCTGGCCGCGCTGGCAGGCGCCGATTGCGATCGGGGGGGCGGCGGTGCTTTTGGGGTGTGCGGTGGCGTTGCTGGGGTGGTCGTGGCGAGAGGGGATCCAGGTGTTGGAGGTTGGGGGCTGGCCGGCGCCATTCGGTATCGTGCTGGTTGCGGACATGCTTTCGACGGTGTTGGTGACGGCTGCGGGTGTGGTGGGGCTGGGGGCTGCGGTGTATTCGGCGGGCAATGTGGACGAGGCCCGCGTGCGAGCGGGGTACTACCCGCTGATGCATGTGCTGTTGTTGGGTGTCTGCGGGGCGTTTCTTTCGGGTGATATTTTCAATCTTTATGTTTGGTTCGAGGTCATGTTGATGGCCTCGTTCGTGCTGATGGTGATTGGCGGGGAGCGGCCGCAGTTCGAGGCGGGGATGAAGTATGTGGTGCTGAATCTGATGGGGTCGGTGGCGTTTCTTTCGGGGGTGGGGTTGTTGTACGGGGCGATGGGGACGTTGAACATGGCGCAGCTGGCGGTGGAGGTGGCGGAGGCGGGGGAGGGTGCGCGCTATCTGACGGTGGTGGCGATGCTGTTTTTGGTGGCGTTCGGGTTGAAGGCGGCGGTGTTCCCGCTCTATTCGTGGCTGCCGGCGTCGTACCATACGGCGCCGGCGCCGGTGGCGGCGCTGTTCGCGGGGTTGCTGACGAAGGTGGGGGTGTATGCGCTGCTGCGCGTGTTCACGTTGGTGTTCACGCAGGATGCGGGGTACACGCGGGAGCTGCTGTGGTGGATTTCAGCGGCGACGATGGTGAGTGGGGTGTTGGGGGCTGCGGCGCACCAGGATATGAAGCGGATTCTTTCGTTTCACATCGTGAGCCAGATTGGCTACATGACGATGGGGCTGGCGATCGCTTCGCCATTGGCGCTCGGGGGTGCACTGTTCTATTTGGTGCACAACATCGTTGCGAAGACGAATCTATTCTTCGTGGCGGGTGTGGTGCGGCGGTTGCGGGGGAGCTACGAGCTGGAGTCGCTCGGTGGGCTGGGCCGGGCGCATCCGTGGTTGGCGGTTGCGTTTTTCGTTTCGGCGTTCAGTTTGGCAGGGGTGCCGCCGCTTTCGGGCTTTTTCGCGAAATTCATCATGGTGCGGGCGGCGGTGGAGGAGCGGGAGTACGCTGCGGCGGCGGTGATGCTCGGGGTGGGACTCTTGACGTTGTTCTCGATGGTGAAGATCTGGACGGAGGCGTTCCTGAAACCTTCGCCGGGGGGAGCGGTCGGCGAGGGGTCGGTCGGTGCGGCTGCGTGGCTGCCGGTTGGGGCGTTCGCCGTTCTGGCGGTGGCGATGGGGGTGGGGGCGGAGTGGTGGTGGCGGCCGATGGAGCTGGCGGGGCAGCAGTTGTTCGACCGGAACGGAT
Organism: Tepidiforma sp.; assembly: GCF_034432735.1. Taxonomy (GTDB): domain Bacteria; phylum Chloroflexota; class Dehalococcoidia; order Tepidiformales; family Tepidiformaceae; genus Tepidiforma. The sequence goes on along the minus strand of NZ_DAOUBJ010000019.1, from coordinate 16,072 downwards.
ACATCGAGGCGGTTTTGGGAGGTGCACGATGAAGGGGTTGCTCTGGGTGTTGCTGCTGGCTGCGGCTTGGGCGGCGCTGAACGGGACGATCGGGAGCACGCAGCTGACGGCGGGCATCGCGCTCGGGCTGGGGGTGCTGATCTTCCTCGGCGGGGGAGGGACGGACTATTTGCGGAAGGCGAGGGGGCTGGCGGTGTTCGCTGGGTACTTCGCCTACGAGCTGGTGCGGGCGAATCTGCGGGTGGCGCGGGATGTGCTTTCGCCGCGGCCGCCGATCGCGCCGGGTGTCGTCGGCGTGCCGTTGGACTTGGAGGGTGATGGGAAGATCGCGTTTCTTTCGATGGTGATGACGCTGACGCCGGGTACGCTGGTGCTCGATGTTTCGGAGGACCGGAAGACGCTCTATGTGCATGGGATGTGGGTGGAGGACGCGGAGGCCTTTCGCCGAGAACAGAAGGATGGCTTCGAACGACGGGTGAAGGAGCTGTTGGAATGAGCGGGCTGCTGGCGGGCGATCCGTGGTTGGTGGCGGCGGTGGGGCTGCTCTGTGGTGGGGTGGTGCTCGCTGGGTTCCGGCTGCTGCGGGGGCCGAGCCTGCCGGACCGGGTGGTGGCGCTGGACTTGCTGACGCTTTTGGGGTTGGGGCTGTTGACGGTGTACGCCATCGCGGCGGGGGAAACGGCCTACCTGGATGTGGGCATCGTGCTGACGCTGGTGACGTTCCTGGCGACGACGGCGTTCGCGTACTACATCGAGAAGGGGGCGACCCCCAGGGGGGATGGCGATGACTGACGTGACGGTCGGGTTGTTGGCGGTGGCGGGGGCGGCGCTGATGTTCCTGGCGGGATTGGGCGTGGTGCGGATGCCGGATCTGTTCACGCGGATGCAGGCGACGACCAAGGCGGCGACGCTCGGGGTGGTCTTCGTGCTCGCGGCGGCGGCGATCGAGTTCGGGGAGCTGGCGGTGGTGACGCGCGCGGCGGCGGCAGCGGTGTTCATCGCGATGACGGGCCCGGTCGCGGCGCATCTCCTTGGGCGGGCGGCGTACTTTCTCGGTGTGCCGCTCTGGCGGGGGTCGGTGCGGGATGACCTTCGCGGGCGGTACAACGAGCGTGCGCACGCGCTGGCTTCGCTGGAGGAGGAGCTGGGCCCCGGCCGGCTGGCTCCAGGAAGGGCGAGTCGACCGGTGGTGCTGACGCAGGAACGGCCGAGCGAGGTAGGGGACGGCTCGGGCTAGGGCGATGGTGTGGCGGGCGAGACTTCTCCGGGTCAGATGGGCGGGGTAGGCTCTTGGGAGATGCGTTGGAGACGGTGTACGGGATGAAGACATCGTTCTACGAGGCCGACCCGTTCAGCGGGAGCAAGGGCGAGCACTACTGCACGATCGATTCGGATTATCGGTGGGAGAAGGGCGACGAGGTGTGGATCGAGCGGGGCTCCCGAAAGGTGAAGCTGCGGATTACGTGGGTCCACGTGACGGTGCATGCGGATGGATCGGTGACGCGGGAGCTGCTGGGCCTGAAGCTTTAGCTGTGGTGGGTCAGGGTTCTTCTGGTGGCGGGACGTCGGGGCGCTGGAGCTCGCGCAGGCCTGCCCGATGGAGTGCGGTGAGCATGGCGTAGCGCTCGGGGCCAGTCCGGACCCACTCTTCGGCGGGGGTTCCGGCGAGGGGGCCTTTTGTTTGGGCGGGGATGCCGAGGGCGAGCGTGCCGGCGGGGATTTCGGCACCGGGCGGGACGACGGCGCCGGCTGCGACGAGTGCGCCTTCGCCGACGATGGCTCCGTCGAGGACGATGGCGCCGTTGGCGATGAGGGCTCGGGCGCCGATAGTTGCGCCGTGGACGACGCAGCCGTGGGCGACGGAGACCTCTTCGCCGATGAGGGCGGGGTTGCCGGCGCGGCTGTGGACGACGGCGCCGTCCTGGATGTTGGCGCCGCGGCCGATGACGACGTAGCTGGTATCGCCGCGAACGACGGCGCCGTACCAGATGGATGCGTGGGCGTGGATGGTGACATCGCCGACGACGGTCGCGGTCGGGGCGACGAAGGCGGTGGGATGGATGCGCGGGGTTTTGTCGCCGACGGCGTAGATGGGCACGGACGGGATTCTGCGGCAGGCGGGCGCAAGGGTCGACGTGCCCGGGAGGAGGGAGCCGCCTACAATGCCGGGCGAAGCACGACGGCGCACGGAGGTGGCTCATGGAGATCGACGGTAAGGTGGCAGTGGTGAGCGGGGGCGGTTCGGGGATCGGGCGGGCGACGGTGCTGGAGTTGGTGCGACGGGGCGCTCGGGTGATCGTTGCGGATATCGACGAGGCGGGCGCGAGGGAGACGGTGGACTTGGCCGGGGCGACCGGCGGTGGGGTGGCCATCGCGCGGCGGTGCGACGTGACGCGGACGGAGGACTTGGCAGCGGCGATGGCGTGCGCGTTCGAACATTGGAACGGGCTCGATATCGTGTTCAACAATGCGGGGATCGGGGGTGAGGACCTTTTCGGGGACGACCCGGGGCCCTGGCAACGGATCATCGAGATCAATTTGATCGCGGTGATCGATGCGACGCGGATTGCGGTGCGCGAGATGCGGCGGAGCGGGAAGGGTGGGGTGATCGTGAACACGGCCTCGATGGGGGGGCTGCTGCCGATGCCGGATTCGCCGGTATATGCGGCGTCGAAGGCGGGGGTGGTCAACTTTACGCGGTCGCTGGCGTACTTGGCCGAATCGGATGGCATCCGGGTGAACGCGATCTGTCCTTCGTTCACGGATACGCCGCTGGTGCGGCGGAGCGGGGACGAGCGGGTGGCGGAGGTGGCGAAGCTTGTCGGGGGTATTCTGCAGCCGGAGGATGTGGCCGCCGGGGTGATCGAGTTGATCGAGGACGATTCGCGGGCGGGGGCGATCATGCGGGTGACGGTGCGGGGGGGACGGGATTTTGCCCGAGAGGTCCGGCCGTACTGATGGCGACGTGGGAGACGTTGCTCGTGGAACGGGACGAGGAGCTGCCCGGGCTGGTGACGGTTACCCTGAACCGGCCGGAGAAGCTGAATGCGATCAGCGGCCGGATGCACGCGGAGTTGCAGGCGGTTTGCCGGGAGTTGGCGGAGGATGCGGAGGCGCGGGTGGTGGTGGTGACGGGAGCGGGACGGGCATTCTCGGCGGGGGCCGACCTTGGGGGAAGTCCTTCGGATGCGAATCGGCGACCGCTGGCGACGCTGCAGGCGGAGCGTTCGCCGCTTCGGGAGCGGATTCGGGCGATGCAGGGGAACCGAACGGCGGCGGCGCTGGAGGGGCTGCCGCAGGTGACGATCGGCGCGGTGAACGGGCTGGCCATCGGCGGTGCGGTGGTGTTGTTGGCGTGCTTGGATTTGCGGGTCGCGGCAGCGACGGCGTGGTTTTCGATCCCCGAGGTGGACCTGGAGATTCCGCTGACGTGGAATGCGTTGCCGCGGCTCATGCGGGAGCTGGGCCCTGCGCGGACGCGGGAGCTGGTGATGACGTGCGAACGGTTCACGGCGGAGCAGGCGGCGGCGTGGGGCTTCGTGAATCGGCTCGCTCCGGAGGGCGGCGCGCTGACGGCGGCTCGTGAGCTCGCTCGCCAGTTGCTTTCGAAGGACCCGATGGCGCTGGCGGTAACGAAGAGCACCTGCGCGGCGTTGGCGGAGGCGATGGTGCCCGCACACGTGACGCATAGCGATCCTGATTACCTCGTGCTCGCACGGCTGCTCGCGCAGGAGCGGGGCGGGCGTTCGACAGGGAGCTGAGGCGCGGGGGAGAATGGCGGGGGTGCTGCACGATCCCTACGCCCCCGACGCTGCGTTCTACGACGCGATGCACGATGCGTTCCGGGACGATATCGACCTGTGGGTCGCGTTCGCGGGGCGGACAGACCGGCCGGTGTTGGAGGTGGGCTGTGGGAGCGGGCGTATCGCGGTCGAGCTCGCTTTGCGCGGCCACGCGGTGACGGGCATCGATCCTTCGCCGGCGATGCTCGAACGGGCGCGGCGCCGGGCGGAGGAGCGTGGGGTGGAGGTGCGATTTCTCGAGGGACGGGTTCTGGACCTGGAGCTGGAGCGCGGTCGATACGGGTTCATCGTGGTACCGCTGGATGTGTTTTGCTACTGCCGGGATGGTGAGGAGCAGCGCGGGACGCTGGCACGGCTGGCGGAGGCGCTCACGTTCGACGGGACGTTGGCTCTGGATTTGCCGGGTCCGGGGCAATGGCTCGACCCGGCGACGAACGGGCAGCCGCTCTTGGTGTTCTCGGGCGAGACGGAGGATGGTGAGCCGTTCGAGTGTTGGCACGTGCACGAGGACGATCTGGCGGAACAGGTGCGAACGCTGCGCGTGAGTTACGAGACGTTGGGCGACGATGGGTCGGTGCGCCGGAGGGTGGCGGTCCACCGGTTGCGGTACGTGGGGCGGTGGGAGATGGAGTATTTGCTGGAGGCGGCCGGCCTGGAGCTGGAGGAGCTGTTCGGGGATTATGACCTTTCGCCGCTGGATGGCGGGAGCGACCGGATGCTGGTGATTGCGCGGAGGCGTTCGCGATGAAGGTGCCGAGGATTGTGCTGGATGCGATGGGCGGGGACAACGCGCCAGGGGAGCCGGTAGCCGGGGCGCTGATGGCGGCGGGCGTGCTGGGGGTGGAGCTGATTCTGGTGGGGCGCCAGGACGCGATCGAATCGGAGCTCAGGGGAACGGCGACGATTCGGGATGTGCGGATAGTGGATACGCCAGATGTCATCGGGATGGATGAGCACGCGACGGATGCGGTGCGGGCGAAGCGGAAGAGTTCGATCGTTGTCGGTTTGGAGATGCTGAAGCGGGGGGAAGCGGACGCTTTCGTGACGGCGGGGAACACGGGGGCGACGATGGCGGCGGCGTTGTTGACGTTGGGCCGGGTGAAGGGTATCGGGCGCCCGGCGCTGGCGACGATTTTCCCTGCGGCGGAGGGCAGACTGACGATGCTGCTCGACGTCGGTGCGAACGCGGATTGTCGGCCGATTCACCTGTACCAGTTCGCGCACATGGGCGCGGCGTACATGGAGCGGATGTTCGGGGTGAATCGGCCTCGGGTTGCGCTGCTCTCGATTGGCGAGGAGGAGACGAAGGGGAATCAGCTGACGCTGGAGGTCCACCAGATGCTGCGGGGGAGCCGGCTGAACTTCGTCGGCAACGTGGAGGGGAAGGACCTGCCGCGGGGCTTGGCGGACGTGGTGGTGATGGACGGTTTTACGGGGAATGTGGTGTTGAAGACGGCGGAGGGCATCGCGGAGCTGCTCTTCGGCGAGTTGCGGAAGGCGGTGGAGCTGACGCCGTGGAACAAGGCGGCTGGGCTGATTTTGATGTCGGAGTTGCGGAAGGTGAAGCGGCAGCTGGACTACGCGGAATATGGTGGTGCGCAGCTGGTGGGGGTGGATGGGATCGTGGTGATCGGGCACGGCCGGTCGAATGCGAGGGCGATCTTCAATGCGTTGAAGGCGGCTCGGGATGCAGTGCAGAACGGGGTGTTGGAGAAGGTGCGGGCCGTGGGGAAAGAGGTACCGGCGCGGGAGAAGGGCGCGGGGGAGGGCGCCGCTGGGGACATTGGGGAGGAATGACGGCGACGCCCTCCCGAGGCCTTACCCCGCCTGGCTGGCAGCCGTTCGGGACGGAGGGCGAGCGGCTGCCTGGCGGCGCGGCCGCACGTACGTGAGCCGAAGCACGAGGGCTCCCACGAGCAAGGAAGAAGTTAGCAGGTAGAGGAGCTGGACCGGAAGTGTTTGCGTATCGGTCCCGATGCGAAACCCATGCCAGAGGGCGGCGCCGTAGGCGACGAACGAAGCGCGGTGGATCCAGCGCCAGGTTGCAATGCCGATGGCGCCACGGAACCAGAAGCTGAAGCTCACGATGGCAAAGAGGTAGAGGGCTATGGTGCCGAGGGCGGTATCGGCGGGTTGGTAGTAGGAGGCGAAGGGGACGAAAAGGTCGACGAGGCCGAAGTGCGTCCAGCCGTCGGGGATGAGGACGAGGGCATGGCCGAGGCCGAGGGCGAGCCCGGCGATGGCGAAGCTTTGGTGAAGGGCGAGGAGGCGGCCGCGGCTGACGATGCCGTCGAACCAGGCGGAGGACATGAGGAGGCCGCCGGCGAGGGAGAGCCAGAGGAAGAGGTAAGCGACGAGCCCGGCGGCGCGGGAGGCGTACCAGGCGCCGTGGCCTTGGGCAGGGGGAAGGAGGTGGCCAAGGGGAGCGGCGACGAACGTGCCGAGGAGGAGGCCGAACGCGATCGATGCCAGGATCATCCACCGGAGCTGCATGTCATGAACCTCGTGAGGCGCGCTGGCGCTCGGCTGGTGCCATATCGCGAAGCTGGTTGGCGGAAGGGGATGAGGGAGCGAGCCCCGCGGGGCGTTCGGGGCCGGAGACGAGGGCAGTGCTCTGGTCGGCCGGAAGGGGGTCGGTGAGGGGGGCTCGCGGGCCAGCGGCGGCGATGATGGCCCAGCCGAGGGCGAAAGTTCCGGCGGCGGTTGCCGCGACGAGGATACGGGTGGCTTTGTAGCGCGAGCGCGATGGGCGGCTAGTCATCGTCGTGCTCTCTTTCGAGCCTTCTCGTTCTTCTCGTGCCATTTCTTCTCGTGCCATTTCTTCTCGTGCCTTTCGTCGTGGTCGTCAGTATTCGTCGTGGTCGTCATGTTCGTCGTGGTCGTCATGTTCGTCGTGGTCGTCGTATTCGTCGTGGTCGTCATGTTCGTCGTGGTCGTCGGAGAACGTGACGGCCTTGGCGACGGCGGGAATGGCGGTGCCGATATCGAGCACGCCTTGGGATGCGGCCATGGCGCCGAGGGCGGCGAAGGACAGCCCGGCAGTGATGCTGGCGGCGACGATGGCAGCGATTCGATTCACGGGTCTCCTCCCCAGTGGTTGCTTTCACCAATGTATATGGGTGGCGGACTGGGGGAGGTGTCACGGGGCGTGCGGATTTTTTTTTCTTCCTTTACAGGACTGGGTCACGACCCTTTGGATTTTTTGGGTGTGCTGGTAGGGGCGGCCTTTGGCGGGCTGGATGGTGCTGGGGCCACGGCGAGGGTCGGCTGGGGAGCGGGTGCTGCTGGTGCCGGTGGAGGTGGGGTCGGGAGGGGAGGGAGCGCGGGTGGTTGGGACGGGGCGGCCGATGTGGGTCGGACGGCAGTCGGAGTCGGAGGAGCGCTCGAGGTGGGGGCGGCCGTGGGGACGGCGTCCGCGGGTTGTGATGGCTGGTCGCCGTCGGTGGCGCTGGGCTGCGTCGATGTGGAGACGGGGACCTGGACGATGTAATACACCGGCTGTCGCTGGATGACGATCACCTGCTGGGGGGCGGTTTCGGACGGCGGGGTGGCGGGATCCGTGGTGGCGGGACCGGGCGCTGCAGCGGATGCAAGGGTGGAGGGGTCGATGCTGGCGTCGGTGCTGTCGGTGGTGGTGGCGTCGGTGGTGTCGGCTGGGCGGTGTTCGGCGGCGGCGATGGCGTTCCAGGTGCCGACGAGCATCGTTGCCGCGGAGACCCCGACTCCGAGGCGAGCGAAGAGGAAGCGGACACCGGGGGTTTGTTTCGTCATTTCGTTGCGTCACCTTGGTTCTTCAGTCGTCGTGGTCGCGGTCGTCGTCGTGCTCCGTGCGGGCATCGCGAGGTGCGGTCCCGCCGCGATCGTCGGTGGGGAGGGCGGCTGCGGCGGCAGGGGATGGGGTGGGAGTGGGTGGTGCGGGCGTCGGGGATGGGGCTTGGGTGGGGGATGGAGCGGGCGATGGGGATGGTTCTGGGCTGGGGCTGGTGGTGGTTGCGGGTGCAGGCCTGGGCGCGTCGGGGGCGGCCGGGGCGGTTGCTCGGTCGCTGCCAGGGTCGGCGGTTTGCAGCTGCTGGTAGATGTAGATGGGCTCCTGGTCTTGGTAGATGACGAGGGGGGTCGGGCGAGCGGCGGAGGGAGCTGGGGGCACTGTCTGGGCAGCGAGCTCGAAGGCGGGCGCGGCCTCCTGGGCGGGGGCGGGGTGACTGGGGCTGCCGAATAACCCTTGGGAAAGGGCAGTGGCGGCGACCGCGGCGGCGGAGATGCCCGACGTGAGGGCCGCAACGGTAAGTGAGGCGAGTCGATTCACGGTGACCTCCGATGGCGGGGTTTCACGCGGTACATCGGAGGAGGGACGGGAAAGGTGTCAGATGGGCCAGCCGGGGCCGATGTGGACGCCACCGCGGGCATCGATGGCGAAGGTGGGAATATGGAGCGTCGCGGCGAGGTCGAGGGTTTCGGGCCCTCCGATGAGGACGGCTTTTGCCCAGATTTCGGCTTCGCGGCAGGTGGGGGCGATGGCCGAGACCTGGACGTAGGGAGAATCGGCGGGCAGGCCGGTGCGGGGGTCGATGAGGTGGTGGGCGATGCGGCCGTCGCTGGTTCGCCAGCGGCGGCGAAGGGTGGTGGAGGTGGCGAGGGCGTGGGCGATGGTGCCTTCCCAGGCGGTATCGCCGGACGGGTGTTCGATGGAGAGACGCCAGCCGGCGAGGCCTGGAGTTTCTTCGCCGAGGCAGCGGATATCGCCGCCGGCGTTGACCATGGCGGGCGCGCGGCAGGCGGTCGCGAGGTGTTCGGCGGCGAGGTCGGCGGTCCAGCCCTTGACGATGCCACCGAGGTCGAGCTGACCTTCGCGCAAGCGCCACCCGTTCGGGGTGTGTTCGATGGCGGAGCGAGGGTCGGGTGGGGGGAGCGGGCGAGGGGCGCCGCTGGTGATTTGGCGGAAGGTTCGGTCGTAGCCGGCGGCGGCGAGTGCGGGGAGGACGAGCGGATTGAAGAGGCCGTCGGTGGCGGCCCATGCTTGGAGGGTGAGCGGGATGACCGCATCGAGCCACGGGTCGGCGATGGTTTCGCCGCGATTGAGGCGGGAGACGAGGCTGTGTTCGAGGAAGCGGGAGAAGCGCGCTTCTTGCTGTTGGAAGAGGAGTCGGGCCTCGAGGAATGGGAGGAGGGGCCTGTCGCTGGCGACGACGATGAGGTCGACGTCGGTATCCATGGCGCGGAAGGATTCGTGTTGTTCCACGTTTTTGCCCTTGGGGTTGGAGCGTAGGACGATCGGGATTATGGATACGAGAACCATTCCGCCGCACGACCGTCCGTATTTCATTGTCAATCCGGCTTCGGGGGGCGGGCGAACGCGGCACCGGATCGGGACGCTGATCGACGCGATCGAGCGGGCAGGCTTGGAGCCCGACTGCGCTTTTACGACGCGGCCAGGGGAGGGAACGGAGCTCGCTCGGGAGGCGATCGGCGCTGGGCGGACGTTCCTGGTGGCGTGCGGCGGCGATGGCACGGTGAACGAGGTGGTGAACGGGGTGATGGCGGAGGGTGCGGCGGAGCGGGTGAAGGTCGGGACGATCGGGATGGGCACGGGGAAGGATATTGCGAAGTGCCTGGGTATCGGGCGTGGGGCGCGGGCGCTGCGGGCGATCGTGAGCGGCGAGGAGCGGCGCATCGATGTTGGCCGGGTGACGGCGGTGGGGCCGGACGGCAACGAGGTGGTGCGGTATTTCGTGCTGGAGGCGTCGGCGGGGTGGGTACCGGAGATTTCGCAATCGACGCCGCGCTGGCTGAAACGGCTGGGCGATACGGCGCCCTACGTGGTGATGACGGTGGTGAAGATGCTGGGTCCGATGGGGCGGAGCTTCACGGTGCGGGTGGATGGGCAGGAGTTCGACGGACGGTACAACACGATCAGTGTGCACAATATGGAGCTCTGGGGTGGCGACCTGGTGGCGGCGCCGGGGGCGGCGCCGGACGATGGCCTGTTCGATGTGATTCGCTGGGGGGATCTTGGGCGGCGGGAGGTGTTGCGGGCGGTCGATGGGCAGAGGAAGGGGGGCACGCACCTGGGGATGGAGGGGCTGGACCGGCACCCGGCGCGGGTAATCGAGCTTTCTTCTCCGAAGGCGACGCGGCTGGACCTGGACGGGGAGATGGGCGGCTACCTGCCGGCCCGGATCGAGCTGGTGCCAGGGGTGCTTCGGTTCGTGGCGCCGGTGACGGGCGAGGCAGCGGCCAGGTAGCACCCGGCAACCGAGGGGCCTACACTGGCAAGGAAAGTTCGTGGTCAACGAAAGGGCCCCTCGATGCGTGAAGTTGTGATTGTCGATGCGGTTCGGACGCCGCTCGGGCGCCGCGGTGGCGTGCTGAGCCAGAATCATCCGGTGGAGACGTCGGCGCTGCTGTTGAAGGCGCTGGCGGAGCGGAACCATCTGGACCCGGAGGTGGTGGACGATGTGATCTACGGGTGTGTTTCGGAGGTGGGTGCGCAATCGACGAATATGGCGCGGAACATCGTGTTGACGGCGCGGTGGCCGTACACGATTCCGGGGGTGACGCTGGATCGGCAGTGCAGCTCGGGCCAACAGGCGGTGCATTTTGCGGCGAATCAGATCGCGGCGGGCGTGCACGATGTGGTGGTCGCGGGGGGCACGGAGTGGATGTCGCAGATTCCGCTGGGGGCGAACATCGGCCAGGGGCTTGGGTTCCCGTTCACGAATGCGATGCGCGAGCAGTACGACTTGAGCAGTCAGGGGATCGCTGCGGAGCGGATCGCTGAGAAGTGGGGGATCACCCGGGAGGAGGCGGACGAGTTCGCGGTGGAGAGCCAGGCGAAGGCTGCGCGGGCGCAAGCGGAGGGGCGCTTCAAAAGGGAGATGGTGCCCGTGCCGGGCAAGAAGAAGGTGAAGAAGGCGGACGGGACGGAGGAGTGGGAGGATGCGATCATCGATTTCGACGAGGGCATCCGGCCGGGGACGACGGTGGAGGTGCTCGCCAATTTGAAGCCGAGCTTCAAGGAGAACGGTGTCCATCACGCGGGGAATTCGAGCCAGATTACGGATGGCTCGGCGGCGGTGTTGCTGACGCACCCGGAGAAGGCGAAGGAGATGGGCTGGAAGCCGCGGGCGCGGATCGTTTCGCAGGCGGTGGTCGGTTCGGATCCGGAGCTGATGCTGACGGGGCCGATCACGGCGACGCCGCTGGCGTTGCAGCGTGCGGGGCTGACGATGCGGGATATCGACCTGTTCGAGATCAACGAGGCGTTCGCGAGCGTGGTGCTGGCGTGGAAGCGGGAGCTGAACCCGGACATGGGGAAGGTGAACGTGAACGGTGGGGCGATTGCGCTTGGCCATCCGACGGGGTGTACGGGTGCGCGGCTGTTCGCGACGTTGGTGAACGAGTTGGAGCGGACGGGCGGCCGGTACGGGCTGATCACGATGTGCGTCGGGGGCGGGATCGGCACGGCGACGGTGGTGGAGCGGCTCGACTAGGCGGCCGGGCGTGGGCAATGGTGGACGAAGGGGCGTCCGACGGACGCCCCTTCTGTGTGGTTGCCGGTAGCGAGGCGGTTCAGCGGGAGAGGGCGGGCTCGGGCTGGAGGATGAAGCCTTCGTAGCCGTTCGCTGCGACCTCGGCGCATTTCTGGGCGTAGGTGCCTACGCCGCCGATGTACGGCATGAAGACGCGTGGCTTGCCGGGGACGTTGGCGCCGATATACCAGGAGTTGGCGCGGGGGTAGAGGGTGAGGTTGGCGACCTGGTTGACGTGGTCGACCCAGGCTTCTTCGGCTTCCGGGGATGGTTCGATGGTGGCGAGGTCGCGTTCGCGGAGGTATTCGAGGCAATCGGTGATCCAATCGACGTGCTGCTCGATGGAGACGATCATGTTGGAGAGGACGGAGGGGCTTCCGGGGCCGGTGATGGTGAACAGGTTGGGGAAGCCGGCGATTTGGATGCCGAGGTAGGTGCGGGGGCCGGCTTCCCACTTTTGGCGGAGTTGGAGGCCGCCGCGGCCGCGGATGTCGATGCGGAGGAGGGCGCCGGTCATGGCATCGAAGCCGGTGGCGAAGACGATGGTGTCGAATTCGTACTCTGTGCCGTCGGCGAGGCGAAGGCCTTTCGTGGTGAGTTCGGCGATGGGATTGTCGCGGATGGAGACAAGGGTGACGTTGGGCCGATTGAAGGTTTCGAAGTAGGCGATATCGACGCAGAGGCGTTTGGTGCCGAAGGGGTAGTCGCGCGGGCAGAGGAGTTCGGCGGTTTCGGGGTCGTGGACGATTTCGCGGATTTTTTGGCGGACGAATTCGGCGGCGGTTTCGTTGGCGTCGGGGTTGATGGCGAGGTCGTTGAAGGCGCCGCCGATGGCGAATCCGCCGATTGCCCAGCGGCGTTCGTATTCGCGGCGGCGCTCTTCTTCGGAGACGGCGAGGGCAGAGATGTCGTTGAGGGGGAGGCCGACGATGCCGGCCGAGGTGGTGCGTGCCTCGGCACGGAGCTCGGCGATGCGTTCGGCTGCTGCCCGCCACTCGTCTTCGTCGAGGGGGTAGTTTTGGGCGGGGACGGAGAAGTTGGGGGTGCGTTGGAAGACGGTGAGGTGGGCGGCTTGGCGGGCGATGATGGGGATCGACTGGATGGCCGAGGAGCCGGTGCCGATGACGGCGACGCGCTTGCCGGTGAAGTCGACGCCTTCGTGCGGCCAGGCGCCGGTGTGGTACCACTCGCCTTGGAAGTTTTCGATGCCGGCGACTTCGGGCGTTTTGGGGACGGAGAGGCAGCCGGTGGCCATGACGAGGTAGCGGCAGGTGTAGGTGTCGCCGTGGTCGGTGGTGACGGTCCAGCGGGCGGCGGTGTCGTCGTAGTGGGCGGCGGTGACGCGGGTGGAGAACTGGATGTCGCGGCGGAGGTCGTAGCGGTCGGCGACGTATTCGATGTAGCGGAGGATTTCGGGCTGGGTGGCGTAGCGTTCGCTCCAGCGCCATTCGCGGGCGAGTTCGGGGTCGAAGGCGTATTGGTACTGGACGGATTCGATATCGCAGCGGGCACCGGGGTAGCGGTTCCAGTACCAGGTGCCACCGACGTTGTCGCCGGCTTCGATGACGCGGGCGGAGAAGCCGGCCCGACGGAGGCGGAGGAGCTGGTAGAGGCCGGCGAAGCCGGCGCCGACGATGATGGCGTCGAAGGTTCGGGGTGGGTTCGAGGTCACGATAGGGGCTCCTTCGAGGGGTGGTGGGATTCTGGCACTGGTGTCGAAGCCCTGTCCACGGGTGCAGCTGATGGGGAGGTTTGCGAGGATTTGGGGTATGGGCACGAGGCCGGCGGGGCAGGTGACGCGGGGCAAGACGGCGCCGAACCGCCTGCGGCTGGTGGATACGTATCTGGCCGTGGCCCATGCGGATGTGGTGCGAGGGCTGGCGGGGCCGGTGGTGGATCTCGGATTCGGCGATGTGCCGGTGACGACGATCGAGCTGTTGCAGCGGTTGCGGCGGTTGAACGGGCGAGCGGAGGTGGTGGGGGTGGAGATCGACCCTGAGCGGGCGGAGCGGGCGCAAGGGTACGTGCGCGCGGGGTTGCGGTTCGTGCGTGGTGGGTTCGAGCTGCCGCTGGCGCCAGGGGAGCGGGCGGGGCTGGTTCGGGCTTTCAATGTGCTCCGGCAATATCCGGTGGATGGGGTGCGCGCGGCGCTCGAGATTGCGGCTCGGCGGATGGCTCCGGGTGCTTTGTTGATCGAGGGGACGTGCGATGTGTGGGGTCGGCTGGCGTGCTGGTGGATTTGGGAGCGGACATCGGCGTCGCTGGTGCCGCCGGGTCGGTGGGAGGCGCCGCCGTTGGTGCGGCGACGGCTGGTTTTCGGGGCGCGGCTGCGGGCGCTGGCGGTGGAGGGCCCGCGGGCGTTCCAGCCTTTTCTTCCGCGGGAGCTGATCCATCACGTGGAGCCTGGGGGGATGCTGGATGGGTTTTTCGGGGCGTGGGAGCGGGCATGGCTGGCGGCCGCGGGCCGTCCGCTGCGGGAGCGCTGGCGGGCGTCGGTGCTGGCGGCAGGGGAGGTGGTCGGGGTGGATCGGCGGCGGACGTTGATCGACCGCGGGCTGGCGGCGTTTGCCTGCGATGGGGGTTTGCTCGCGGAGGTGGTGGGGGCTGGTCAGTCGACGCCGCCCGGGTCGCCGGGGCGGAGCGGGTCGGTGAACTGACGGCCGATGTCGGTGAGGTCGCCGGAGAGGTCGTCGCCGGCGGGCCGGATACCGTCGCGGACCCAGCGGACGAGGTCCTGGAAGGCGGTGATGAGCTCTTGTTGGGAGAATTTGCAGTGGCCTGCGGCGCGGATAGCCCGTTGGACGAGGAGGTCGGACTTTCCGGCGGCGCGTGCTTTTGCGAGGTAGGACTGTTCGAGGGAGATGGGAACGAAGAGGTCGCCGGTATTGTGGAGGGTGAGGAGAGGGGCGGAGAGGTTGCCGGTGGTGGGAACGGCGTCGGGGTGAGCGGCTGGGTTGCGGGCTTGGGGGTCGGGAGGGAAGCGGCGGACGCGGGTGTTCAGCTCTTGGGCGGTGATTCCGAAGTCGGGGTCGATGGCGTAGGTATGGGCTTCGTTGGTGGCGGCCCGGGTGACGAGGAGTTTGCGTTCGGGGTCGACCATGGCGAGGCCGAAGTTGACGAGGTACTGTTCGGCGAAGCCTTCGGCGAAGAAGGGGCGTGGCCCGCCGGTGAGGTATTTGATTGCGGAGGCGAAGGCGCGGCCTGCCTGGGTGGGGGTTTGGGGGGTGCCGAGGAGGACGGGGAGGCGGGTGAGGAAGATGGCGGCGAGGTCGGCTCCGGGCTGGCCGATGGGGAAGGTGATGCCGGAGAAGTATTCGGCGAGGGCGACCCACGAGACGAGATAGTCGATCTGTTCGATGCCGCCGAGGGCGCCGCAGAGGGAGAGGGCGCCGTCGTATTCGCCGGGGTGGTTTTCGAGGGCGAGGGCGACGACGTTGCCGCCCATGGAAGCACCGACGAGGTAGGTGCGCTTGGGTTTGCCGAATTGGTCGGCGAAGTGGTGTGCGAGGGCGAGGGTGTCGTCGGCGCCGATGCCGGGGACGTAGCCGTTTTCGGAGTAGGAGCTGGCGGCCCAGGCGAAGCCGTTGGCGACGAGGTATTCGCGGAGGGGGCGCGGGGGATTTTCGACGGCGACTTGGGTGCCGAAGCCGGCGAATCCGTGGGCGTAGAGGACGAGTTCGCCGTTCCAGTTTTCGGGGATTTCGATGCGGTAGGCGGCGCGGTCGAGGATGCCGTAGCTGGCGCGGGCGCCGGCGACGGGTTCGAAGGCGGGGTCGGCGGCTGTGGTAGCGATGCCGGCGCTGGTGCCGAGGGGGCGGTAGGTGGTTGGCGCGGCGGTGGTGGGGGTGGAGGAGGGCGCAGCGCCTGTCGTGGTGCCAGGCGTGGGGCTGGTTGCGCCGGGCGCGGGCGGGCTATCGGCTGGTGAGGAGCAGGCGACGATGGCGGCGACGAGGAGGGCGGGGAGGAGGAGGCGGAGGGGGCGTGGCATGGGGGCAGGATACCGCTCGGGTGAGCGGTGAGGGCAAGGCTGTGGAAAGGGAAGGGGTGAAGCTAGGCGGGGCGGTAGTGGAAGGCGGGGTGTTGGAGGTACTGGCGGAGGCTCATGCCGTTCTGGTCGCGCTGGGAGAGGACCGGGGCTTGGATGGGCCAGTCGACGCCGATATCCGGGTCGTTCCAGGCGATGGTGCCTTCGGAGGGGGGTGTGTAGAGGCCGGTGCATTTGTATTGGACTTCGGCGGCGTCGGTGAGGGTGAGGAAGGCGTGGCCGAAGCCTTCGGGGACCCAGAGCTGACGCATGTTTTCGGCGGTGAGTTCGATGGCGAAGTAGCGACCGAAGGTGGGGGAGCCGACGCGGAGGTCGACGGCGACATCGAGGATGGCGCCGTAGGTGCAGCGTACGAGCTTGCCCATGGGGGCAGTCATATCTTGGTAGTGGAAGCCGCGGAGGACGGCCTTGCCGGAGCGGGAGTGGTTGTCCTGGACGAAGTTGGTGGGGAGGCCGTGTTGGCGGAAGCGCTCCTGGTGGTAGACCTCGATGAAGAAGCCGCGTTCGTCACGGAAGAAGTCGGTATCGATGACGAGGACGCCTTCGAGGGGGGTGGTTGAGACGTGGATGTCCACGGGTTACTCCTCGAATGGTTCGAAGATGAGGGTGGAGGCCTGGTAGGCGGGCCGAATTTGTTCGAGCAGCTGCATCCAGGCGATGTTGTAGTACTTGGGGTGGCCGAGCTGTTCGACGGG
>NZ_DAOUBJ010000018.1:0-3200 GCF_034432735.1 Tepidiforma sp. | reverse complement strand
GCTACACCGTCCCCTTCACCATCACCGCCATCCTCACCTACGCCGCCGCCGTCGCCGTCTTCTTCGCCCGGCCCGTCCAGGCACCCCTGCCCCAACCAGCTCCCCCAGCCTCCGCCCCCTCCCGTTCCCCCTCCGGCGCCGACTGACCCCATAGACACCGCCACACCCCGCCATCGGTTCCTGCAATCTGGACCGATCGATAACCCGATGGAAACGCGCCACCTGCCATACTGAAGCCATGGATATCACCTATCCGCCCGAGTGGACCATCACCCTCCGGAACGGGCAGCCAATGCGCATCCGCCCCATCCGACCCGACGACGTGCCCAACCTCTTCGCCTTCCACGAGCGCCTCTCGCTCGAATCCCTCCGCATGCGCTACTTCACACCCCGCCGGCGCCTCACCGAATCTACCGCACGCCATCTCTGTACCGTCGACTTCAAAGATCGTGCCGCCTTCGTCGCCAGCCCCATCGATTCCGATACCCTCCACGCCATCGGCCGCTACGAGCGCGACGCCCCCCGCTCCGCCGAAGTCGCCTTCATCGTCGAAGATGCCCTCCAAGGGCTCGGTATCGGGCCCGCCCTGCTCGACCGCCTCGCCCATCACGCCCGCAGCCAAGGCATCGAACGCTTCACCGCGGCCGTCCTCTGCGAAAACAGCCACATGCTCTCCGTCTTCCGCAACTCACCGTTCCGACCACAAGTGACCGTCGAACACGACTGCGCCTTCGTCAAACTCGACCTCGCGGCCCTCCCCGAACCCATCGCACAGCCAGCTCGCAGCCTCGTCCCCAGGCTGCGCCAAGCGCCCGGCACCGCGTAGCCTACTCCGCCGCCAGCGCCAACCCGAGATTGATCATCGCCCGCACGCTATAGCCGCTCGCACCCTTCGTTACCCAGCCCTTGTCCGCCGACATATTGTCCACCCCCGCGATGTCCATGTGCACCCACGGCGTCTTCCCCGCGAACGGCTCCAAGAACTTCGCACCGACGATCGTCCCCGCCCCCCGGTTCCCCGCCCCGACATTGCGGCAGTCCGCCACATCGCTCTTGATGTACTCGTCGTACTCCTTCCACATCGGCAGGCGCCACGTCTTCTCGCCAGCTGCCGCAGCCGCCTCCTCCACCTTCCGGCAGAACGCATCGTCGTTCGTCATCAACGCATAGCAAACATCCCCCAGCGCCGTCGTCACCGCGCCCGTCAGCGTCGCCACATCCACGATGCGCTTCGCGCCCAATTCGTTCGCCCAGCAGATCGCATCCGCCAGGACGAGCCGCCCCTCCGCGTCCGTGTTGATCACCTCGATCGTCCGGCCATTCATCGCCGTCACCACATCGCCCGGCTTCGTCGCGCTCCCCGAAGGCATGTTCTCCGTGCATGGCGCGATCGCCAGCACATTCACCTTCGCCCCCAAGCGCGCCAACGCCCAGGCCGCCGTGATCACCGAAGCCGCTCCCGTCATATCGGCCTTCATCGCCTCCATGTTCGCCGCCGGCTTGATGCTGATCCCACCTGTATCGAACGTAATGCCCTTGCCCACCAGCGCCAAATCCCACCCATCGCCCCCGCGCCCGCGGTACCCCATCCGGATGAGCTTCGGCGGCTCCACACTCCCCTTCGCCACCGAGAGCAGCGAACCCATCCCCTTCCGCTCCATATCCGCCCGCTCCAACACCTCGAACTCCATCCCCACATCGCGCGCCAGCGCCGCCGCCCGTTCAGCGAGCATCGTCGGGGTCAAGTGGTTCGAAGGCTCGTTCGCCATATCGCGAGCCAGATTCGTCGCCTCGGCCAGGATGCTGCCCCGCTCGGCCGCGCGCTCCATCGCCCCGACCTTCCCTCCATCGAACTCCACGATCACCACCTCCTCGATCCCCGTCGCCTCGTCGCCCGGATTCGACTTGTGCTTCACGAACCGGTAGCCGCCCAAGATCGAGCCCTCCGCGATCGCCTGCGCACAGGCCGCCGGGTCGAGCCCCCCGATACCCGCACCATGCGCGATCGTCGCCACCCGTCGAATCCCCGGCTTGCGCAGCGCCCGCACCACATTCGCCGCCACATTCCGCACCGCATCGATATCGAACTCCGCCTGCGGCCCGAGGCCAGCCACCAGCACCCGCGGCGCGGGCATCCGCCCCAACGTATGGATGGTCACCAACTCCCCGGCCTTCCCCCTCAAGTCCCCCGCCGCGATCACCTGCCGGATCGCTCCGCCCAAAGCCGCGTCCACGGCCCCCGTGCCACCACCCGGGGCCGTCACCCCCTCGAACAGGTTCACCACCACCGCGTCCGCCGCCACCTTGGTGATGTCCCCTTGCTCGATTCGAACCTTCACGTTGTCTCCCCCATCGCCATCCCGGCCCTCGGGCCGGCGTGCTACCTTGAAATCAGCATTATCGCCGGGCCCCGCCCGGCAGGCCACCGGAGCCCCCGATGACCCGGCCCGCCGAGCCCCCAGCCCCACGCCTCGCCCGCCTCTGGGGCACCCTCGCCCGTTACGGCATCACCGAGGCCCTCGTCGTCATCGTCGCCTTCCTTATCTATTTCACCGTCCGAAGCATGGTCGTCGGTCGCGCCGGCGAAGCCATGGTCCGCGCCTTCAACCTCATCGAACTCGAACAGCAGCTCCACATCTACTGGGAACTCCAGATGCAGGCCTGGATCCTCGACTCCTACTGGGCCATCAAAGCCATGAACTGGGTCTACTTCTGGGGCCATATGCCCCTCGTCGCCCTCCTCGCCGTCTGGCTCTTCTCCTTCCATCGCCACGCCTACTACCGCACCCGTAACGCCTTCCTCGCCTCCGGCGCCATCGGCGTCGTCATCTACTGGTGGTTCCCCGTCGCCCCGCCCCGACTCGTCCCCTTCGCCGGATTCATCGATACCATGGCAGCGTTCGACCGCTTCGGCTACAACGCCCAGGAGACCCAAGCCTTCGTCAACCCCTTCGCCGCCGTCCCCAGCCTCCACTTCGGCTGGGCGCTGCTCCTCGGCGCCGTCGTCGCCTGGGTCGGCCGCCACCCCCTCGCCCTCGCCTTCGGCATCGCTTGGCCAGTCGCCATGTTCTTCGCCATCGTCATGACCGGCAACCACTTCATCCTCGATGCCCTCCTCGGCGGCATCGTCAGCTTCGCCGGCTTCGCCATCGCCCTCGCCCTCGAACGCTGGTGGCCGCCCACCCGGCGAGCGCTCACCG
>NZ_DAOUBJ010000017.1:0-12453 GCF_034432735.1 Tepidiforma sp. | reverse complement strand
TCGCCCCAGCGTCCGACGCTGGTGAAGGCTTCGCCGGCGAGTCCGCGCTGGATTTCGGCGAGGCGCTCGGGGGAGTCGCGGTTGAACTCGAAGATGGATTGGCCGACGAGCTGGCCGGGCTGCAAGCCGTAGCGGGGCAGGGCGCCGCCTTCGAGGAGGGTGAAGCGCCCTTCCATGTCGACGGCCCAGAGGACGATAGGGGCGGCGGCGGCAGCCTGCGAGAGGAGGGCGCGGGCCTGTTCGAGGGCCCGCCGCTCGGTGATATCCCGGGCGACGTGGAAGGTGCCGACGACCTGGCCGTTTTCGAGGAGGGCGCGACCGCGGACTTCGAACCAGCGTCGCTCGCCGCTCTTGAAGACGAACTCGACTTCGAGCACGGGCACCGATTCGCCGCGCCAGATGGCGGCGAGCGCGGCAGCCGCCTGGGCACGTTGTTCGGGCGAGACGAAGGCGGTGGCGGGCTGCCCGATGAGCTCTTCGGGGGTGTACCCGGAGGCGAGGTAGCCGAGGCGGTTCATCTCGGTGAAGCGCCCCTGGAGGTCGAGGCTGAACATGATGTCGTTGGCTTCTTCGACGAGGCGGCGGTAGCGGTCGGTGGCGGGAAGGTCGAGGAGCGCGAGGAGGCGGAGCCCTTCGCTTTCGGCGACGGGAAGGGCGTGGAGGCGGGCGGGCGCGAAGCGGCCATCGGTGGGGCGGTCGCAATCGAGGGTGGCCCGGGTGCCGGCGAGCAGTTCGGTGATGCCGTCGGGCGGCAGGCAGGGGAAGGCGCGGGCGATGGCGGGGGAAGCCGGTTCTCCGGGCTGGGCTACCGGGTCGATCCGCTGCCAGGCGGCATTGGCGCCAAGCAGCCGCCCTTCGCGGTCGGCGACGGCGATGGGGATCGGCAGTGCATCGAGGAGGACCGGGAAGTCGCGTGGCGTGATCGAGGGATGGAAGCGCACGGTGGGCGGGGCCCCGGCATGATTTTTCGCAATTCTTTACGAAATCTCCGGTCGTTGCAAGGACAAGGATGGCCGGGCGGGGGTCTGGGTGGGGTGCCGCTGGTGGGCGGGCGTGGCAGGATAGCGCGGTGGACGCTCTTCCGCGGGTGGTGTTGGCGGCACCGGCCTCGGGCTCGGGCAAGACCACGGCCGCGCTGGCGCTGATCGCGGCGCTCCGGCGAGCGGGCGAGCGCGTCCAGCCCTTCAAGGTGGGGCCGGATTACATCGACCCGTCGCACCTGGGTGCTGCGGCGGGGCGCGCGCCGTACAACCTCGATAGTTTTTTCCTCGACCACGCCGGGCTGCGGGGGCTCTTCGCCCACGCGATGGCGGGGGCGACGGTGGCGGTGGTGGAGGGGGTGATGGGGATGTTCGATGGCCGGCAAGGCGCCGCCGGCGAGGGCTCGACGGCCGATGCGGCGGCGGCGCTGGCGGCCCCGGTGATCTTGGTCGTGGATGCGGGCGGAATGGCGGCGAGCATCGCTGCGCTGGCGCGGGGGTTCGTGGATTTCGACGCCCGTGTGCATGTGGCCGGGGTGATCGCGAACCGTGTCGGCTCGGAGCGACACGCGGAGCTTTTGCGGGAGGCGCTGGGGGCGGTGGGCCTGCCGCTTCTTGGCTGGATCCCGAAGTCGCCTTCGCTGGCGTTACCGGAACGGCACCTCGGCCTGGTGCTGGCGGGCGAGGCGAGCCTGGACCGAGCGGCGCTCGAATCGGCGGGTGAGCGGTTGGACGTGGCGGGTATTCTGGGCATCGCCCGGGCTGCGCCGCCGCTGCCGCCGGGACGGGAGGTGTTTCCGGAGGCTCGCCCGCCGCGGATTCGGCTGGGCTGGGCGGAGGATGCGGCCTTCCGCTTCACGTACCCGGAGACGCGCGACCTGTTGGGGCGGCTCGGTGCGGAGGTGGTGCCGTTTCGGCCGCTGGTCGACGAGCGATTGCCGGCGGTGGATGCGCTCTACCTTGGCGGGGGCTACCCCGAGTTGCACGCCGAGGCGTTGGAGGCGAACGCCCCGATGCGCGCGGCCATCCGGGCGTTTCGCGGTCCGATCGTGGCGGAGTGCGGGGGATATCTCTACCTGGCGCAGGGCCTCGCGGGTCCGGACGGGGTGCGCCGGGCGATGGTTGGCCTCGTCCCTGGGGAGGGCGCGATGGCGGACCGGCCGGTGTTGGGCTACCGCGAGGTGGTCGCGCTGCGGGAGAGCCCGGTCGCGCTTCCGGGCTGGACGTTTCGCGGGCACGAGTTCCACTATGCGGGGCTCGCGGCGAGCGCGAGCCCGGCCTGGCGACAGGCTGGCGGCGAGGCGGTGGAGGGGTACGCGGACGGGCGGGTGTTGGCGAGCTTCATCCACCTCTACCTGCTGGCGGCGCCGGCCGCGGCGGAGCGCTTCGTTCGCCGGGCGGAGGCAGCGCGGGAGGCGGCTACCGGCTAAGCGGGAGCGTGGCTCGGTGGGGCGGCGGCGGCCGCTGCGGGAGTTCCCCGATTCGCTGGGCCGCGGGGCGGGCCGACGATGGAAGCGGCAGGGCAGCCCCGGTCGATCCGGCGGCTGCCCGCACGATGTCACGTTCCGGAGGATTGAGTAGGGTGAAACTTTCGCTTTCCGCAAAGCTGCTCGGGGGATTCGCGCTGGCGGTGGTGCCGGCCGTCGCGATCACCATCGTCGGGTGGACGCGCCTGGATGCGGCGGCAAAGGATGAGCGCCGGCTCGCGAACGAGGGCGTCCAGGCCACGATGCACATCACGGAATCGCGGCGCGGCTTCGAGGTCGGCATCACGAAGGCGGGGCTGCTCGCCTACACGACGGAACCGGCGGCGTTCACGAAGCTGCGCGGCGAAATCGACGAGGCGCTGACCCGCGGCTCCGAGGAGATCCGCGCGCTCGAAGAGCATATGAACACCCCCGAGGGGAAGGCGAAGTACGCCGAGACGATGGCGGCGGTGGCCGCGTTCGAGGATTTTGCGAAGCGCTATGGTGAGGCGCTCGACAAGAAGGACGCGGGGACCTTGGTGAAGCTCGCCGACGAGGCGAGCACGGTCATCGGGAATCTGAACGCCCGGCTGGATGAGCTGAACACGTACGTGAAAGAACGGGCCGAACAGGTGGCGGACGATGGGGAGCGCTCGGCGAACCAGGCGAAGCTGGCGATGGCCATCCTCGGCATCGTCTCGGCGGGTGTTGCCGGGGCGGTCGGGTTCGTGGTGGCGCGGCGAGTGGTCGCCGGCGTGCGGGCGGCGACAGAAGCGGCGCACCGGATCGCCCGCGGGGAAACGAACGTGAGCGTGGAGGTGCGATCGAAGGACGAAATCGGGGAGCTGGCGGCGGCCTTCCGCGAGATGACGACGTACCTGGAGGAGATGGCCGACGCGGCGCGGGCGGTCGCCAATGGCGATCTGACGACGCAGGTGCAGCCCCGGGGCGAATCGGACACGCTGGGGACCGCGCTGAACGGGATGGTCGCGAATCTGCGGGAGATGATCGGGGGTGTGCGGAAGGGCGCGGCCGAGATCACGGCGGCGGCGGATTCGCTGCGGGGTTCTTCGGACCAGATGGCGCAGGCGACGGGCCAGATTGCGAACGCGATCGATGAGGTGACGCGGAGCGCGGTTTCGTTGAGCGGGCTTTCGCAGGAGAGCGCGCGAGAGGTGGAGCAGCTCGCGAGCGGCTCGCAGCAGCTGGCGGCGACGGCGGCGCAATCGGCGCAGTCGGCGCGGCAATCGCGCGATGTGGCCGCCGAGATCGGCGAGCGGATCCAGGCGGTAGCAGCGGCTTCGGAGGATGTGGCGCGGGCGGCAAACGAGTCGCGCCAGGCGGCCCAGCGCGGGCAGGATGCGGTGGCGCAGGCGGTCGCTTCGATGGCGTCGATCGCGGCAGCGGTGGAGCGGGCATCGAAGACGGTGGATATGCTCGGCGAGTACGGGCAGCAGATCGGCGACATCGTGAAGGCGATCGACGAGATCGCGGCGCAGACGAACCTGCTGGCGCTGAACGCGGCGATCGAGGCGGCGCGCGCCGGGGAGCAGGGGCGGGGCTTCGCGGTGGTGGCCGAGAATGTGCGCTCGCTGGCGGAACGGTCGAGCGCATCGACGAAGGAGATCGCGGCTTTGATCGCGAAGGTCCAGCAGGGTACGCGGGAGGCGGTGGAGGCGATGGCGGCGGGGGTGCGCGATGTGGAGGCGGGCCGCGGCATCACCTCGGAGGCCGGCCGGGCGCTGGAGTCGATCATCGCTTCGGTGCAGGAGTCGGCGCTTCGGATGGCCCAGATCGCGAGAGACGTGCAGGGGCTGGCGAGCGGCGCGGAGCGGATCGTGAGCTCGGCGGAACAGATCGCGGCGATGGCTGGCGAATCGGCGGAGGGTGCGAACAGCATGGCCTCGGCGACGAGCCGGGTGACCGATGCGATCATCCAGGTCTCGGCGACGAGCGAGGAAACGAGCGCTTCGGCGGAGGAGGTTTCGGCCTCGACAGAGGAGCTTTCGGCGCAGGCGCAGGAGCTGGCGGCGACGGCGAATCAGATGCGGGAGTTGGCCGAGACGCTGAACGCGGCGACGGCGCGCTTCCGGCTGGCCTAGCGAGCGGGCAGCGGACGGGCGGGGGATGGGCTGCGGGCCCGTCTCCCGCCCGTTGCTTTATGGTTGGGGTGGGCGGTGGGGGCCGCGTGGCGGCCCGGGGGGCGCGCGTTACGGGGTGTAGATGGCGACGAGGCGGCCGGGAAAGAGGGCGCGGGCCCGTTCGATGGCCTCAGCGGCGGGGCGGGAAGGTTCGATCCCGAGGGGCAGCCAGGCGGCAGCGCGGTTGGCGGAATCGACGGGGCAGACGAGCCAGCCTGTCTCGCTTCGCGTGAGGAGGACGCAGGCCGACGTGGCGGCGCTCATGCTCCCATGGTGGCGCCGATTCGGTGAACGCTGAGCGATCGGGCGGTCCGCCTTTTTTGGCCGTTTGGCTCGAAAAGTGGGGTACGCTCAGCCGCGGAACAATTTGGCGAGGCCGCGGAAGGTGAGCCAGCCGGCGAAGGCGCCGGCGATGACGAGCGGGACGTAGCTGGCGGGGTCTTCGATGCGGTGGAAGGTAGCCTGGCCGTCTTGAATTTCGATGTAGCCGAGGGGGCTGGCCATGACACCTCCGCCGGCGCCGGCGCCTTCGCCGATGTCGCCGGTTTCGCTGTCGCCGTCGATGCCGCGGCCGCTACCGCCGCCGAAGCCCCAGCGGATTTTGGCGACGGGGATGACGGTGATGCCGTCGCGGTCGACGGGGTCGCCGAAGACGGCGCTGGCAGAGGCGTGGAGGCCGAGGCGGGCGGCGATCCGTTCGACGAAGTTGGCTGCCGCGCTGGATGCGGCCTCCTGGGCTTCGCGGATGACGCGGGAGACGTCGTCGGTCATGGGGCACCGCCTGATGGTGGGGATGGGGCCATGGTGCGCCCGGCGGGTGGCGCTGACAAGGGGCGGGGGCGCGGGCTACTTGAAGCGGTAGGTGATGCGGCCGCGGGTGAGGTCGTAGGGGGAGAGTTCGACGAGGACGCGGTCGCCGGTGAGGATTTTGATGTAGTGGCGGCGGATTTTGCCGCTGATGTGGGCGAGGACGGAATGGCCGTTGGCGAGCTCGACGCGGAAGTTGGCGTTGGGCAGGGGTTGGGTCACGACGCCTTCGACTTCGATGGCTTCATTGGCGGACAAGGGGGCTCCTTTCGTGGGAGGGGGAGGAAGGGGACAGCGGGCGGAGGCGATGCCCCCGCCCGCTGTCGGTGGTGGTTCGCTGCGGCGCCATTCCCGCGTGGTGCCGCCTCGCTGGGGGTTTAGAAGCGGCGGTTGCCGGAGTAGCCGCCGCCGAAGCTGCCGCCCCGGCCACCGCCACCGTAGCCGCCGCGGCTGCCGCCACCATAGCCGCCGCCGCCGTTGCGGGGGCGGTCTTCGCGGGGACGGGCCTCGTTGACGATGAGGGTGCGGCCCTGGAGCTGGGCGCCATTGAGGGCGCTGATCGCTGCTTCTGCCTGGGCGCGGTCGTCCATTTCGACGAAGCCGAAGCCGCGGGAGCGGCCGGTATCGCGGTCGGTGACGACCTGGGCGGAGCGGACTTCGCCGTGGGCGCTGAAGGCGGACTGGAGGTCCGCATCCGTGGTGTCGTAAGAGAGGTTGCCGATATAGAGCTTCATGTGGGTGCAGGTCCTTTCGCTGCTGGTGAGTCTGTGGCAGGCCGGCCTTCGGCACGAACGATCACCTGCGACGACTCACGACAGACCAGCGGGAAGAAGGAACCTGCGAGAGAGAGCGAGAGAGAGCGTGCGTTGGCCTGGCGGGCCCGGGCTTTCCGGGTGCCACAAGGAAAAGATACCACGCTGGCGCGGGGATGGAAAGGCCCGTTCCGGCCGATGGGGTGGTGGGCGGTGCCGTTCGGCCGAGGTGGGCCGGCGGAA
Organism: Tepidiforma sp.; assembly: GCF_034432735.1. Classification (GTDB taxonomy): domain Bacteria; phylum Chloroflexota; class Dehalococcoidia; order Tepidiformales; family Tepidiformaceae; genus Tepidiforma. The sequence continues at coordinate 6,064 of NZ_DAOUBJ010000017.1, read as the reverse complement.
CGGCGGTGGGGGTTGGCGCGATGGGGATGGCTGCCCGCCGAGGGGGCGGCGGCGCTCCTAGGCGTGCTGCTCTCGGAGCTCGATGTTGTCGAGGAGGCGGGTGGGCCCGAAGCGGACGACGAGGGAGAGGAGGGCGGGACGGTCGACGGTGCCTTCGAGTTCCTCGAGGGTTTCGTCGTCGGCGAGGGAGACGTATTCGAGCTGGGCGAGGGGTTCGCTGGAGATGACGTTGCGTGCGGCTTGGCGGAGGGCTTCGGCGTCGCGTTCGCCGGCGGCCCAGGCGGTGGCGGCGGTATCGAGGGCGCGGCGAACGATGGGGGCGGCGGCGCGCTGGGCCGGCGACAGGTAGACGTTGCGGGAGCTCATGGCGAGGCCATCGGGTTCGCGGACGATGTCGCAGGGGACGATTTCGATGGGGAGGTCGAGATCGCGCACCATTCGGCGAATGACGCGGAGCTGTTGGGCGTCTTTGCGGCCGAAGTAGGCGCGGGTGGGCGAGACAGCGTTGAAGAGTTTGAGGACGACGGTGGCGACGCCGCGAAAATGGCCGGGGCGGGCTTCGCCTTCGAGGCGCCGGGTGAGCGCTTCGACGGTGACGTAGGTCTGGTAGCCGGGGGGGTACATGTCGGCGGGGGACGGGAGGTAGACGGCATCGACGCCGGCGCTACGGAGGAGGGAGAGGTCGCGCTGTTCGTCGCGGGGGTAGCGTTCGTAGTCTTCGCCGGGGCCGAATTGGGTGGGGTTGACGAAGATGGAGACGACGTTGAGGGGGTTTTCGGCTTTGGCGCGGCGGACGAGGGCGAGGTGGCCGTCGTGGAGGTAGCCCATGGTGGGAACGAAGCCGAGTTCGCCCGGGTGGTCGCGTCGCCAGCGCTGCATGGCGGCGGGGGTGGTGAGGATGTCGGGGCCGCTGGCAGGGTTGGCGGGCGTGGTCATGGGGGCGGGTCAGCCGGCGTTGGTGAGCTCGGCGAGGGTGGCCTCGTCCATGTCGAAGCTGTGTTCGGCGGTGGGGAAGGCGCCGGTTTCGACTTCGTCGATGTAGGCCCGGACGGCTTGGCGGATGGTTTCGCCGAGGAGGGCGTAGCGTTTGGCGTGGCGGAGGGGGCGGAGGTCGTCGTAGATGCCGAGCATGTCGTGGAGGACTTGGACTTGGGCGTCGCAATGGGGCCCGGCGCCGATGCCGATGGTGGGGATGGCGGTGCGTTCGGTGACCATGCGGGCGAGGGGTGCGGGGATGGTCTCGAGGACGATGGCGAAGGCGCCGGCTTCTTCGAGGGCGCGGGCATCGGCGATGAGGCGGGCGGCGGCGGCGGGTGTTTTGCCTTGGACTTTGTGGCCGCCGAATTGGTTGACGGATTGGGGGGTGAGGCCGAGGTGGCCCATGACGGGGATGCCGGCTTCGACCATGCGATGGACGAGCGGGGCGATCTGGCTGCCGCCTTCGAGCTTGACGGCGGTGGCGCCGCCTTCTTTGAGGAGCCGGCCGGCGTTGCGCATGGCCTCGTTGGGATCGGCTTGGTAGCTCATGAAGGGCATATCGGCGACGACGATGGCCTTTTGGGTGCCGCGGACGACGGCGCGGGTGTGGTAGACGATGTCGTCCATGGTGACGGGGATGGTGGAGTCGTAGCCGAGGACGACGGAGCCGAGGGAGTCTCCGACGAGGATGACGGGGATGCCGGCCTGTTCGACGAGGCGGGCGGTGGGGTAGTCGTAGGCGGTGATCATGGCGAATCGCCGCCCTTGGCTCTTCCATTCTTTGAGTTTGTGGATCGAGAGGCGTCCCATGGCTCGATGCCCTCCTTGGTGTGCGGGCCGCTGTTCAGCTGGCGGCGCCGGCGGGCTGGCGCGGGTTGTGGCTGTAGCCGTCGCCGGTTTCGACGCTGACGATCTGGTTGTTGGCATCGACGAAGACGCGGCGGGGGGCGATGTTGCGCGCTTCGGTGTCGTCGAGGTGTTGGTAGGCGATGATGATGACGATGTCGCCGCGGTGGACGAGGTGGGCGGCGGCGCCGTTGACGCAGATTTCGCCGGAGCCGCGTTCGCCCCGGATGGCGTAGGTTTCGAGGCGCGCGCCGTTGGTGACGTCGACGACGTGGACCTGTTCGTAGGGGAGGATGTTGGCGGCCTCCATGAGGTCCGGGTCGATGGTGATGGAGCCTTCGTAGTCGAGGTTGGCGCCGGTGACGGTGGCGCGGTGGATTTTGCCGCTCATGATGACGCGCATGGTGCTGTCCCCCTCGGCGTGGTGCCGGCCGGCCAACGGATCCGCTGCGGTGGCTGTGGGTGGGGACGAATCGGGGTGGTGGAGGGGCGCGCGTTGCGCGTGTTCCGGCTCAACTTCCCGGTCCGTACCGGCCACGCTGGGTCCAGGCGGACGCTCGTTGAACGTGCTGGCGATGGTGGTGAAGGCTCGACGTCCCCGATGGGGATCGCCGGCGAGGTGATCGTTTCGGCCTGGCGCACGGTTGTCAAGGGGGGCGCGCGCCCCCCATGACGGAGGCGAGGTCAGTCGCCGATGCCGAGGTCGCGGTGGGTGGTCTCGAAGACGAGCTGGGTGAGCCGGTTGTGGTGCCGGGCGAGCGCCATCTCGAGGAGGATGGCTTGTTCGGAGAGTTCGATCATTTTCCAGATGTCGACCTGACCGGGGGCGCTGGCTTCGGCGACGAGGGCGTCGATGCGCTGGGTGAAGATCTGGTGTTCTTCGCGCTGCTGGTCGACGGTGGGCAAGAGGCGGGGTGCGAGCTCTTCGGCCTGGTGGAGTGGGGAATCGGGGAGCTCGGCGACCCAGATGTGGTGACGGATGGCGGCGCGGGCGCCGTTGACGGCCTGGCGGAAGGCGGCTTGCCAGGCGCCGGGCTGGTTGGCGTGGAAGGGGAGGCGGGCGGCGCTGCGGAGCAGGTCGCGCGCTTCGGTGAGGGGGTCGCGGAGGGTGAAGGGGGTGCCGTCGGGCCCGAGGGGGGCGCTGGTTCCGGAGTAGGACGAGGACGAGGTGATGGACATGGGTGTTCCTCCTGGTAGACCGTCTGGGGCCGGCATGGTGGGGCCGGCCGGTTCGGAATCCGGGGAGGGCTTGGGCGATGCCCTCCGAACGCCTGCGGGGTTAGCTGACGGGTTCGGCGTCGGAAGTCGCCTATGCGCCGGCTCGCGCAATTCACCCCAGGGGATGGGTCCCCCGCCCCTGCCGGTGCGGCAGGGTTCGGCGGGGTGAAGGGTACCACGGCTTCACCGATCGGTGGGCGATTTTCGGGCGGCTCGGTGTTGCAATCGCATAACAAGCGATTCGTTCTGGGCTACCGTTCGCTCCAAGTTGTGCCATCGGGGCTGTCTTGGAGTTCGATGCCGAGCGCGGCGAGGCGATCGCGGATGCGGTCGGCGAGGGCCCACTGGCGGGCGGCGCGGAGTTCGGCGCGGATTTCGACGAGGAGGTCGATGAAGGGTGCGGCGGCGAGGCTCCGGGCCTGGGGGGCTTGGAGGGTGAGGCCGAGGACGCTGCTGAGCTCGCGGAGCGTGGCTTGTGCGGCTGCGACGTCGCCACCGGATGCTGCGGCGCGGTTGATGTCGCGGGCGAGGTCGAAGAGGGCGGCGAGGGCGCGCGGGGTGTTGAGGTCGTCGTCCATGGCTTCGGTGAAGCGGGCGCGGGCGGACTCGTGGTCGATGTGGGCTGGGGCGGTGCCGCCGGCGATGGTGGCGGCGTGGCGGAGCCGTTCGGCGCCGGCTTTGGCGGCTTCGAGGGCTTCTTCGGAGTAGGTGACGGGGCTGCGGTAGTGGCTGGTGATGACGAACAGGCGGAGGGCATCGGCGCCGTAGCGTTGGAGCGCTTCGTCGATGGAGACGAGGTTGCCGATGGATTTGGACATTTTTTCGCTGCCGAACTGGAGGAGGGCGTTGTGCATCCAGATGCGGGCGAAGGGGGGTTTACCGGTGTAGGCTTCGGTTTGGGCGATCTCGTTGGTGTGGTGGGGGAAGATGAGGTCCATCCCGCCGCCGTGGATGTCGATCTGTTCGCCGAGGGTGACGAGGGCCATGGCGGAGCATTCGATGTGCCAGCCGGGGCGGCCGGGGCCCCAGGGGCTCTCCCAGGAGGGTTCTCCGGGGCGGGCGGCCTTCCAGAGGGCGAAATCGAGGGGGTCGTCTTTCTGTTCGCTGGGGTCGACGCGGGCGCCGGCGCGGAGTTCGTCGATATCGCGCCGGGCGAGGGCGCCATAGCGCTCGGCGCCGAAGGCGCGGACGCGATAGTAGACGTCGCCGCCGGAGGGATAGGCGAAGCCTTTTTCGATGAGCCCCTGGATGAAACGGACGATCTCCGGGATGACGCGGGTGACGCGGGGATATTCGTGGGCGGGGAGGACGTTGAGGGCGGCGAGCTGGGCGAGGTAGTGCTGGATGTTGTGCTCGGCGAGTTCGCTCATGGGGATGCCGAGGCGGTTGGAGCGTTCGATGAGTTTGTCGTCGATGTCGGTGAAGTTTTGGATGTGGCGGACGGGGATGCGGCGCCAGTCGAGGTAGCGGCGGAGGGTGTCGAAGACGATGGCGTGGAGGGCGTGGCCGAGGTGGGCTTCGGAGTAGGGGGTGATGCCGCAGACGTACATCCGCACGACACCGTCCTCGCCGACGGGGGGAAGGAGGGGTTTGCGGGTGTTCGAGAGGGTGTCGGTGAGCTGCATGGCCGCGCCCCGGTCGGTTTCGTCTCAGTGTAGCGGAGGCTGCGCTGCCCGCATTCGGGGGTTTGCCGGGGTTGAATCGTGGTTCGGCGCGCTGTGGGGCGGGGGAGCGGGGTATTGCCCCTTAGCGCCGGCCTGTGCGAACCTCTGGCATACCCTTGGCGGGGTGAACTGGCGTTCGCGCTCCGGCCCGGCGCCCCCGCGGCCGATTTCTGCGCCCGGGCGTGGATGCCAAAGCTGCCTATGGGAAAGTACGTACGCGTGGAGACCGCCGCGTGACGGCCCGGCCCCGGAGGGTGCCGGTGCGCGTCATGAGCAGGCTCGCAACGTGGGCAGATTACGGCCTGGCCGTCGCCCTGATGCTGTGCCGCCGGCTTCGCCTGCCCGAGAGGTCGGATGCCCGGGTGCTGGTGCCAGCGTATGCGTTGGAGCCGGTGTACGCCGTGGAGCCGTGTGGCTGCGCGGCGCCCTCGGGCTCGATGGTGGTGGGGCCTGCCCCGCGCTGGCGGGAGCCGGCGGGGGCGGTGAAGCAGCCTTGGTTCGTGCGGCCGGCGGAGGTGGCGATGTTGACGCTATCGCTCTTCCTCGCGGCGCACCTGGTGGGGGGCGGGACGCCGGAGGCGCGGGCCCCGCAGGTTGCCTTGGTGGCGGTGTTGTCCGGGCGCGCCCCGGCACCGGCACGGGTGATCGAGGTCTGGCCTTCGGCTTCTGGGGGGGCGCCGGTTGCCACGCCGGAGGCGGTGGCGACCACGGCGGCGGAGGGGCAGGCGGTACCGGCGCCCGCGCCGCACGGGGATGCCGCGGCGAGCTCGCTGCCGGCGGAACCGACTCCCGTGGTGCCGCAAGCCGCCCCAGCGGGTTCCGCGCCGGCGCGTTCGGAGCCGGCGCGTTCGGAGCCTCCGGCGGAAGCGCCGGCGCCGGCCATCGCGCCCCCGGCGGCCCAGCTGGCGCCGTTGACCTACGCCCAGGTGACGGCGTTCGCGATCGAGGCTGGCTGGCCGGCGGAGCTGGCCGATGCGGTGGCACGGGTGGCCTGGTGCGAGAGTCGTTTCCGGCCGGATGCGGTGGGGTACGGTGCCTACGGGCTGATGCAGGTGGTGCCGCTCTGGTTCGAGTATGCGGGCATCGGCTTCGACCACTGGGCAGACCCGGTGGCGAACCTGAGAGCGGCGCTGGCGGCGTTCCGCTACGGCGAGGGGAAGGGGCATTCGCCGTGGTCGGCGTGGAGCTGCAAGCCCGAGGCGATCGCTATTCCGTAGGCTGGGGAGACCGGTTCACCGAATGCTTGGGGCGCGCTAGGATGGTGTCCGTCGGGCCTCGATAGCTCAGCTGGTAGAGCGAGCGATTCGTAATCGCTAGGTCCAGGGTTCGAGTCCCTGTCGAGGCTCCACTGTTCCCTT
>NZ_DAOUBJ010000016.1:0-21468 GCF_034432735.1 Tepidiforma sp. | reverse complement strand
GTCCTTCGTGCGAGGTAGCGATGAGCCTCGACCAGGAGCATTCGATTCATGTTTCTTTGCGATGCCACCATTGCGGGCGGACGAAACGGCTGGAGGAGCGCTGTCCGCGGTGCGGCGGTCTGCGGTATCGCCCGTTCGGGGTTGGCACGCAGCGGGTGGAGGCGGAGGCGCGGATGGTGTTCGCAGGGGCGCGGGTGGCGCGGTGGGATAGCGATACGGCGCGGGGTCGGGATGCCCACGCGCGGATGGTGGAGGAGCTGGAGGCTGGGTTGGTGGACATCGTGGTCGGGACCCAGATTCTGGCGAAGGGGCTCGATCTGCCGAAGCTGACGGTGGTCGGGGTAGTGGATGCGGATGTGGGGCTGAGTCTGCCGGATTATCGGGCGGCGGAGCGAACCTTTCAGCTGCTGAGCCAGGTGGCGGGACGGGCGGGGCGGCGCGATCGTCCGGGGTGGGTGGTCGTGCAGACGTACGAGCCGGGCGCGGCGCCGATCGTGGCGGCGGCGGAGCACGATTATGTGGGTTTCTATGCGCAGGAGATTGCGCATCGGCGGAGGGCTGGCTATCCGCCGTTCAGTCGGCTGGTGCGCTTGGTGTACCAGCACCCGAACCTGGAGGCCGGGTTGGAGGAGGCAAGCCGGGTGGCGACGGAGCTGCGAGTCTTGCGCGATGCGGCGGGGCGGGCGGAGCCGGACATTCTCGGGCCGGCGCGGCCGTTCATTCCCCGGCGGCGAGGGGAGTATCGCTGGCAGATTCTCTTGCGGGGCAGACAGCCGGCTGCTCTGGTGGCCAACGTGCGGCTCGGAGAGCGATGGCGGGTGGATGTCGACCCGGGGACGCTGCTGTGACGGTTCGCGGCGAGCGAACCGTCGCTCGCTGGGTGGCGTGCTGGTATCCTGCTAGGCCAACCGGGCCGCGAGGCCTGACGGTAGAGGGGATCGTTCGCGATGGACCAGGAGCTGAAGCCATGGTCGCGGCTCGCCCTCATTTTCCCGGGGCAGGGTTCGCAGCACGTGGGCATGGGCCAGAGGCTGGCCCAGGTTTCGAAGGCGGCGAGGGAGGTTTTTCGGCGCGCGGATGACCTTCTGGAGCGGAATCTCTCGAAACTCTGTTGGGAAGGCCCGGCCGAGGAGTTGGAGTCGACGCGGAATCAGCAACCGGCGGCGTTCGTGACGTCGGTGGCGTGGTTGGAGGCGCTGCGGGAGCGCTGGGCCGCGATAGGGCGGCCGTTCCAACCGTTTCTTTTCGCCGGGCATTCGATGGGCGAGTACACGGCGGCGGTGGCTGCGGGGTCGATTTCGTTCGAGGATGGGCTGGAGCTGGTGGAGGCCCGCGGGGTGTTGATGGAGGAGGCAGGGCGGGAGCACCCGGGGGGGATGGCCTCCATCTTGGGGCTGCCGGAGGAGCGGGTTCTCGAGGTGTGTGCGGAGGCGTCGAAGGAGGGTTATGTCGGCCTGGCGAACGCGAATTGCGAGGGGCAGAGCGTGATCTCGGGCTACCTGAAGCCGCTGAAGCTGGCGATGGAGTTGGCCGAGAAGGCGGGGGCACGACGAGTGGTTCGTCTGCCGATTTCGATCGGTTCGCACTCGCCGCTGATGGCGAAGGCGAGCGAGGGTATGGCGGCGATTCTGGACCGGGTGAGGGTGTTGGACCCGATTCGGCCGCTGGTGGGAAACGTGAATGCGAGCTTGCTGCACACCGGCGCGGAAGTCTGCCAGGAGCTGAAGGAGCAGCTGACCCATGGAGTCCAGTGGCAGCGGACGATCGAGCGGATGCGGGACGAGGGGGCGGACATGTTCTTGGAGGTGGGGCCGGGGTCGGTGTTGACGAAGCTCGTGCGGCGAATCGACTACAACGTGAACAGTCTTTCGATCAGTGATGACTACGAGGGTCTGCTCTCGGAGCGGTGGGCTCTCGTGGAGGCGACGGCGCGATGAATCGGCGCGTGGTGGTGACGGGTGTGGGCGCGGTGACGGCGGTCGGTCATACCGCTGAGGAGACATGGCAGGCGATGCTGGCGGGACGGAGCGGCATCGGGCCGATCACGCTTTTCGATCCGGAGCCGTATCCGGTGCGGATCCAGGCGGAGGTGAAGGGCTACGAACTGGGTGACCGGGTGGACCCGAAGCAGCAACGGTACATGAATCGGTCGGTGCAGTTCGGTGTGGGGGCTGCGCTGGAGGCGGTTGCCGACAGTGGGCTTCGGGTGACGGAGGAGAATGCGGACATGGTGGGGGTGATTTTCGGGTCTGGCGCGGGCGGCACGGACATGATTCTGGAGCACGAGCGAATCTTGGAGGAGAAGGGGCCGCGGCGGATCACGCCGTTCTTGGTGGCGAATTTCATTCCAGATGCAGCGAGCGGTCACATTGCGATTGCGACGGGGGCTCGCGGTCCGAATCTGGCTCCCGTGGCCGCCTGTGCGACGGGTGCGGCAGCGATCGGGGAGGCGTTCGAGACGATCCGGCGTGGGGATGCGGATGCGGTGATTACGGGGAGCTCGGAGGCCGTGCTGCTGCCGATTTATCACGCGACGTGGTGTTCGATGCGTGCGCTGGCGAGCGACAACGAGCATCCGGAGCGGGCGCTGAAGCCGTTCGATTTGCATCGCGACGGATTCGTGGCCGGGGAGGGCGCCTGCGGGATGGTGCTGGAGGAGTACGAGCATGCGAAGGCGCGCGGTGCGCGGATGTACTGCGAGGTGATCGGCTACGGCTCTTCGAACGACGCTTTCGACATGATTGCGCTGCACGAGACGGGGCGTGGGCTGAAGCGGGCGGTGGTGGCTGCCATTCGAAAGGCGGGCATCGACCCGTCGGAGATCGACTACATCAATCCGCACGGAAGCGGGACACCGCTGAACGATCGGGTGGAGACGCTGGTTTTCAAGGAAGTGATGGGGCAAGCTGCCTACCGGGCCGCCATTTCGTCGGTGAAGCCGATTACCGGGCACTGCATGGGGGCGAGCGGGTCGGTGGAGGCGCTCGCCTGCGTGATGGCGATCCGGGATCAGAAGGTGGCACCGACCATCAACTATTCGACGCCCGATCCGGAGTGCGATCTCGACTATGTGCCGAATGTGGCTCGGGAGATGCGCGTGGACGTTGCGATGACGACGTCGGTCGGGCTGGGTGGGCACAACGCGTGCCTGATATTCCGAAGGGTCGACTGACCGGGGAGAACTGCCTGTGAGGCGAGCACTGGTGACCGGCGTGGGAGCCATCACGCCGATTGGGCTGACCGCGCATGAATTTTGGGAGAACCTGGTGGCGGGGGTATCAGGGGCTGGGCCTATCACGCGCTTCGACGCGAGCGACCTGCCGGTGCGGATTGCCACGGAGGTGAAGGGCTTCGAACCGGGCCGGTACATGGACACCAAGGAGGCGCGGCGGATGTCGCGCTTTGCGCAGTTCGCGGTGGCGGCGGCGAAACTCGCGGCGGAGGATGCGGGCCTGGTGCTGGGCGAGGAGGAGCGGCGGCGGGCCGGTTCGGCGATTGCGACGGGCTCTGGCGGGGCGATCGACACGATGGAGGAGACGCTGATTCTGAAGGAGCGGGGGCCGGGCCGGGTGAGCCCGTTCTATGTGCCGACGATGGCGCCGAATATGGGGGCTTGTCAGGTCTCGATGCACTTGGGTCTACGTGGGCCGGCGATGGCGAGTGTGGCGGCCTGCGCGAGCGGTCTCTATAGCTACATCGAGGCGAAGCAGCTGATCGCCTCAGGCAGGTGCGATGTGGTGCTCGCGGGGGGCACGGAGGCGGCGCTGCATCCGCTGCCGATCGCGGCGTTGGCGAACATGAAAGCACTGAGCCGGCGGAACGATGCGCCGGAAAAGGCGAGCCGACCGTTCGACCGTGACCGGGATGGTTTCGTTTTCGGTGAGGGTGCGGTGGTGATGGTGATCGAGTCGGAAGAACGGGCACGGGCGCGGGGAGCGAGGGTTTACGCGGAGCTGGCGGGCGGTGGGCTGAGCTGCGATGCGTATCACATCACGGCTCCGCTCGAGGATGGGTCGGGCGCGTGCGACGCGATGACGGAGGCGTTGCGGGATGCAGGAATGGCAGCGGCAGATGTGGACTACATCGCCGCGCACGGGACGGGGACGCCGCTGAACGATGTGGCGGAGACGAAGGCGATCAAGCAGGCGTACGGCGAGCACGCGTATCGACTTGCGATCAGTTCGCCGAAATCGATGGTCGGCCACTTGTTGGGGGCCGCGGGTGCGGTGGGAGCGTTGGCGGCGGTGCTGGCGGTCTATCACGATGTGGCGCCGCCGACGATCAACCTCGAGAATCCGGACCCGGAGTGCGATTTGGATTATGTGCCGCTTCGTGCACGGGAGCTTCGGGTGCGTGCGGCAGCGGCCAATGGGTTTGGGTTCGGAGGCCAGAATGGGTCGGTGATCTTCCGCAAGTACGAGGGCTGACGTAGCCTAGCGAGCGCCCGGCAGCGCCAATGCAACAAGGAGGGGAAGAGCCCATGGCAACGGTGTTCGAACGAGTTCGCGATGTGGTGGTGCGGCAGCTGAAGGTGAGCCCGGACGAGGTGACGCCGGAGGCGAACCTGGTGGAGGATCTGCGGGCCGACTCGCTGGATATTGTCGATCTGACGATTGCAATCGAAGAGGAGTTCGCGGATCAGGCGGAGTTCGAGATTCGCGACGAGGACGCGGAGAACATCAAGACGGTGCAGGACATTATCGATTTCCTGGCGCACCAGGGGATCCACTAGGCGCCGGCGAGCGCGCGGAGCTTGGCGACGATGCCGGGGAGGACTTCGAGGACGCGGTCGATCTCTTCGTCGGTAGTGTGACGGCCGAGGGTAAGCCGGAGAGAGGCGTGGGCGAGGTCGGGCTCGATGCCCATGGCAGTGAGGACGTGGGAGGGCTCGAGGGCGCCGGTGGTGCAGGCGGAGCCGCTGCTGGCGGCGATATCGGCCATGTCGAGGGCGAGGAGCACGCTTTCGCCTTCGACGTTTCGGAAGCAACAGGAGAAGTGGTTGGGAAGCCTGCGCGCTGGATCGGCGGGCCCGGTAATGACGGTATCTGGGATGCGCTCGGGAAGGCCATAGAGGAGCCTATCGCGGAGGCGCCCGACGTGGGCGTTGGATGCTTCGCGCTGCTCCCAGGCGAGCTGCATGGCGACGGCGAGGCCGACGATGCCGGGGACATTTTCGGTGCCAGCGCGGCGTTCTTTTTCTTGGCTTCCGCCGAGGATGAGGGGCTGCCACGGGGTGCGGTTCTTGATGTAGAGGAGGCCGATGCCCTTGGGGCCGTAGATTTTGTGGCCGGCGAGGCTGAGGAGGTCGACGCCGAGGCGCGCGGGGCTGATATCGAGGGCGCCGGCGGCCTGGACGGCGTCGGTGTGGACAACGACGCGGGGGTTTCGCTCGCGGGCGATGTGGGCGGCTTGGGCGATGGGCTGGATGGTGCCGACTTCGTTGTTGGCGGTCATGATGGAGACGACGACGGTTTCGGGGCCGACGGCTTGGGCGAGCGCATCGAGCTTGACGGTGCCTTCGCGGTCGACGGGGAGGTAGGTGGCGCGAAAGCCTTCGCGCTCGAGTTGTTCGACGGTGTGGAGGACGGCGTGGTGCTCGATGGCGGTGGTGACGATGTGGTTCCCGCGGCCGCGGGCGCGTTGCGCGAAGGCGGCGCCGCGGATGGCGGCGTTATCGGATTCGGTGCCGCCGGAGGTGAAGACGATCTCGCGGGGAGAGGCTCCGAGGAGGTCGGCGATGGACTTGCGGGCGGCATCGACAGCGCGGCGAGCTTCTTGGCCCTCGAGGTAAATGCTGGAGGGGTTGCCCCAGTGGGTGGTGAGGAAGGGGAGCATGGCTTCGACGACGCGGGGATCCGGGGGGGTGGTTGCGGCGTGGTCGAGGTAGATGCGCGTCATGGCTCCAGGGTAGCGGATTGGCGGGGTGGAGTATTACGCGGTAGCGGGGACATGGTATGCTTTGGGTGGCGATTCCATTCGGGAGTGGGCCCCGCGCCCACTCTTTTGTTGAGAGCATGAAAAACGATCTGCTGTTGGCGCTGAATCAGCTTGCTGCGGAGAAGAACCTCCCAGCGGAGACGGTCTACGAGGCGGTGGAGGCGGCGCTCACCTCGGCGTTCCGGCGCGAGGAGGACGACGCGCCGAACATGTACGTGAAGATCGATGCGCGGAACGGGGAGATCCGGGCCTACCGGCAGATGTTCGTTGTCGAGGAGGTGGAGAATCCGCGCGTGGAGATGAGCGTGGAGGAGGCGCGGCGGTGGAAGCCGGACGCGCGTCCGGGCGATGTGCTGGACTTCGAGGAGGAGATCCCGAAGAACGCGGGCCGCATCGCGGCGCAGACGGCGAAGCAGGTTGTGCTCCAACGGCTGCGGGAGGCGGAGCGCGACGCGATTTATGAGGAGTACATTCACAAGGTTGGCGAGCTGCTTGTCGGGACGGTGCAGAAGGTGGAGGCGCGGCAGGTGATCGTGGACCTGGGGCGGGGGACGGAGGCTATCTTGCCGGCGAGTGAGCAGGTGCGGAGCGAGCATCTTCGGGCGGGGCAACGGGTGAAGGTGTTGGTGGTGGAGGTGAATCGTGCCTCGAAGGGGCCGCAGGTGGTGGTCAGCCGGGCTCATCGGAATCTGCTGCGGCGGCTTTTCGAGATGGAGGTGCCGGAGATCAAGAACGGCACGGTGGAAATCAAGAGTATCGCGCGGGAGGGGGGACACCGGAGCAAGGTGGCCGTTTGGGCGCGGAATCCGGCGATCGATCCAATCGGCGCATGCGTGGGCATGCGCGGGACTCGGATTCAGAACATCGTGAACGAGTTGAATGGCGAGCGGATCGATGTCATCAAGTGGGACCCGGACCCGGCGAAGTTCGTTTCGAATGCGCTGAGCCCGGCGCAGGTGACGGAGGTCGAGATCGATCCGAAGGAGCGGCTGGCCTCGGTGGTCGTCCCGGACAAGATGATGTCGCTGGCGATTGGGAAGGACGGGCAGAATGCGCGCCTGGCGGCGAAGCTGACGGGATGGCGGATCACGGTGTTGAGCGAATCGGCGAAGGAGCGGATGGCGGCCGGCGAGGCGGAATCGCCGATGGAGTTCGAACCGTATGCGCCTGGCGAGGCGCCGGAGATCGATGTTCTTCACGAAGCGGAGCAAGTCGCTGCGGCGGCGGTGGAGCTGCCAGTGCGCGAGCCTGTGCCGGCGGCGAGCGCGACGCTTCCTCAACCGGTCGTCGAGCCGGAAGCGGAGGAGGAAGAGGAGGAGATTTCGTTCGCCTCGATCGTAGAGACGATTCCGGTCCCGCGCGGAGAGGAGCGCGAGTCGGAGGATTACGGCGAAGACGACGAGGAGTACGAGATTCCGGCTGCGATTTTCGAGGAGGAGCGGCCTTCGACGATCCGCTTCGCGGAGGATGTGTTGCCACGGCGGGATGACGAGGATGAGCCGCTGCCGAAGAAATCGGCAGGGAAGAAGGCGAAGCGCGCGCCTCGGTATTACGACGAGGGCGACGACATGGAAGATATCGACTACGCGGGCCGGATTCACTGATGGGAGCCGGGCTGCACCAGAGCGTAGCTGGGGGGTGTTGCGATTACGTCGGGGGTTCGGCCACGGAAGCAGCCGCAGCGGACTTGCATCGCCTGCCGTACTGAGCAGGGGAAGCGGGAGTTGGTGCGGCTCGTCCGGGCGCCGGACGGCCACGTTCGCATCGACCCGACGGGGAGGGCAGCCGGGCGGGGCGCGTACCTTCACCCCTATCGTGAGTGCTGGGAGAAAGCACTCCGAGGGGGTACGATAAAGCATGCACTGAAAGTAACCCCGGCCGTGGACGATTTGGAGGCCCTGCGGGCCTTCGGGTTGGCGTTGCCGGCGAAGGAAGGCGATTGCGTATGACGGCAAAGAGCTCGACCAAATCCCACGTGACCCTGCCGGACGCCCTGACGGTGAGGGAGCTGGCGGACCTGCTCGGGGTCTCCCCGGTGGACGTCATCAAGCGGCTGATGACGAACGGGGTGATGGCCAACCAGAACCAGACGATCGATTACGATACGGCGGCGATCGTGGCGGTGGAGTTGGGGTTCGAGCCGGAGCCGGAAGCGGCCGCGGAGGCGGAGCCGGTTGCTGCGTTAGTCGAGCCGGAGGAGGAGCCCGACGATCCGGCTTCGTTGAAGCCGCGGCCACCGGTGGTGACGATTCTTGGGCACGTCGACCACGGGAAGACGAGCCTGCTGGATGCCATCCGGAAGACGCGGGTCGCGGCGGGTGAAGCGGGTGGCATCACGCAGCACATCGGCGCGTACCAGGTGGAGCGCGACGGACATTTGATCACGTTCATCGATACGCCTGGGCACGCTGCGTTCACGGCGATGCGGGCCCGGGGTGCGCAGGTGACGGATATTGCGGTGCTGGTGGTGGCTGCGGACGACGGGGTGATGCCGCAAACGGTGGAGGCGATCAACCACGCGAAAGCGGCGGGTGTGCCGATCATCGTGGCGATCAACAAGGTGGATTTGCCGGCGGCGAATCCCGATCGGGTGAAGCAGCAGCTGACGGAGCACGGGATCGTAGTCGAGGAGTACGGCGGCGATACGGTTTGCGTGGAGGTTTCGGCTGCGACGGGGAAGGGGATTGGAGACTTGCTCGAGGCGATCAATCTCGTCGCTGAGATTAGCGAGCTGAAGGCTAACCCGAACCGTCCGGCTTCGGCGGTGGTGATCGAGGCGGAGCTAGCCCCGAGCCGCGGGCCGGTGGCGACGGTGTTGGTGCAGCGGGGGACGCTCCATCAGGGCGATGCGGTGGTCGTGGGGGAGACGAGTGGGAGGGTCCGGGCGATGTTGGATGACCGGGGGCAGCGGGTGAAGGAGGCGGGCCCCTCGACGCCGGTGGTGATCCTGGGGCTCGAGGAGGTGCCCGAGGCGGGGGAACGGCTGCGGGCGGTGGCGGACGAGAAGCTGGCGCGTCAGATCGCGGAGGAGCGACGGCGCCGCCGCGAGGCCCAGGAACAAAGCCAGCACGCCCGGGTGAACCTGGATACGCTCTTCAATGAAATCAGCGCGGGGAAGCTCAAGGAGCTGATCATTATTCTGAAGGCGGATGTCCGGGGGAGTGCCGAGGCAATCAAGGGGGCGCTGGAGCGACTGAGTACGCCCGAGGTGAAGCTGAGGGTTATCCACTCGGCGACGGGGCCGGTGACGGACAGCGATGTTATGCTCGCCGAGGCTTCGAACGGCATCATCATCGGCTTCAACACCCGCGTGGAGCCGGGTGCCCGGAAGCGTGCGGAGGCGGCGGGCGTGGAAATCCGGACGTACTCGATCATCTATCAGGTGCTCGAGGACGTGGAAAAGGCGCTACAGGGCATGCTGGAGCCCGTCTTCGAGACGGTGGTGGACGGCCACGCCGAGGTGCGGGCGACCTTCAAGTCGAGTCGGGTGGGCCAGATTGCTGGTTGCTACGTGACGGACGGTACTGCTCGCCGGGGTTCCCTCGTGCGCGTTCTGCGTGGCAAGACGGTGGTGGCGAAGGGGCGCTGCGAGGGGCTCAAGCGGTTCCAGGATGACGTGCGCGAGGTGCAGACTGGCTACGAGTGCGGGGTGGTGGTCTCCGGATTCGACAAGTTCGAAGTGGGGGATGTGATCGAGTTCTACCACGAGGAGCGCGTCCGCTGAGTCGGTGGAGGTTCCGATGACGATGCGCACGACGCGGGTGGGGGAGCTGCTCCGCGCGGAGATCGCGGAGCTGTTGCTGCGCGAGGTGAAGGACCCGCGGATCGGCCGCGGGATGGTGACGATCACGGAGGTCCAGGTTTCACCGGATTTGCGCCGGGCGGTGGTGTACGTTTCGCACCTGGGGACGAGTGAGGAGCGGGAGGAAGCGCTGGCTGGCCTCCGGCACTCGGCGCCATTCCTCCACCGGGAGCTGGTCCACCGCCTGTCGCTACGGAACGTGCCGGAGCTGGTGTTCCGGTTCGATCCCTCGATCGAGCGGGGTGCGCGGCTGGCGGAATTGATTCAGCGGGTGAGCGCGGAGCGCCGTGGCGAGGAAACGGTCGACTAGCGGGCTCGATGGCCTGCTGCTCATCGACAAACCGGCCGGCTGGACGAGTCACGACGTGGTGGCGCGGGTTCGGCGGTTGACGGGCCAGCCACGGGCGGGACATTCGGGAACGCTCGACCCGTTCGCGACTGGTCTGTTGGTGGTCTGCCTCGGACGGGCGACGCGATTGGCGGAGTATCTGACGGCGCACGAGAAGGTGTACGTGGGGGAGGTCGTGCTCGGGGCGGAAACGGACACTGGGGATGCGGAAGGGCAGGTGGTGGCATGGGGGGAGGTTCCGGAGCTCGACGAGGCGATGCTGGCGCGGGTGGCGGCGCGGTTCACGGGGCGGATCGGGCAGGTTCCGCCGGCCTTTAGTGCGGTGAAGGTTGGGGGCCGGCGGGCGTACGATTTGGCGAGGCGGGGCGAGGCGGTGGAACTGGCGGCGCGAGCCGTCGACGTTTTCGACTTGCGGCTCGACTGGGCAGGGGAGGGTCGATTACGGATGACGGTGCGTTGTGGCCCGGGCACGTACGTGCGGAGTCTCGCGCGCGATCTGGGGCGGGAGTTCGGCTGTGGTGCGCATCTTGCGGCGCTGCGGCGAATGCGCTCGGGGCGGTTCGGGGTGGAGGATGCGTGGGAGCTGGGGGCAATGGAACGGCTGGCAGCGGCGGGGCGCGTGGCGGAGGCGGTGATTCCGTCGGACGAGGGCCTGATGGACTGGGATGCGGCGGTCCTCGCGGCCGCGGGGGCTGGGGCGTTCGTGCGCGGCACTGCGTACGTTGCTGGTCGGACGGCTCGGGTTGCGAGGCGGGCGCGGGTGTACGGGATCGATGGGGAGTTCTTGGGTGTGGGAGCGGTCGAGGAGGGCGGGGTGGTGCGGCCGGTGAAGGTTTTGGTGGGCTGAGTCGAGATTTCTCGCTTTTATGTCTTGCGCAGGTTCGGTTGGTTGTTGACACCTTGGAGATGCGGGGTGATCATGCAGGGAGCCCGGCGGGTCTGCGTAAATGCGTAGGCGTTATCACAATTTGCCGGGTCCGTCGCATGACGGAAGAAGGAGGGTTCATTGGAAGCTTATTGCTTGAAGTGCCGGGAACGGCGGGAGATGAAGGGGGCGAAGGCGATCACGATGAAGAACGGGAAGCCCGCCACCGAGGGGACGTGCCCGGTGTGTGGGACGAAGATGTTCAAAATCGGGAAGGCCTGACGCCAGGGGTTGCAGGACGCACCGAACGCGCAGCGGGAGCCCACCGGTCGCCGGTGGGCTCCCGCTATTCAGTGGGTGGGTCACGGGAGGTCGGCAGCGAGGATTTGGATGACGTCGTGGTGGAGAAGGCCGTTGGTGGCGACGGCGGAATTGCCGAGGGAGGGGGTGCCGTCCCATTGGCTGAAGGCGCCGCCGGCCTCGCGGATGACTGGCTGGAGGGCCGCGGCGTCCCAGGTGCTCATGTCGGGATCGAGCATGATTTCGGCGCGGCCGGTGGCGACGAGGAGGTAGCCGTAGCAGTCGCCCCAGGCGCGGGCGAGGCCGCAGCGCTCGACGAGGGTACGGTATCCGATTGGACGGCGGGCGGCGGTGCGTGCGAAGGATGTCATCGTGAGGGTGGCGTCTTCGAGGGTGGCGACGGTCGAAACGCGGCAGGGTTGGCCGTTGAGGCGGGCGCCCCGGCCGAGCGCGGCAGCGACGGTTTCGCCGACGGCGTGGCAGGCGATGACTCCGAGGACGGGCTCGCCGTCGCTTTCGAGGGCGACGAGGGTTCCGAAGAGGGGTACCCGGTGGATGAATGATTTGGTGCCATCGATGGGGTCGACGATCCAGCGGTTTCGTCCGTCTCCGGGTGTTTCGCCGTACTCTTCGCCGAGGACGCCGAAGGTGGGCGTTTCGCGGGCGAACCACTCGCGCATGGCGATTTCTGCGCGGCGATCTGCCTCGGTGACGGGGGTGCGGTCGGCCTTTCGTTCGACGTGGAAGGGGCCGGCGTAGATGGGCATGACGACGTCGCCGGCGATTTCGGCGGCGCGGAGGGCGATGGCGAGGAGGTCGTCGAGCTCGGCCATCAGCGGACGGCGTCGCCGCGACGGTATTCGGCGGTGAGGTCGTCGAGGCGTTGTTTCAGCTCGGGTGGGAGGGTGGTTTCTGCGGCCGCGAGGGCATCGGCGAGTTGTTCTGGGCGGCTGGCGCCGATGATGGGGGCGGTGACGGTTGGGTTGGCCATGACCCAGGCGATGGCGAGGGTGGCGAGGGAGAGCCCTGCTTCGGCAGCGAGGGGGCGGAGTTCTTCGACGGTTTGAAACATGCGGTCGTGCCAGTACCGCTCTTGGTAGATTCGGGCGGCGGTGCCGAGGGTGAAGCGAGAGCCTTCCTCGGGTCCAGTGGGGCTGTGCTTTCCGGTGAGGAGGCCCCCGGCGAGGGGGTTGTAGGGAATGACGCCGATACCCTCCTGGGCGCAAAGCGGGAGGAGCTCGCGTTCGATTTCGCGGAAGAGGAGGTTGTATCGGGGTTGGACGGAATCGAAGCGGGCGGTCCCGAGTACTTCGCTGCGGCCGATGGCGCGAGCGACCTGGTAGGCGAGGAAGTTGGAGCAGCCGATGTAGCGGACTTTGCCCGAGCGGACGAGGTCATCGAGCGCCCTGAGGGTTTCGTCGATTGGGGTGTTGGGGTCGGGGCCGTGGAGCTGGTAGAGGTCGATGTAGTCGGTGCCGAGCCGTCGGAGGGAGGCGTCGACGGCGTCGAGGATATGCTTGCGGGAGTTGCCTTGGTCCCAGGGGGAGGGGCCGACGCGGCCGAAGCACTTGGTGGCGAGAATGATGCGCTGGCGATTGCCAGTGCGGGCGAGCCAACGTCCGAGAATCTCTTCGGTTCGGCCTTGTGTCCCGGGAGGGGCTCCGAGTGGGTAGACGTCGGCGGTATCGATGAAGGTGATGCCGCCCTCGAAGGCGCGGTCCAAGATGGCGAGCGAGGTAGCCTCGTCGCACTGGAAGCCGAAGGTCATGGTGCCGAGGCAGAGGCGGGAAACGGGGAGGCCTGTTCGGCCGAGGCGGGTGTACTGCATGTGGGGATTGTGCCGCAGGAGGGGGCGACTGTCGCGTCGGCCTCAGTGGCGCGATCGGTCGATGATCTCTTCGGCGGCGCGGATGGCGGCCTCGGTTTCGTCGAGCGCGTCGGCTGGCTCGGGCGCTGTGGCGGCTGCTGCTGTTCGGGGCTGGATATCGGCGCAGTAGCGGCAGGCTGCGGAGGTGCCGACGAGGGCGAGTGCGAAGTGGCTGAAGGTGCGGCCGCAGTTGGCGGTGCGGGGGCGGCGGACGCGGGCCTTGCGCGCGGCTTGCTTCGGCTTGGGGATGCCGCCTGCGATGCCGCCACCCATCCCTCTGCGAGCCTCGCGCTGTGCGAGGTACACGTTGAGGAGGTAGACGAAGAAGGGCAGCCCGAGGATGAGGAAGAAGAGCACCGACTGCAGCATGGCAGTAGTCTAGCCGATTCCGGAGCCGCTATGGAGTCAGGCAGGCCGTACATGGCCCTCTTCGAGGAGGGCGAGGAGTGCATGTCGCCAGGCGTCGAGGGTGGCGGCGATATCGGCTTCGGTGTGGGCGGAGCTGAGCATGCCGCCGGTGCCGAAAAGCTGGACTCCGTGGTTGAGGAGGGCGAGCTGGAGGAGCCGGGCTGGTTCCGGGGGCACTGGCGCTTCGAGGAGCGTCCTGGGGAGTTCGCGGCCGTCGTAGTCGCGGGGCTCGGGTGGCTGGGGGGCGGCGAGGTGCACGCGGAAGGCGGAGGATTGGCCGTAGACGACGGCAGGAATTGCGAGCTCGTGGAGGATGCGGTTCATGCCAGCGCGGAGGGTGGCGGCGAGGCTGGCGGCGCGCTGCTGGTGGCTGCCATCGGCGATGTGGCGGAGGCACGCGACACCGGCGGCGGCGGAGAGTGGGTTGGCGTTGAAGGTGCCCGGGTGGCCGACTTTTTCGCTGCGAGAACCTTGGCCTGGGAATTGGAGGTACGCGAGGAGGTCGCGCCGCCCGGCGACGGCGCCGCCCGGGAGGCCGCCGGCGAGGATCTTGGCGAGGGTGACGAGGTCGGGTTGGACGCCTTCGAGTTGATGGACGCCGCCGGGGGCCCAGCGGAAGCCTGAGACGACTTCGTCCATGATGACGACGGCGCGGTTGTGGTTGACGAGCGTTTGGAGGCCCTGGAGGAAGCCAGGTGGAAGGGGTATCTGGCCGCTGGAGGCGCCTGGGGCTTCGACGATGACTGCGCCGATATCCGAGCGCTCGGCGAATGCGGCTTCGACGGCCTCGAGGTTGGGCGGGAGGACGATGACCGAATCGAGGGTGGATTCGGGGATGCCAGGCGGCGTGCGGCCGGCGTAGGAGGAGGCGGGGACGACGTAATCGTGCCAGCCGTGGAAGTGGCGTTCGAACTTGACGATGGCGGGTCGCCCCGTGGCGGCACGGGCAAGTCGGAGCGCCATGAGCGTGGCTTCGGTACCGGACGAGGTGAAGCGGACGACTTCGGCGGCGGGTACGATCCGGACGACTTCTTCGGCCCAGGCGATTTCGAGCTCGTGGCTGGCGCCGTAGTGGGTACCGCGGGCGAGCTGTTGGTGGACTGCGGCGGTGACGACGGGGTGGTTGTGACCGAGCAGGAGGGCCCCGTGGCCGACGACGTAGTCGATGTACCGGTGGCCATCGACGTCCCACTTGTAGGCGCCATCGGCGCGTTCGGCGTAGATGAGGAACGGGCGGAGGTAGCGGCTATCGTGGGTGACTCCGCTGGGAAGGACGGCAGCGGCGCGTTCGGCGAGGGTGCGGGAGCCGGGATGGCGGTCGATGTACTCCTGTTCGATCGTCACGCTGGGGATGATAGCGCCTTTTCTCGATGGTGCCGGGCGCGTAGATTGGCTAAGCGACATGGCGGACCAGTCGATCCTCCAGCCGGGCAATCTTTTGATGGTGCAGGAGCGGGAGCGTTACCTGGCCGGGATTTTCCGGCGGGTGGGGTGGCATTCGCTCGCGGAGCTGCGGGCCTTCGAGGCGGGCTGCTCGACGGGCTACAACCTGCGGCTGCTGGTGCAGTGGGGTGCGAAGCCGGGGAACCTCGCTGGGCAGGACATCGACGAGGATGCGGTGGCGTACTGCCGGACGCGGGCATCGGATATTCGGGTGCACGAGGGGAGTGCGGAGCGGATTCCGGAGCCGGATCGGGCGTTCGACCTGGCATTGGCTTTTACGCTGTTCAGTTCTGTGGCGGACGAGGATGTGGCCCAGCGGATCGCGAGCGAGTTGGTGCGGATCACGCGGCCGGGCGGTTTGATTCTTATCTACGACATGCGGCGGAGGAACCCAGCGAACCCGAAGGTGCACCCGGTTCTGGCGGACGATATTCGGAGGTGGTTCCCGCGGTGCCCGATGCGGGTGCGGACGCTGACGCTCGCGCCGCCAATCGCCCGGCGTGTGGGCAGGTTCGCGCCGGGGCTGTACGGGCCGCTGGCGGCGGTGCCGCTGCTGCGCACGCACGCGATGTACGTGCTGCGGCGGCCGGGGCAGGTGGATGTGTTTCGCGGGCAACCGCGTTCGGAAGCGTGACGGTTCCCGAATAGACAGGCGCTTGCGAATTCGGGCAGAGTGGAGGGCGGCTGACTGGTCTCTGCCGCCGAGCCGTTCGATAATGGCTATGGTAGTCTAGGAGGAAGCTATGGCTCAGTGGGATGTCGCGGTCATCGGGGGTGGGCCCGGGGGGTACGTGGCAGCGATCCGGGCGGCTCAGCTGGGCCTGAAGGTGGCGGTCTTCGAGAAGGAGCGGGTCGGGGGGCTCTGCCTGAATTGGGGCTGCATCCCGAGCAAGGCGCTTCTGAAGAACGCCGACGTGGTGAATGCGGTGCGAGAGGGTGCGACTTGGGGGTTGATCGGTGCGGAGGGGGTCGAGTTCGACTACGGGGCTGCGGTCGACCGGAGCCGGCAGGTGGTGGACCGGATCGTCGGGGGCGTGGAGGGGCTGCTGCGCGACAATGGTGTGGAGGTCATCAGCGGCACTGCACGTTTGGCCGGTACGCGGTCGGTCGAGGTGGGGGGGACGGAGCATCGTGCGTCGCACATCGTGATCGCGACGGGGGCATCGAGCCGGGTGATCCCGGGATTCGAGCCAGACGGGGAGACGGTCATCACGAGTCGCGAGGCGCTCGCCCGGCGGTCGGCGCCGGCACGGGCGGTGATCATCGGCGCGGGACCGGTGGGAGTGGAGTTCGCGCATCTTTGGGCGAGCTATGGGACGGAAGTGACGCTCATCGAGATGTTGGAGACGCTGTTGCCGATGGAGGACGAGGACGTGGGCCGACTGCTCCGGCGGAGCTTCGAGGCCCGTGGGATTGCCTGCATGACGGGTACGAAGGTCACGAGGGTGGAGCGGACTGGGGCTGGGGCGGTGGTGCATACGCAGCAGGGGGAGACGGCGGGTGCGGTGGAGGCGGAGGTAGTGCTGGTGGCGGTGGGCTTCGTGCCACACACGGAGGGGCTGGGGTTGGAGGCGGCGGGGGTGCGCACGACGCGCGGATTCGTCGACGTCGATGGGAAGATGGAGACGAGCGTTCCTGGGATTTATGCGGTGGGCGATGTGACGGGGAAGCTGATGCTGGCGCATGTGGCCTCGCATCAGGGGGTGCTGGCGGCGGAGGCGATCGCGGGACTCCCGCGGCCGGAACCGGACTATGTGCAGATGCCGAGGGCGACGTTCTGCCAGCCGCAGGTTGGCTCGGTGGGCTATACGGAGGCGGCAGCGAAGGCGGCCGGGTACGCGGTGAGGACGGGGCGTTTTCCTTTGACTGCGCTCGGCAAGGCGGTGGCTGCGGGACACACCGAGGGGTTCGTGAAGGTGGTGGTGGACGAGCCGACGGGCCAGGTGATCGGGATTCACATGGTGGGGTACGACATCAACGATCTGCTCGGGGAGGCGACGATGGTCGCGTTTCTGGAGGCGACGACGGCAGAGGTTGGCTTTGCTGTCCATGCGCACCCGACGCTGCCGGAGGCACTGAAGGAGGCCGCGCTGGCGGCCGACGGGGAAGCGATTCACATTGCGAAGCGGCGCGCGACGCCGCGGGAAGGAGCCGCGAGGGCATGACGACGGATGTTCGGAGCGACGTGATGCGGGAACTTGGGGCCGAGCGACTGGGCCTGTTCCTGTACCAGATGGTGCTCATCCGCCACTTCGAGGAGAAGTGCGGGGAGCTTTACACGAAAGGGAAAATTCGCGGGTTTCTGCACCTGTATACGGGGCAGGAGGCGTGCGCGGTGGGCGCGATCAATTGTCTGGAGCCGCGGGACAAGGTGCTGACGCACTACCGCGACCACGGGCACGCGCTGGCGCGGGGCCTCGAGCCGAACCGGGTGATGGCGGAGCTTTTCGGCAAGGCGACGGGGGTAGCGGGTGGCCGCGGAGGGTCGATGCACCTTTACGACGTGGAGAAGGGGTTCCTCGGGGGCTACGCGATCGTGGCGGCGCACCTGCCCTTGGCCGTGGGCCTCGGGGTGGCGGCGGAGATGCGGGGGGAGGATTTCGTGACGCTCTGCATTTTTGGCGATGGGAGCGTTGGTGAGGGGGAATTCCACGAGGCGCTGAACATGGCGGTGCTCTGGAACACGCCGACGATTTTTTTCTGCGAGAACAATTTGTACGGGATGGGGGTGCCGTTCAAGGAGTCGCTCTCGACGGAGATTCCGAAGCTGGCGGCGGCGTACAACATGCCGGCGGTCTCGGTCGACGGGATGGATGTGTTGGAGGTGTATGCGGCGACGCGGGAGGCGGTTGCGCACGCGCGGTCGGGCAAGGGTCCGTTCTTCATCGAGGCGATGACCTACCGGTACCGGGGCCATTCGATGGCGGATCCGGAGTTGTATCGCCTGAAGGAAGAGATCGAGGAGGCGAAGCGACGCGACTGCATCGAGCGACTGAAGCGGCAGATGATGGAGGCGGGGATGCTGGACGAGGCGGGTTTCGCGGAGCTCGACGCGCGGGCGCTGGCTGCGGTGGACGAGGCGGTGGAGTTCGCGGAGCGAAGCCCGCAACCATCGTTGGACTCGCTCTTCGACCACCTGTACAAGGAGTAGACCATGGCCGTGATGCGAATGCGCGATGCGCTCCGGGAGGCGCTGCGGGAGGAGATGCTCCGCGACGAGCGGATTTTCTTGATGGGCGAGGATATTGGCCTCTATGGTGGCTCGTATGCGGTGACGAAGGGCCTTTTGGAGGAGTTCGGGGAGAAGCGGGTGCGCGACACGCCGATTGCGGAGTCGGCGATCGTGGGGATGGGGATCGGGGCGGCGATGGGGGGGATGCACCCGATGGTCGAGATTATGACCATCAATTTCAGTTTTTTGGCGCTGGACCAAATCGTGAACAACGCGGCGAAGCTGCTGCACATGTCGAACGGTCAGATCAATGTGCCGCTGGTGATTCGCATGGCGAGTGGGGGCGGTTCGCAGCTGGCAGCGACGCACAGCCACAGCCTGGAGGGGCTGTACGCTCATTTCCCGGGGCTGAAGGTGGTGTGCCCTTCGACACCGGCGGATGCGAAAGGGCTGCTGAAGCGGGCTTTTCGCGACCAGAACACGGTGATTTTCATCGAGCACACGGCGAACTACGGGTTACGAGGGGAGGTGCCCGATGACCCGGACTTTTTGGTCGAGTTCGGGGTGGCGAATGTGGTCCGGGAGGGAACCGATGTGACGATCGTGGGGTACAGCGGCTCGGTGCATCAGGCGATTCGGGCGGCCGACCTGCTGGAGCAGCAGGAGGAGATCAGCGCAGAGGTGATCGACCTGCGGACGCTGCGTCCGCTGGATATCGACACCGTGGTGGCGTCGGTGAAGAAGACCAACCGGGCGGTAATCGTGGAGGATGCGTGGAGGTTCGGGGGGTTCGGCGGGGAGCTGGCGGCGCAGATTATGGAGCGGGCGTTCGATTGGCTGGACGCGCCGGTGGCGCGGGTGGCGTGCAAGGATGTTCCCCTTCCCTACAATCGGAATTTGGAGTTCCACGCGCTACCGTCGGAGGAGGACGTCGTCGAGGCTGTCCTCGGGATGTTCAAGGAGTAGGCCCGTGACGATCGAAGTGACGATGCCGCAAATGGGCGCGGATATGATCGAGGGGACGCTGGTCCGCTGGCTCAAGAGGGTCGGCGACCGGGTCGAGCGGGGGGAGACGATCGCGGAAATCGAGACGGACAAGGCGACGGTGGAGTTGGAGGCGTTCCAATCTGGGACGATTCTCGAGCTCGTGGCGAGCGAGGGGGACATCGTGCCGGTGGGTGATGTGATTGCGGTGCTGGGGGAGCCGGGCGAGGTGCCGCCGGAGGTGGAGCGGAGGCCGGTGCCGCCTCCGGCGAAGCGGGAGATCGAGCCGGAGGTGAAAGCGGCTGCCCGGCAGGCGGAGCCGGAAAAGGCGCCGTCGAGCACGGCGGTCGCCGACGACGGTCGTATTCGGATCAGCCCGGTGGCGCGGAAGATTGCACGTGAGGCGGGCATCGATATCGGGAGCCTGAGGGGCTCGGGGCCGGATGGACGGATCCTTCGCCGGGATGTGGAGGCTGCGCTGGCGGCGCGCGAGGCTGGCGCTGGGCGGGCGACGACGGGGGTTGCCGCTGGCGCGGCGGCGCCGGCGGTTCCTCCACCGGTGGGGCGTCCGCCGGCGGTGCCCGCACCGGCGGCCGTGGGCGAACCTGTCGAGTTGGGCAAGATGCGGCGTGCGATCGCCCATCGCATGTCGCTCTCGAAGCAGACGCAGCCGCACTACTACCTGACCTTGGATATCGATATGACGGATGCGTTGGCCTTCCGCGCCCAGTTGAATGCGGGGCTCCCGGAGGGGCACAGGGTGACGATCAACGACCTCATCGTGAAGGCCTGCGCGCTGGCACTGGAACGCCATCCGAAGTTCAATGCGGCTTTCCGTGAAGATGGGCTGGAGATGCACGAGCGGATAAACATTTGCATCGGGATTGCGTTGGAGGAGGGGTTGATTGCGCCGGCGGTGCTCGATTGCCAGGCGAAGTCGCTCGGGCGGATTGCGCAGGAGACGAAGGACCTTATCGAGCGGGCGCGAGCGGGCAAGCTGACGGCGGCGGAGTACGGCGAGGGGACGTTCACGATTACGAATCTGGGCGCTTATGGGGTCGAGACGCTGATTGGCATTATCAATCCGCCGCAGGCGGCGATTCTGGGGGTAGGCTCGGTGATGCCGAAGCCGGTGGTTCGGGATGGAGAGGTGGTGGTGCGGCAGGTGATGAAGGTGGCGTTGAGCGCGGACCACCGCGTAACTGACGGGGTGGAGGGTGCGCGGTTCATCACGGAGATTCGGGGGATTTTGGAGCAGCCGGCGACGCTGGCGCTTTAGTTGGTGGCGGGTGGCTCGGCGCGGTCGCGGGGGATCCGGATGAGGCCTTCTTGGGCGACGGAGGCGACGCGCAGGCCGTTGGGCGTCCAGATGGAGCCGAAGATGAGCCCGCGTGCGTGGCGAGCGACGGGGCTTTCGCTGGCGTAGAGGAGCCAGCCATCGAAATGCACGGGCCCGTGAAACCAGACGGCGTGGTCGAGGCTGGCGGACATGCGGCGCCCCCAGGTGAGGCCGTGGGGTCGGGCGGCGGTGGAGAGGAGGGTGCGGTCGGTGGCGTAGGTGAGGACGGCGGCGTGGATGAGCGGGTCGTCGGGGAGTTGGCCGTTGGGTCGCATCCAGAGTCGACGGCGGGCTGGGAGGCGTTCGCCGGGGAGGTCGGGATCGACGACGCGAATTTCGATGGGTTGTGAGCGGCGGCGGCGGTCGGCGTCTTCGAGCATTTCGCCGCGGACGTCCTCCCAGTTGGGGAGGCCGTCGGGGGGTGGAGCGCTGGGCATGACGTCTTGATGAGATACGCCATCCTCTGGGCGGGCGAAGGATGCGGAGAGGTCGAAGATAGCTTCGCCGCCCTGGTAGGCGACGACGTGACGGGTGGAGAAGGTGCGGCCATCGCGGATGCGATCGACGACGAAGCGGATGGGGACGTCGTGGGTGCCACCTTTGAGGAAGTAGGCATGGAGGGAGTGGATGAAGCCGGCGTCTGGCTCGAGGGTGAGGCCAGCGGCCATGACGGACTGGGCGGCGACGTGGCCGCCGAAGAGGCGACCGGTGCCTGGGCCGGGTTGGCCGAGGAAGAGGTCGCGGTCGAGGCGTTCGAGCTGGAGGTTTTGGAGGAGCACGTCGAGGGCGCGGCTTCTGGTCACGGGAGGTACTCCAGGGGGACGGGTGGGTTGGCGAGGGGACGGGCGGCGATGGCGATGAGGAGCATGAGGTTGTCGTCGCCGGCGATTCGGTTTTCGTGGAGGACGCTGCAGGATTTGCAGCGGTGAATGAGCATCCATTCGCCGTCGGATGCGACGAAGACGGCGAGCGGCTCCATGGGCCCGCCGCAGGCGGCTTTTC
>NZ_DAOUBJ010000015.1:0-6870 GCF_034432735.1 Tepidiforma sp. | reverse complement strand
GTCGATGCTGCGCTTGCCATCAAAAGGCACGGTGTGGGCGTGAAGTGCGCGACGATCACCCCCGACGAAGCGCGTGTCAAGGAATTCAACCTGAAACAGATGTGGAAATCGCCGAACGGCACGATCCGCAACATCCTTGGGGGCGTGGTGTTCCGCGAGCCGATCATCTGTCGCAATATTCCGCGGCTCGTGAGCACCTGGACGAAGCCCATCGTCATCGGCCGTCACGCGCACGGTGATCAGTACCGCGCTACCGATTTCCGCGTTCCTGGACCTGGGCAGGTCACGATCAGCTGGGTGCCGGAGGGTGGCGGAGAGCCTATCGAGCTGGAGGTCGCCCGGTTCGAAGGGGCAGGTGTCGCGATGGGGATGTACAATTTCGACGATTCCATCCGCGACTTCGCCCGGGCCTCGTTTCGCTACGGACTGGAGCGGAATTATCCGGTGTACCTTTCGACGAAGAACACCATCCTCAAGGCCTATGACGGCCGATTCAAAGACATCTTCCAGGAGGTGTTCGAGGCGGAGTTCGCAGACGAGTTCCGGGCCCGTGGACTGACCTACGAACATCGGCTGATCGACGACATGGTAGCGTCGGCCCTGAAGTGGGAAGGCGGTTATGTCTGGGCCTGCAAGAACTACGACGGCGACGTTCAATCCGACGCGGTAGCGCAAGGCTTTGGCTCGCTTGGGCTCATGACTTCGGTGCTGCTTACGCCGGATGGCAAGACGTGCGAGGCCGAGGCCGCTCACGGCACGGTGACTCGCCACTACCGCGCCCATCTCCGGGGCGAGAAGACCTCGACCAACCCGATCGCATCCATCTTTGCTTGGACCCGCGGCCTTTCCTTCCGAGCGAAGCTCGACGGGACCCCCGAGGTGGCGCGCTTCGCCGAGGCGCTCGAGCAGGTCTGTGTCGAAACCGTCGAAAGTGGAAGGATGACCAAGGATCTTGCCATGCTCATCTCCCCAGAAACGCCCTGGCTCACGACCGAGGAATTCCTCGATGAGCTCGATCGCAACCTCAGGGCGAAGATGGCCGCTTGGGCGAACGCCTAGGGGGCGTACCTCCGCTCGAACCAAATTCCCCCTTCCGGCCCCTCTCCATGGAGGGGCCGGAAGCCCATCCGGGCCCAAAAGTAGACGGACAACGCGAAGTCGGGGTGAGCGCGCGCCAACAACCTCCGCCAGCCCGCTGCGAATGCTGCACGGGTGGTCAGGAGCGCGGCCTCGGACCCGCAGCCATACCCGCGGTCCGGGGTTTCGATGCAAAGGCGCCAGATGATCAACTCGGCAGGCGACCTTCCATGCTTCACCTCGAGCGACCCCACGATGGCGCCGTCGCGCTGCCGAACTACGTCCAGCCCTGCCGGACCCGCCGGGCGAAGGCCGACCCGCTCGCCGACCGTCGCAAGTCGATGGCTCAAGTCATTCACTTACGAGCCACTCCTGGATAGCCCGTGCAACCGCGGGCGTCGAGCCCTTGAACCAGGTGCAGCGTGGCAGCGACTCGATGAACCGCCGCCCGTAGCGCCTCTCCCAAAGTCGCCGGTCGAACACGACGACGACCCCCCGGTCACGTCGGTCGCGTATGAGCCGACCGAACCCCTGTCGAAAGCGAAGGATTGCCGCAGGCACCTGGTACTGATTGAAGGGATCGTCATATTGCTCTGCGCGGGCACGCGCGAGCGGGTCAGTGGGAACGTCGAACGGTAGACGCGTGATCATCACGAGCGAGAGGGCATCGCCACGAACATCGACACCCTCCCAGAAGCTCGCACTGCCGAGGACCAGCGTCCGTGGGTTTTCGCGCAACTGTTCGGTGATCCACCGTGGGGTTCCGTCGATGCCTTGCGCTAACACGACAATTCCATGCGGCTCGATGACCGGACGGACGAGCCCGGCAACGTGCCGGAGGAGCGCGTTGGATGTGAAGAGTGCGATCGCGCGCCCCCCAGACGCCTGGGCCAGCTCGCCGATGGAGCCGGCGAGCGCCGCGGGAAATTCCGGATGGTTCGGCTCGGGCAGGTCATCGACCGCCGCGAGCAGCGCAGCACGCTCGTAATCGAACGGTGACCCTAGCTCGAGCGTCTCCGGGGCCTGCAAACCGAGGCGGCCCGCAGCGAAAGACATGTCGTGGTTCGCGCTGAGCGTCGCGCTGGTGGCGATCACAACGCGGCGGGGCTGGAAGAGATGTTCCCAAAGGAGCGGCCCTACTTCGAGGGGGGCCATGTGGAGCGAACCGATGCCATCGGCATCCCGGGCTGCCCAAGTCACAACGTCGGCGCCCGGCGACTGGACGATCGTATCGCCGAGTACGCGGAGCTCGGCGATACGCCGGAATGCACTCTGGAACTCGCTCGCCAGTTCTGCAGCGGCCTCGACGGGCGCGCCGGCGAGGAGTTTGGCGGCCTGCTCTCCGGCTCGCCCGAGGCGCTCGAGTGGTCCGGAGAGGTTCCGCCAATACTCCTCGACCGTTTCCCAGGCTGGCTCTCGGCGGGTGAGAGACCCGAGCAGTACCCGGTCCGTATCGCCATCCCGCGCCGGGATAAGTCCGATAGCTTCGAAAAGAGGACGTGCCGAGTGCCGCGCGCCGGAGACCAGCTGCTGAATCGTTTGTGCCAAGTCGCCATAGGGCTCGCGATCGAAGGAGCGGAGTAGCATCAGGGCGCCGCCTTCGCGATGGTCACGCGCCGCGGGACGATGGATGGCGTCGAGCGCCTCATCGACGGCGCCGAGGGTGAGACTACGGCCGAACTGCTGGGTAGCGACCTCCTCGAGGTTGTGCGCTTCGTCGACAACGAGGTGATCGAAGGCTGGGATGGCACTCCCGCCGGCTGCGATGTCGGCGAGCAGCAGTGCGTGGTTGACGATGATCAGGTGCGCCGCCTCGGCGTTCTTCCGAGCCCGCAACAAGAAGCAGTTGCCTTCGCGAACGTGTCGGTGTTGAAGCGAGAGGCAATCGGCATCGGCGGCCGAAAGGCGAGACCAAGCAGCCCATTCTTCGGGAACGAGGCGCAGCTCCGACCGGTCGCCAGTAGAGGTTCGTTCGAGCCAGAGCAGAATACTGGCGCTCAGGCGCGCGACGTCGGGATCGCGCGAACCGGAGACGTAGTTCGCTACCCATCGTGCATAGCAGAGGTAGTTCCCCCTGCCCTTCAGGACAGCAACGCGCAGACCGTCCTGGTCATTGACGATGCCAGCTTCGACGAGCGCTTGGCGCAGCAGGGGAATGTCCTTTTCTCGGAGTTGTTCCTGGAGCGCGATGGTGTTGGTACTGATGACCACGCGTCGCCCGTTACGGAGCGCGTCGAGGGCTGCAGGAACCAGGTAGGCAAGCGACTTGCCCACGCCGGTTCCCGCTTCAACGAGCAGGTGGCCGCCCCGATCGAATGCTCGGCGCACGGCTTCAGCCATCCGAAGTTGTTCGTCGCGCTGTTCGAATCCAGGTAACACTTGCGCCAGCGCTCGGAAGACGCGCTCGATATCGCTAGGCCGGATAGGCTTGGGCGGTTCGCTTGGCGCGAGCGGTGTCGGTGGCTTGTACGGCAACGGGGATGGTAGCACGGAAGATGATGGCACGGCCATCGGCGACTCGCCGCCGAGCGCTCTCGCCAGCGCCGGCGAATCGCCGCTGACCAGGTTCGCGAGCAAAGCGCGGCGGGCCGGCTCGAGACGCGCCGCCATCTCACGGAGGCGAACGAACACTCGAGCGGCAAGGCGGGCATCCGCAAGTGCCCGGTGGTGCCCTTCGCTTTGGATATGGAGGGCCGCGGCTACGTCCGCGAGGCCGTAGCCCTTGAGTTCTGGCAGGAGGAGGCGGGCAAACTTGGCCGTATCGATTGCCTCTGCGCTACCCACCACTCCAGCCGAACGGAGGAAATCGATGTCGAATTCGATGTTGTGGCCAACGAGTACCGCCCCGTCGAGGAACCGCGCGAGCTCGGGAGCGATAGCATCGAGGGTGGGAGCACTCGCGACCTCGCGCGAGGAAATGCCGGTCAGCCGTTCGATGAACGGCGAGAGTTCCCGACCAGGGTTCACCAGCGTCGAGAATTCGGACTCCTCGGCGTCGTCGCTGATTCGGATAGCGCCGACCTCGATCACGCGATCCGACTCCGGTTCGAGGCCGGTGGTTTCGAGGTCGAGCGCGACGTACTTGGTCATGATACGAACATCCGTACGAATCCCGGTAGCGAGTCTACCGAACACGCGCCGGAGACGCGAACGGAGGCGAGCGTAGTATTCGCTTGCGCCACCTGCTGCCGCTTTCGCGCATTGAGAGGCCGTTGCGGCCTGCGTAGACTACGGGCCACTTCGCTGGCCGCAGGAGGTTGACGTCGATGAAGGTGTACCCCACCGAAGCCATACGTAATGTGGTCCTGGTGGGCCACGGGAGCGTCGGAAAGACGAGCCTCGCCGAGGCGGCACTCTACGAGAGCGGAGCCATTACGCGCCTCGGGTCCATCCAGGACCAGAATACGGTTACCGACTACGACGAGGACGAGCACCGCCGGAAATTCAGCCTCAACCTTGCGCTCGCTCCGCTCGAGTGGGAGGAGCGAAAGATCAATTTGATCGACACCCCGGGTTATGCGGACTTCGTGTCCGAGGTCATTTGCGGAGCGCACGCGGCTGACCTTGCGGTCGTCGTCGTCGATGCGGTTTCGGGACCAGAGGTGGGCACCGACCGGGCATGGCAAATCGCCGAGCGGCTTGGCCTGCCGCGGATGATCGTGGTGAATCGCATGGACCGCGAGAACGCCGACTTTGGATCTGTGCTTTCAGCGCTTCGTGAGCGCTGGGGGCACCGGGTGATGCCGCTGCAGCTGCCCATAGGCGCCCATGAATCGTTCCGTGGAGTCGTCGACCTTCTCCACATGAGGGCGTACGTGGGCGAGCAAGCCGAAGAAGCGGATGTTCCGGGCGAGCTCGTCGCGGAGGCTGAACGGCTCCGCGCCGAACTCATCGAAGGGATCGTGGAGACGGACGAAGAGCTGATGAACAAGTACTTCGCCGACGAAGAACTCACCGAAGATGAACTCCGGCGGGTACTCCATGGCGGCCTCGATCACAACCTGATCTTCCCTGTGCTGTGCACTTCGGCGACAAAGCTGATCGGCGTGCGCGAGCTGCTGCACAACGTCGCCTTCAGCGGTCCATCTCCGGCCGACCGCGAGCCAATCGTCATTGGAGACGTGAAGGTGATGGCAGATTCAGCGGCACCGCCTGTCGCGCTCGCGTTCAAAACAGCGGCCGACCCATTCGTGGGGCGGTTGACGTATCTGCGGGTGTTTTCGGGCACCGTGACGGCTGACTCGCATCTGTGGAACGCCAACAAGCAGGCAGACGAGCGTCTCGGTACGCTTTACCTCCAACGCGGCAAGGAGCAGTTTCCCGTGACCGAGCTCCGCGCTGGCGACATCGGCGTGGTGGCGAAACTTTCGCACACTTCGACCGGGGATACGCTTGGCAGCCGGGAGCGTCCGGTAGTCCTCCCGGCGATGCAATTCCCCGCTCCCGTATTCAGCATGGCGGTCCACCCAGTCGGCAAAGCCGCAGTCGACAAACTGGGGCCGAGCTTGCAGCGGATGGTCGAGGAGGACCCGGGGCTTCGCCTCGATCGGGACCCGGGTACGGGAGAGCTCATCCTTTCGGGTCTGGGCGACGCTCATCTCGATGTGACCGTGGAGCGACTCAAGCGGAAATTCAACGTCGAGGTCGAGCTCGCGTTGCCGCGGGTTCCGTATCGGGAAACCGTCACGAAGAAGGCGTCTGCCGAATACACCCACAAAAAACAAACTGGCGGTCACGGCCAGTACGGCCGCGTCACGCTCGAAATCGAGCCTCTGCCGAGGGGCTCGGGAATTCGATTCGCCGAACGTGTGGTCGGGGGAGCGGTCCCGAAAGAGTTCATCCCGGCCGTCGAGAAGGGGGTCATGGAGACGGCAGCTACTGGAATCGTGGCCGGCTACGAGCTCACCGACTGCCAGGTCACCTTGGTCGATGGCAAGCATCACCCGGTCGATTCGAACGAAATGTCCTTCAAGCTCGCGGCTTCGCAGGCTCTCAAGGAGGCGGTCCAGGCCGCCGGTCCTATTCTGCTCGAGCCGATCATGCTCATTCGCGTGTACGTTCCCGAGTCGTTCGCTGGCGACGTCGTGGGCGACCTGAATACCAAACGGGCCCGCATTCACGGAATCACACCGGAAGGAGGGACGACCGTTATCGAGGCAGAAGTCCCGCTCGCGGAAGTGCAGCGGTACGCCTCGGATCTTCGCTCGCTGACGCAGGGCCGCGGGCTTTTCGAATTGTCGCTTGACCATTACGGAGAGGTTCCGGCTCACATCGCCCAGCAGGTGATAGACGCGCACAAGAAGGAACTCGAGGCAGCCCACGCGCGCTGAGGGTGCTCAGGGGAGCTCATCGCGGGTGACGTTCGGGAGGACTCTCTTGAAGGGCGGGAGTGGCGGGCCGCTCGCGGACCCGGACCGCTGAACTGTCACGGTAATGGAAAACGCCTGCAGCGGGCCCATGAGCGGCTCGATGAGGATCGTCCCGCTCGTGGCGCTCGTTGGCAGCACCGCAGGGTCGATCCGGATCTCCAGCACGGAGTCGGCCCCAGCCTGCGTGACGCGCGGACTCGTCGAGGTCACGACTTGGAGGTCGCTTCCGACCGCTACCGCGCCGTCGATGACTCGCCCCGGCGGGTCGTTCGGGTGTCTGACGATGAGCCAGGTTGCCGATGTTCGAACGCGAAATGGGCCGATGCCCGTTCCCGTGTTGCGAACCGTTAGCATCGCGGCCGTTGAGTTCGTTCCACTTACCTGCAGGGTAAGGTTTCGTTCACCGACCACTTGAAGTTGCGGC
>NZ_DAOUBJ010000014.1:0-28853 GCF_034432735.1 Tepidiforma sp. | reverse complement strand
TCAGTCGGTGGCGAGGCGTTCCTTCAGGGAAGCACGGAGGGCGGGCCATTCACTGGCGAGGAGGGGCACGTCGACCGGGCGCAGGCCACCGACGCGCACGGCCACGGCATGGATGCCCCGTTCCTCGAAGGCGTACCCGAGGAGGAGCAGGACGAGCTCGCGCGCCAGGCGCGAGGAAACCGTGGTCCCCGGGGCCCAGGCAGCGCCAGCAGCAGCCTTGGGCGGCCGGCCAACCAGCCCGCGCGAAGCTCCACCGACGAGCCAAGCGAGTCCGATGGCGGGGCCGCGGGTGCGGTGGACGGCCCACGCAGTGCAACTGCCACCGGCGATGGCGCGGAGGGCGGCGGCGTACGTCAGCCCGGGCTCGGCGCCGGCGGCCGCGCGTTCGCTGCAGGCGAGGAATAGCCGGCGGGTTCGTTCGTCGGCCGTGCGGGGGTGGATCGGTTCGAGGCAAAGGTGCGGGCCGGCGAGGCGCGGCGGCGGCGCTGCCTCGAAGGAGGGCTCGTAGGGCATCGCGACCTCCTCGCCGGGGGACGGCCCAGGCTCAGGCGTTGGCGGGTTCGGGCGCGTCGTCGCCGATCCGCCGGGCGACGATCGTGGCGATCCCGAAGGCAATCCCGAATGGCACACCCAGCAGGGCGGCGGGGATGAAGGTGACGGTGATCGGCGGGCGCTCGTCGAGCTGGTAGCCGATGACGCCGCCGACGTGGAAGCTGCAGGCGACTTGGCCGTCGCGCTCGGCGGGACGGACCTCGGCGGTCGCTCCGGGGCGGATCAGCGCGCCGGCGAGGTAGTGCTCGACTGCGTCGTTGTTGGTGATGCGAACGGTGCCGGTGCGTCCGCCGCGGATGACGGTAGGGACGCCGGGGACGCGGCGTCCCTGGGCGATGAGTTCGGCAGCGCCCGGCGGGATGACGATTTCGTCGGCGTGCTCGGCGCTCGTCGGTTCGAGGAGGGCCCACCAGAAGACGCTGACCAGCCAGCCGACGACGAAGCCGCCGAGCACCCAGAGGGCCAACTGCCGCGCGACCGAGCCGGTCAGCCGCTCCAACATCGTTCGTCCTCGCTATTTGGTGAGGTAGAGCGCCGGGTAGTAGAAGACCCAGACGACATCGACGAAGTGCCAGTACATGACGACGGCGCTGACGGCCCAGGGGTTCTTGGAGCTGTAGCGGCCCTTGAGCGCCTGGATCCAGACGAGGCCGAGCATGATGACGCCGGTGACGACGTGGGTGGCGTGGATACCCGTCATCGTGAAGAAGACGGAGCCGAACGACTGGTAGCGGTGGAAGTGCGCGGTCGACCATTCGAAGGCGACGCCACCGGCGAAGAGGAGGCCGAGGAGGATGGTGAAGAAGAGGTACCAGCTGGCGACTTTTTTGTTGTCGTGCTCGATCGCCGTCTCGGCCGTGTAGGCGGTGACGGAGCTGAGGAGCAGGACGATGGTGATGCCGAGACCGAGCAGCTGGTCGAGCTCTTCGCGGTGGATGCCTTCGAGGTAGAAGCGCGCGCTGAGGAGCAAGCCAAAGAGGATCGATTCGGAGAAGAAGAAGAGCCAGAGGCCGGCGCGATTGATCGCGAGGCTATTGTGCGTTGGGGCGTGAGCGGCTTCGTGGTGAGCGGTCGCGAGCGCCATTCAGTGAGCCTCCTGGGGCCGCCAGAGGCGGTAGATGTGCATGAAGTAGTAGGCGATGAGGGTGGCCTTGCCGATTGCCGAAACGGTGATGCCGAGGAAGCGGAGGGTGTCCTGCTCGACGTGGGTGGCGAAGAGGTATTCGGTGACGGTGAGGACCGCGAGGATGGCCGCGACGACGAGGCCGGTCTGCATCGGTTTGCGCATGGTGTCGTTCCCTCCTTACTGGCCACCGCCTGCGGGCGCGCCGGCGAAGCCTGCCGGGGGCGCGGTGGGGAAGCTCGCGTGTTTCGAACCGGGGACGCCGTAGTCGTACGGGCCGCCGCTGACGACGGGCGGCACCGGGAAGTTCTCGTGCGGGGGCGGCGAGCTGGTCTGCCACTCGAGGGTACGCGCCTGCCAGGGGTTGGCCTCGGCGACAGGACCGCGGAGCCAGCTGTACACCATGTTCCAGATGAAGACGAGGAAGGAGGCGCCGAGGAAGAACCCAGCGAGGCTGACGGCGAGGTTGAGCGGGTCGAGCTCCGACTGGAAGTCGGCGATGCGCCGGTTCATGCCTTTGATGCCGGGCAGGTGCATGAGGAAGAAGGTGGCGTTGAAGCCAATGAACATCCACCAGAAGTGGAGCTTGGCGAGCCGTTCGCTGTACATCCGCCCCGTCATCTTGGGGAAGTAGTAGTAGATGGCCGCGAAGAGGGCGAAGATTTCGCCGCCGACGATGGTGTAGTGGAAGTGGGCGACGACGAAGTAGGTATCTTGGAGGTGGATATCGGTCGGGACGTCGGCGAGGAAGATGCCGGTCACGCCGCCGCAGGCGAAGTTGAAGATGACGGCCAGGGCGAAGAGCATCGGCGCTTTGAGCCAAAGCCTGCCGAGCCAGATGGTGCCCAACGCGGAGAGGAAGATGAGGCCCGTCGGGATGGAGATGAGCTCCGTCGCGACGAGGAACGGGCCATGGAGGTAGTTGGGCATGCCCGAGGTGAACATGTGGTGGGCCCAAACGACGCCGCTCAGGCCGAGGATGCCGAGGAAGGCCGCGACCGCGTACTTGTAGGCGAAGAGCGGCTTGCGCGAGAAGTGGGCGATGATCTCGAGGGCGAGCCCGAAGCCGGGGAGCACCATGATGTAGACGGCCGGGTGCGAGTAGAACCAGAAGACGTGCTGGTAGAGGAGCGGGTCGCCGCCGTTGGCGGCATCGAAGAAGGAGAAGCCGAGCCG
The DNA here is from genome assembly GCF_034432735.1 of Tepidiforma sp. Taxonomy (GTDB): domain Bacteria; phylum Chloroflexota; class Dehalococcoidia; order Tepidiformales; family Tepidiformaceae; genus Tepidiforma. The sequence continues at coordinate 26,002 of NZ_DAOUBJ010000014.1, read as the reverse complement.
GTCGAGGAGGACGAGGAGGAGCGCGGCGGCGAAGCCCTGCGTGTAGAGCAGCGCGATCCAGGAGGTGGCGAACATCGACCAGACGAAGATGGGCAGGCGTCCCCAGGAGAGCCCCGGCGCGCGCATGTAGATGATCGTCGCGATGAAGTTGAGGGCGCCGAGGATGGAGGTGAGGCCGAAGGTGATGATGGAGAGGTCGAAGAGGACCTGGGCGCTGTTGGTGAAGATCGAGAGGGGTGGGTAGGCCGTCCAGCCGTGTTCGATGCCGCCGAGGAAGGGCGTGGCGAGGAGCCCCACGGCCACGGGCGGGATGAGCCAGAAGGTGAGGGCGTTGAGCCGGGGGAAGGCCATGTCCTGGGCGCCAATCATGAGCGGGACGGCGTAGTTGCCGATACCGCCGATGACGGCGGCCACAGCCACGGCGACCATGAGGATGCCATGGAGGCCCATGGTGCCGTTGTACTGGCTATTGGAGAGAAATTGGTGGCCGCTCTGGGCGAGTTCGGCGCGCATGACCATGGCCAGGGCACCGGCGAGGAAGAAGACGACCATGAAGGTCACCAGGTACTGAATGCCGATCACCTTGTGGTCGGTGTTGAAGGTGAAGTAGCGCTGCCAGCCGGGCAGCTCGCGCCGGTACGTCCGGAGGCCGAACCACTCGCGACCCCACTGGCCCCACATGCCGATCCCCAACAACCAGAGAAAGACGCCGAGCACCCAACCGCCGACGATGTTGATTTCGCCGCCCCAGGGGTCGGGATAACCGAACAGCTCGCGGAGGATGGCGACGATCCCCAGGCCAAGGTAGAAGCCGATGAGCCCCAGGCCCATGGCTCCGAAGACGGATTTGACGGCGCACATCTGTTATTTACCCCCCGTGGCGAGGCCGGCGAGCCAGGCCTCGTATTCGGCTTGCGTGACGACGCGGACTGGGAGCCACATCTTCGAGTGGTCGAGGCCACAGAGCTCGGCGCACTGCACGCGGTAGGACTGGTCCTCGGTGTAGGCGCCCAGCTCGGTGGGATGGACCGTCATGTAGGTGGTCCGGCCGGGGAGGGCATCGATCTTCATCCGGAAGGCGGGAATCCAGAGCGAGTGGACGACGTCGATGGAGTTGACGTTGAAACGAACCTTCCGGTCGACGGGGATGACGATCTCCCCACCCTTGGCCGCCGAGACCTGGACGCCGTTGGGGTAGTCGAACGTCCATTGCCACATGAAGGCGGTCGCGTTGATCTCCAAGTCGGCTTGCTCTTCGCCCCAGCCGTAGCCGCTCGCCGAGGCCTGGAGCTTGGCGAGCCCGGTGAGGCCGGGGTAGATCATGACGAACACGGCGAGCGCCCCCGTGACGGCGAGCCAGATGCGGGGCACCCAGCCGCCGCCGCGGATGGGCGGGCCGTCCTCGGGCGGCCGTTCGCCGCGGACGCGCCAGGTGAGGGCGGCGTAACCGACGACGGCGATGACGAAGGCGAAAACGGGAATGCCGAGGAGGAGGAGGAAGCGGAAGATGCTGTCGAAATCCTCGGCCTCGTGCGAGCCGACGGTCGGGAAGAGGTCGGCGATGACGAGGAGTTCGCCGACCGCGGTGAGGCCGGCCCACAGAAGGGCGACGCTGACGAGGTGCTTACCGTGCAAGGGCCACGCTCCGAATCGTGCTTGGCAGTACGGGTGGGTGGCGCCACGGGGGCGCCACTGACCAGATGCTAGGGAGGCGGCGAGAGGAAGCGGTACGGCCGCATGGGTACCCATCCGGTGACCGGACGGCCCTCCCGCAGTGGTGAAAGCATGGGCGCGATGGCGCTCCTGGGCTTCGGGGCGCCGGTGGCTGTGGCGCGCGGCCGCCTGGGCCGAAAATGGGAGCATGAGGTGGTTTCGGTGGAGAGGCGGGACTGCGGACCCGGGCAGCGAGGCGGCCCCGGGCTTCGGGAGCTGGCTGCTGGGGCAGTTCGCGGGGGGCCGGCCGCTCGAGGGGCTGACGTTCGCCGAACTGGAGCGGGTCTGCAGCAATGCCGCTTCGCTCGTCTGCGGCGCTGCCTTTGCCCGGCCGGAGCCGTTCCGCCGGCCGGACGTCCTCCGGCCGGAGCTGCGGACCGAGGCGGGGGTCGTCTCGCGGCGCACGGCCGACGGCTTCAAGGCGGCACTCGCCGACCGCGAAAACACGGTGCTCGCCTGGCCCTGGGAACACATCGGGACGAGCCTGGCCTGGAGCGCCACGCGGGAGGGCGCGGCAGAGGCAGCGACCCTTGGCCCGGGGCTCGAGCGGCTGGCGGCGGCGTACGCCATCTTCTACCGCGAGCAGCTAACGGCAGTGCTCGATCTCTGGGAACAGGTGGCGGCCGGCGTCTACCGCGGGGAGCAGCGTCCGAATTTGCCGGCGATGGGGGCGGAGATGCTGGCGGCCTACGAGGCGGGAGCGGCCCGCCGGCCTTAGCCGTGCGCTGGGCGCCAGATCCGCGCGGGCTTGCCGCTCATCACCTCGCTCAGGCGGGAGACTTCGATGCGAATCGGGTCGAGGCGAAGAGCGCCGAAGGTCGGGTCGGCAGGGCTGCTCCAGAGCATGCCCGGGTCGTAGCCGAGCGGCGGGGGCGTCGTCTTGAACTTCTCCCACAGCCAGGCTTTCCGTTCCGGGGTTTCGTCCCAGCGCGCCCGGCACTCGGCGTACACCTGCTCGTGCTGCTGATCCCAATAGGCGACGGCGACCCAGGGGTTGGCGGCGATGTGCTTCGCCTTGAGCGACCGAGGAGAGGTGGCGATCCACCCGACGTGGCCGTCCCAAATCGGGTGGAGGATGCGAGAGCGGGGGCGGCCTTTCGTATCGACCGTGGTGACGACCGCCCAGACGATGCGGCTGGTGATGGCGTCGAATTCGGGCTGCAGCTGCGACCAGGTGACGTCCACGGGAACCCTCCGGCGAAGCGGCGTGAGTATACAACCCGTGGACTAGCGCTCGGGTGGCGGGCGCCGCCCCTCGCGGCGGCGTTGGGGCAGCCGCCGGCGCTCCCGCCATTCGCCGAGGAGCGCGAGGAGCGCGGGTGGCAGGCCGGCATCGGCGTTCGCTCGCGCAGCCAGCAACCACGCCCCGAGGTGGGCGACGCCCTCATCGTCGGCGGTGGGGAAGGCGGCGCGGAGCAGGCTCGCGAGCCGGGCGAGCTCGGCCGGGCTGGCGGGAAGGTCGCCAGCAGGCGCACCGGCGGCCAGTAGGGCTGCGCGGAGGGCGGCGAGCGCGGCTGACCGGCCGGCCGCTGGGCCGCGGAGCGCGTCGCGGAACAGGTGGACGAGGTGGGCGAGGTCGGGCGGCTCGCGGAGGTGGCGCGCGTAGGCGGCCCGTGCCTCGGGCGAAAGGGTGACCGCGTCGGCGAGGGGAACGGCGGGGGCAGCGCCGCCGGGAAGCGCGAGGGGGCCGCGTTCGAGCGCACGGCGGGCTTCGGCCAGGCGGGCCTCGGTGGCACGCTGGAAGGCGGCGAGCGGTTGTTCGGCGGATTCGGCGATGCGCACGGGCGGGCCCTTGCCCTCATGCTCGGCAAGGCCGTCCCGCTGGCCGAGGGGCAGTGCGGGGACGAGCCGGGAGCGGGTTGGAGACCGGTGCCGGTTCGCACTCGGCGGGCTATAGTTCCGGGCCATGAGTGCGTTCAGCGGATTCCGGATCATCGATTTTTGCCAGGGCATCGCCGGGCCGATGGCGACCATGCTCCTCGCCGACTTCGGGGCGGAAGTGATCAAGGTGGAGCCGCCGGGGGGCGACCGGATGCAAGACCACCCCGGCTACCTCTGCTGGAACCGGAACAAAACGGTGGTGACGCTCGATCTCCACCGATTCGACGACTTGGCTGCCGCCCGAACGCTCCTTGCCAACGCGGATGCTGCCGTGTTCGACTGGAAACCGGGGGAGTTGGAGCGGAGCGGCCTCGACTCCGTTTCCGTGCGAGGCACCGACCCCGCCCTGGTGCACGCATGGTTTCCGCCCTACTCCCCCCTCGGTCGCTGGAGCCAACTGCCGCCCGACGAGGGGCTGCTGGAAGCCGTCTCGGGCGTCGCCTGGCTACAGATGAGCTACGAGGACCGCCCGACCTACCTGGTCACGCCACAGGTGCACTACGGCCAAGCGATGCTCGGCGCCGGTGCGATCGCTGCCGCGCTCTTCGCGAAGCTCCATACGGGCCGCGGTCAATCGCTCGTGGTGAGCGGGCTGCATGGGGTGGCGGCCGTCGAGAGCGGCGGGACGATCAAGGCGGCGGAGGTGTTCCGGCTGGGCGGGCGGGGTAGCCGCGGCGGCGTGCCCAACTATCGGCTCTACGAATGCGCCGATGGCAAGTGGTTCTTTCTCGGGACGCTCACGCCGCAGTTCTTCCTCAAGGCGCTCGAGGCGACCGACATGCTCCACCTGATGGCGCTCGAGGGGGTGGAGGGGGAGTTCACGAATCTGTTGAAGCCGGGCATCAACCAGCAGGTGATCGAGGCGCTCGAGGCCCGCTTCCGGGAGAAGCCCCGCCAGGAGTGGCTCGATATCCTCCACGCCGCCGGAGTGCCACGGGGCCCCGTCGGGACGCTCGAGGAGTGGTTCGCGAGCGAGACGGTCCGGGCGAACGGAATGCGCGTCGAGCTCGAGCACGAACGGTTGGGGAAGGTGGCGATCCCCGGGGTGCCGGTGAAGCTGAGCGCGACTCCGGGCGAGGTACGTCACCTGCCACGGCGGGCGGAGCCGGGCGAGATCGCCCCGCACGAGCGGGTGCGCGGCGGGAACGCGGAATCACTGCCCGGCGGGCCGCTCGCCGGGGTGCGGGTGCTGGATTTGGGCGCGTTCATCGCCGGGACGTATGCGCCGACCATCCTGGCGAACTGGGGCGCCGACGTGATCAAGGTGGAGCCGCTGGAGGGCGACCCGTTCCGTACGTATGGCCTCGGCTTCGTCGGCTACAACCGCGGCAAGCGCAGCCTCGCGATCGACTTGAAGCGGCCCGAAGGGCGCGACGCTTTCCTGGAGCTGGTGCGGGTGAGCGATGTGGTGCTCGATAATTTCCGGCTCGGCGTGCGGGAACGGCTGGGGATCGACTACGCGAGCCTGAAGCGGGTGAACCCGCGCATCATCTCCTGCTCGGTGACGGGTTACGGGCCCCAAGGTCCGCTGGCGAACGACCCAGGCTTCGACCCGCTCGTGCAGGCGCGCAGCGGGCTGATGGCGCTCCAGGGCGGCGACGACGAACCCGTCTTCTACCAGATTCCGGTGAACGATACGGCGAGCGCGATGATGGCGGCCTTTGGCGTGATAGCGGCGCTGGCCGCGCGCGAGGTGACGGGGGAAGGGCAGGAGGTGACGACCTGTCTCGCGAACCAAAGCATCCTGACGCTCTCGGGCGAGGTGACGTGGTACGAGGGGCGGCCGCCGAACCCGAAGGGTGGGGTCGATTTGCTCGGCCTTTCGGCGGTGAACCGGTATTACGCCTGCGCCGACGGCTGGATCCTGATCGCGGCGACGCGGCCAGAGCACTTCCACGGCCTCTGCGCGGCGCTCGGTCACCCGGAATGGGCGGGGGGCTGGCTGGCGGAGCAAGCGCTGCGGGAGCCGGTTTCGGGCACGCTGGCCGGCCGCATCGCGGAAGCGGTGGCTCGGCTGCCGCGTGCCGAAGTGCTCGACCGGCTCTCGACGCGCGGTGTGCCGGCGGCGGTCGCGGTCTCGACGGAGGAGCTGTTCGAGGACCCGTGGCTGCACGCCTCGGGCTACTTCGAGGATTTCGACCACCCGCAGCTGGGGACGGTCCGCGGCCCGCGGCTCCTGGGCTGGTTCCCGGAGATGCCGAATGGCTACCCGCGCCGCTCGCCCCTCGTCGGCGAGCATTCGGTCGAGGTGCTGCGGGAGTGCGGCTTCGACGAGGCGCGCGTAGCCGAACTCCTCGCCGCCGGGATCGTCGCGCAGGGGTAGGCGCTAGGCCGTGGCGGCGCGCTGGGGCTTGGGTCGCGGCTCGGGCGCTGTCGCTTGGGGCTGCCGCGGCGGCCGACGGATGCTCCAGCGGCGGAAGCGCTCCTCGATCGGCTTGCCCGGCTCGCGCTGCTCGCGCGCTTGGCGTTCGCGGAGGAAGTCTTCCTTGGTGCGGCCACCGAGCTGGCTCGTGTGGCACAGGATCGCCGCGATCTTCTTCTCCCAGTAGTCGGTGATGTCGACGGCGTAATCGGGCTTCTCGGCGCCGGCGAGGAGGACTTCGTTGACCTGATGGCTTTCGAGCCCTTCGTGTTCGTGCTGTTGGTAGAAGAGGCGGTCGCGGACGATGGGGTAGATGGCGTCCATGGTGGCCTGGCCAACGTTCCGGTGGTCGCGGTGGTTGAAGGTCCCGCGGAAGGCATCCCAGGTGATGACGACATCGGGCCGGTAGATGCGGAGGAGGCGGACGATCTGGCCGCGGAGTTCGGCGCTTTCGCTGGTGAAGCCATCGGGATAGCCGAGGAAGATGCACTCTTTGACGCCGAGGACGCGGCAGGCTTCGCGCTGCTCCTCTTCGCGAATGGCAGCCAACTTCTCGGGGTGCATGGTGGGGTCGTGGGTGCCTTTGTCGCCGCTGGTGACGACGACGTAGATGACTTCCCAGCCTTCGGCGCACCACTTGGCGACGGTGCCGGCGCAGAGGAAGTCGGCGTCATCGGGGTGGGCCATGATGACCATGGCGCGGCCGGGGCCCTGGATCGGGGGGAGGGGCTCGCCTTCGAGGCGCGTGGTGGGGTTGGCTTCGGGTTGCTGCGGGGCGTGCTTGGGGTGGTGCTTCTTGTGTTTTTTGCTCATGGCTGGCGGGCTGGTGAGTGGGCTGTGCCCTCACTCTACCAGAGGCGGGCGACGGGCGGCCTCAGCGGGGGGCGGGGCGGACGTGGAGGGCGATCTCGCCGCGGCCGATGGGGCGTTGCTCGACGAGGGTGAGCGAGGCCGCGCCGAGGAGCGGGGTGAGTTCGTCGACGCGGGGCGATTCTGGCTCGGCAGGATCCAGGATGAGCCAGGCTTCGCCGCGCGCGACGGAGGTCATCCAGGCGAGACGGCTGAGCAGGCCGGGCTCGAGGTGGGCCCGTTCGGGCCACCAGAGGATGCGGGACGTCGGCTCGGCGGTGAGGATCGTGCTCGCGAAGGCGGGCCGCGGCTTCATCCGCGAGGCTTCGGCGAGGACGGAATCGGGGGCGGAGACGAGCATGATGGCTCCGCCTTCCGTGGAGAGGCCGAGGTCGGCGAGGGCGCCCATCAGCGGATGAGTTTGCGCCGCTTGGCGGCGCTGCTGCTCTTGCCGCCGGTCTGCGGTGCTGCCCCGAGCGTGCGGATCTGGTCGGGGCTGGGGCCGCTTGCACGCGTCGGGATGGCGGGTGCAGCCGCGGGGGCCGTCGCCGGGCGGGCGCCGTCGGAAGCGACAGCCTCGGGGGCGGGCTGCTGGACGACCCGAACCTTGAAGATCGTGCGGGCGACTTGCCGGCGGATGTTCTCGACGAGCTGCTGGTACATGTCGTGGCCTTCGCGCTTGAAGGCGACGAGCGGGTCGACCTGGGCGTAGGCCTGGAGACCGATGCTCTGGCGGAGCTCTTCGATGGCGGTGAGGTGCTCGCGCCAGTGGGTATCGATCGCTTCGAGGAGGAGCCAGTGCTCGACTTTGCGCATGTTCTCTGCGCCGATGGCTTGCTCCATCTGTTCGTAGCGGTCTTCGGCGCGATCGAGAAGTTCGTCGGTAAGTTCGTCGCCGAGCTCGGCCATCTCGTCGACGGTGGGGAGGTCCTCGGGCGGGAGGATCTCGCGCAGCTCGGAGTAGGCGAGTTCGAGCGAGGCGACATCGCTGGGATTGACGCGGGCGGTGATGCGCTCGATCTCGCGGAAGAGCATCTCTTCGAGCACGTTGGCGCGGGTATCGACGCCCTGCAGGATTTTGTCGCGCTGGGTGTAGATCTGCTTGCGGTGTTCGTTGATGACGTCGTCGAATTCGACGAGCCGTTTGCGGATATCGAAGTTGTAGCCTTCGACTTTCTGCTGCGCTTGTTCGATGGCGCGCGTGACCATGCGTGACTCGAGGGGCATCTCCTCGGTCATGCCGAGCTTCTGCATCATGCCGGGGACCCAGTCGGGGGCGAACCGCTTCATGATGTCGTCGCCGAAGGAGACGAAGAAGCGGGAGGAGCCGGGGTCGCCTTGGCGGCCGGCGCGCCCGCGGAGCTGGTTGTCGATCCGGCGGGATTCGTGGCGTTCGGTGCCGATGACGTGGAGGCCGCCGAGTTCGGCGACGCCAGGGCCGAGTTTGATATCGGTACCGCGGCCGGCCATGTTGGTGGCGATGGTGACGGCGCCCTGTTGGCCGGCTTGGGCGACGATGAGCGCTTCGCGCTCGTGGTGCTTGGCGTTGAGCACCTGATGGGGGATGCCCCGGCGGGTGAGCAGGTTGGAGAGGTACTCAGATTTTTCGATGGAGGTGGTGCCGACGAGGACGGGCCGCCCGATGGCGTGCATCTCGGCGATTTCGTTGACGACGGCGTTGAATTTGGCGCGCTCGTTGATGTAGACGACGTCCGGGTGATCGATCCGGATCATGGGGCGGTGGGTGGGGATGACGACGACGTCGAGCCCGTAGATCTTGTGGAACTCTTCGGCCTCCGTCTCCGCGGTACCGGTCATGCCGGCGAGCTTTTCGTAGAGGCGGAAGAGGTTCTGGAAGGTGATGGTGGCGTAGGTGATCGATTCGCGCTGGATCGGCACGCCTTCTTTGGCTTCGACGGCTTGGTGGATGCCGTGGCTCCAGCGGCGGCCAGGCATGAGCCGACCGGTGAATTCATCGACGATGATCACTTCGCCATCGCGGACGACGTAATCGCGATCGATGCGCTTCAGGTATTCGGCATCGAGGGCGGCTTCGAGGTGGCGGGCGAGGCGGGGATCGCCTTCGAAGATGTTGGCGATGCCGAGGGCGCGCTCGACCCGCTCGATGCCTTCTTCGGTGAGGGCGATGTGCTTCGCTTTGTGGTCGACGATGTAGTCGATATCTTCGCGCAGGCCTTTGACGGCCTGAGCGAAGCGAATGTAGGTGGAGGAGGCTTCCTCGGCCTGCCCGCTGATGATGAGCGGGGTGCGCGCTTCGTCGATGAGGATGTTGTCGACTTCGTCGACGATGGCGAAGTAAAGCTCGCGCTGGGCCTTTTCGCCCCACTCGCGGACCATGTTGTCGCGGAGGTAATCGAAGCCGAACTCGTTGTTGGTGCCGTAGGTGATATCGGCTTGGTAGACCTCTTTGCGCGTGGCGGGGCGGAGGTCGCGATAGCCGGTCGCCGGGCCTTCGCTGGCCGGTTCGAAGCCGGGTTCGTACATGAAGGAGATCCCGGCGTTCTGGATGACGCCGACGGTCATGCCGAGGGCGTGATAGACGGGGCCGTACCAGGCGGCATCGCGGCGGGCGAGGTAGTCGTTGACGGTAACGACGTGGACGCCGCGGCCAGCGAGGGCGTTGAGATAGACGGGGGCGACGGCCGTGAGGGTTTTGCCTTCGCCGGTCTTCATCTCGGCGATGCGCCCTTCGTGGAGGACGATGCCGCCCATGAGCTGGACATCGTACGGCCGTTCGCCGACGTGGCGGGCGGCCATCTCGCGGGCGACGGCGAAGGCTTCGGGAAGGAGGTCGTCGAGGGTTTCGCCTTCGGCGAGCCGCTCACGGAACTCGCCGGTCTTGGCGGCAAGCTCTTCGTCGGGAAGGGCGGCGGTCTCGGGGCCGAGTTCGTTGATCTCGTCGACGATGCGTTCGAGGCGTTTCAGTTCCCGCTCGTTGGAATCGCCAAGGATGCGATTGAGAAATGCGAGTTTGGGCATGTCGCTCTCAGTGTAGCGCGGAATGTGCATGGCGCGGAAAGGCGGGGGCAAGGGCGGTCCCCCCGGTTCGTTTTCGCGTTGTGTGTTGCACGAAATCGCGTTCCGTTGACGTTCATGGAAAGGGCGCTTTCCGTTCGGGTCGGGATTTCACCACGGGGAGGGCACCATGCGACGGGTGACATCTGCGCGACATGCACTCGTGGCGGTGGCAGCGCTGGGCGCGCTTGCGCTCGGGGCCACCGCCTGCAGCGACGACGACGACAATGCGCCAACGCTGAACGTCCGCCTCGTCGATTTCGCCATCGAAGCGAACCCGAACACGGTCCCGGCCGGCAACGTGCGGGTGAAGGCGAAGAACGACGGGAGTACGGAGCACGAGGTGGTCTTCGTCCGGACCGATCTGCCGGAGGATGGATTGCCGGTGGTCGACAACAAGGTGGACGAGGGGAAGGTGGAGGTGGTCGGGGAGGTGGAGAAGTTCCCGGCGGGCAAGAGCAAGACGGCGACGCTGGAGCTCCCACCGGGCCGCTACGTGCTCATCTGCAATATTGCGACGCACTACGGCCTCGGCATGCATCGCGTGTTGCTCGTGCAGTAGCCAAGGGCGGCGGATGGGGTGCCCGGCGGCCTCTGACCGCTTCGGCCCTTGGGGGTTCGCCTATGGCGCCTGAGCGCGGGCCGCTGCTGCGGATGCGGCGACTTCGAAGAGGGGCCGTGCAGCCTGCTCCGACCACTGGAAGGCGGGCCCGGGGTAGATGCCGATGAAGAGGATGGCGAGGAGGCCGACGGCTGCGATCCCCCAGAGCACGGGCTGCACGCGGAAGCGGGCAGTATCGCCGACGGGGTCGAACAGGTACATCTGGCGGATGATCATGAGGTAGTAGTAGAGGCTGATGAAGCTGTTCACGACGGCGAGGGCGACGACCCAGATCGTCTCGTCGGTGGTGGCGCCCTGGAGAAGGAACAGCTTGGTGGCGAAGCCAGCGAAGAACGGCAACCCCGCGAACGAGAAGAGCGAGGCGGTGATCACGAGGGCGAGGAACGGCTGCGTTTCGGCGAGGCCGCGGAGGCCGACGATCTCCTCGCTGCCGGTGCGGTCGATCGCAGCGGTGAGGGCAGCGAAGAGCGCGAGGGTGGTGACGATGTACCCGATGAGGTGGACGAGCAGGCCGCTCGTCGCGTTGAGGCCCACTTGGGAATCGCCGTAGCCGAGTGCGGCGATGGTGACGAGCATGTAGCCCACTTGCCCAATGGAGGAATAGGCGACGAGGCGCTTGAGGTTGCGCTGCTGGATGGCGATGAGATTGCCGACGGTCATCGTGATGGCGGCCAGGGCGAGGAACGCCCAGCGCCAGCCTTCCGCATCGGTGACGAAGGCGCTGGAGAAGAGGCGCAGGATGAGCGCGAACCCGGCGGCCTTCGAGAGCGTCGAGAGGAAGGCGGTGATGGGGAGCGGTGCGCCTTCGTAGGCATCCGGCGCCCACATGTGGAAGGGGGCGGCCGAAACCTTGAAGCCGACGCCGGTGAGGATGAGCATGAGCCCGACGGCCACGGCAGGGTCGAGCCCGGAATCGCGCCCGGCGAACGCTTCGGCGATGCCGGCGTAGCTCGTGGTTCCCGCGGCGCCGTAGACGAGGGAGAGCCCGTAGAGGAAGAGGGCGCTGGAGAACGCGCCGAGGAGGATGTACTTGAGCGATGCTTCGTTGGAGCGGATATCGGCCTTGAGGATGCCGACCAGGATGTAGAGGGAGAAGGAGAGGACTTCGAGGGCGAGGTAGGCGGTGAGGAGTTCGGTGGCGCCGGCCATGACGGTCATGGCGGAGCCAGCGACGAGCAGCAGGCCGTAGAACTCGCCGTGATCGACGCCCCGGCGGCGTTCGAGGAATTCGGCGGACATCAGGGCGACGACGAAGACGATGCCGGCGGCGAGGAGGCGGAAGAAGGTGGTGAAGTCGTCGGCGAGGAAGAGCCCCTGGTACGACTTCGGGTCGCGATCGAGGAAGGCGAGGCCGGCGCCGAACCAGGCGAGCGCTCCGGCGGCGGTGAGGTAGGCGAGTACGTCTTTGCGGACCCGCGGGAGGAAGAGCTCGATGGCGATGACGACGAGGGCGGCGCCACAGGCGATGTATTCGGGGATGAAAAGGGCGTAGTCGCGCATCTCAGCCAGTGACCCCCGGGAGGAGGGTGACGGTGTGGCCGACGCGGTCGGTGAATGGGGCCCACCAGACACCCATGATGACGATGGACGCGATCAGCATGGCGCCGGAGAGCCGCTCGATCGGCGTGAGGTCCTTCAGGTCCTTCCAGTGCGGGTCGAGCGGACCGAAGAAGACGGTGGCGAACATGCGGAGCATGTAGGCGGCCGCCAACGCTGCTGCGAAGATGGCGAGGGCACCGAAGATGGGGTAGGTACGGAAGGTGCCGACGAAGATGTGGAATTCGGCGGTGAAGCCAGAGAACCCGGGCAGGCCGACGTTGGCGAGCCCGGCGATGGCATAGAAGATGACCCAGAGCGGCATGACCCTGCCGAGGCCGCCGAACTCTTTCATGTCGCGCGTGTGGGCCTGGTCGTAGAGCGCGCCGATCATGAGGAAGACGAGGGCCGTCATCACGCCGTGGGAGAACATCTGGAGGACGGCGCCGGTGATCCCGATGGTGTTCATGGTGGCGAGACCCATGAGCACGTAGCCCATGTGGGAGACCGAGCTGTAGCCGGAGATGAGCTTGAAGTCGCGCTGGGTGAGCGCGGCGGTGGCGCCGTACACGGCGCCGATCGTCCCGAGCACCATGATCGCGGGCATCCAGAATTCGGCGCCCTCTGGCAGGAGCTGGATGCCGAGGCGGATGATGCCGAAGGCGCCGAGCTTCATCAGGACGCCGGCGTGCACCATCGAAACGGCCGTCGGCGCCGACATATGGCCATCGGGCGACCAGGTGTGGAAGGGCCAGAGGGCGGCGAGGACGCCACACCCGACGGCCATGAGCGGGAAGATGACCTTTTGGGCGGTGGGGCTGATCGTCCCGTTCTGCCCCGCCGCCCAGAGCGATGGCAAGTCGAACGTGCCGATGTTCGCCTGATGGAAGACGGCGAAGATGCCGATCCAGATGAGCACGGAGCCGCCGACGAGCATGAGCGTGAGCTTGGCGGCGCCGTACTCTTTGCGCGTCGAACCCCAAACGCCGATGAGCAGGTAGAGGGGCATGACGGCGAGTTCGTAGAAGAAAAAGAAGAAGAAGAGGTCGTAGGCGAAGAAGGTTCCGAAGACGCCGGCGAGGAGGATCCAGTAGAGGATGTAGAAGTCTTTGTTCCGGTATTCGATCTTCCAGCTGGCGAGGGCGCCAGCGAAGGCGACGACGCCGGTGAGGAGGGCGAGGAGGGCGGAGATGCCATCGACGGCGAGCCGGAGCGAGATGCCGCCTTCGCCCAGGAAGGCGGTGTTCTCGACCCACGTCCAGCGGAGGTTCATCTGCGCCTGTTCGCCGCCGACCTGGTAGGCGGTGAAGATGTAGATGGAGAGGCCGGCGAGGATGGCACCCGTGACGGCGGAGATGTAGCGGACGGCCATCTTTTGGCTGCCGGGCGTGAAGACGAGCACGAGCGCCGCGAGCAGGGGAAGTGCGATCGTGGCAAGGACGACGTAGCCCTGGCCTTCGTCGAAGGTCATGCGATTAGCCCCTCACCACCAGCCCAGCGAGGGCGAGCCCGATGACGCCGATGGCGACGGCCATGGCGTAGTTGGGCACGCGGCCGGTCTGGAGATATTTGAGAACGCCGCCGGTGAACCCGGTGAGCTGCGCCGAACCATCGACCCCGGTGTCGTTGACGACGTAGCGGTCGAACCAGGAAACGACGTAGCTGAACCCGAGGACGCCGCGGTCGATCATGCCTTGGTAGAGCTCATCGAAGTAGAACTTGCGGCGGAGCATGTCGTAGAGGCCGGGCCGCCACTGGGCGAGAACGGTCGAGCGGCGAAGGTCGTTGCCCCAGTACATCCAGGCGGCGGTGGTGATGCCGAGGACGGCCATGGCGAGGGAGCCAGCGGCAAAGCCCCACTTCAGCTCGTATTCGTGCGGGCCGTGGTGGGGGAGGAAGATGAATTCGGTGATGCCGCCGGGGAATCCGAGCGCCTTGCCGACATCGTGGAAGACGACGAAGCCGGACGTGATGGCGAGGAGGGCGAGGAAGAGGAGGGGGCCGGTCATCACGGCCGGCGTCTCGCGCGTGTGTTCGTAGGTGTGCGGGTCGGCCGGGCGCCCGAGGAAGGTGCGGATGAAGAGGCGGGTGGTGTAGAAGGCGGTGATGACGGCGGCGATGCCGAGGAGGATGACCGCCCACGCGCCCCAATGCTCGCTGAGGACGACGAAGATTTCGTCCTTCGACCAGAAGCCGGCGAGCGGTGGCAGCCCGGCGAGGGCGAGCGACCCGATCAGGAAGGTGCCGGCCGTGATCGGCATTTTGCGCCAGAGCCCGCCGAGGCGATCCATCTCCTGCTGGTGGTGCGTGCCGATGATGACGGAGCCGGCACCGAGGAAGAGGAGCGCTTTGAAGAAGGCGTGCGTCATGAGGTGGAACATGGCGACGGCCGGCGCGCCCGCGCCGAGCGCGACGAACATGAAGCCGAGCTGGCCGACGGTGGAGTAGGCGAGCACCTTCTTGATGTCCGTCTGGGCGAGGGCGATGAAGCCAGTGAGGAGGGCCGTGACGAGGCCGACGATGGTGACCACGAGGAGCATGCCATCGGCGATTTCGAACATCGGCAAGAGGCGCGCGGTGAGGTAGACGCCGGCGACGACCATGGTGGCGGCGTGGATGAGGGCGGAGACGGGTGTCGGGCCCTCCATCGCGTCCGGGAGCCAGACGTGGAACGGTACTTGGGCGCTCTTGCCCATGCAGCCGAGGAAGATGAAGGCGAGCGCGGTGAAGAGGTAGGCCTGGCTGAAGTGCCCTTCCTCGGCGAGGTGGATGAGCTCCTGGATGTTGAAGGTGCCACCCTCCCGCCAGAGGAGGATGATGCCGATGAGGAGCCCGACATCGCCGATGCGGGTGGTGACGAACGCTTTCTTGGCGGCCTCCGTCGCCGAGCGCTTCTCCCAGTAGAAGCCGATGAGGAGGAAGGAGCACACGCCGACGAGCTCCCAGGCGATGTAGAGGAGGAGGAGGTTATCGGCCATCACCAACAGGAGCATCGAGGCGGCGAACAGCTGGAGAACGGCGAAGAACCAGTGGTAGCGGGGCTCACCCTTCATGTACCCGAGCGAGAAGATGTTGACCATCAGGGCGACGGTGGTGATGACGCCGAACATGACGATCGTGATCGGGTCGATGAAGATGCCCATGCGCAGGGTGAACGTTTCGCCGATGGAGGACCATTCGATGTCGCGGACGACGGGGCCGATCTTGCCCGGTGTCTCCAGGAAATCGGCGAGGACGACGAAGAAGAGGGCGAAGGAGGAGGCGATGGCGGCGATGCCGAGGTAATCGCCCCCGCGGGGGAGGGCGCGTCCGAAGAGCGCGAGCACCAAAAACACGCCCGCCGGGATAGCGGCGAGCACCCAGGCCTGTTCAGCTCCCATGCGTCGTCCTGGCCCCTTTTACCACTTCATGGTCGCTGCTTCGTCGACGTTCGCGGTCGCGCGGTTCCGGAAGAGCCGGATGACGATCGCGAGCGCGAGGCCGACTTCGGCAGCGGCGACGGTGATGATGAACACGGCGAAAATCGCGCCGACGATTCGACCGGGATCGAGGTACGCGGCGAACGCCACGAAGTTGATGTTCACCGCGTTCAGCATGAGCTCGACGCTCATGAGGATCATCACGGCGTTGCGGCGGGCGAGCACGCCATAGACGCCGAGGGAGAAGACGATTGCGCTGAGGGCGAGGTAATTCTCCAGCGGTACCATCGGCCTACTCGCCCTCCTCTTGCCGAGCGACGATGATGGCCCCAATGAGGGCTACCAGCAAGAGGACGGAGGCGAGGATGAACGGAAGGCCATAGTCCTCGAAGAGTCGCTGGCTGATCGCCTCGATCGCGATGTTCGTGGGCGATTCGGTGTTGCCGATCCAGTCGGTGCCGAGCGCAGCGACGAGCAGGACCGCTGCGATGCCGACCCCGGCGAGCAGCGCGAACGGCGCCTGCGGCCCGTTGACCTTTTCGGGCCGGCCGCTCGGATCGGCCCGCGTGAGCATGAGCGCGAGGAGGACGAGCACGGTGACGGCGCCGCCGTAGATGAGGAACTGGGTGAGCGCGAGGAACTCGACCGTGAGGATGACGAACATCACGCCGACGCCGGCGAGGCTCCCGATGAGGAAGATGGCGGAGTGGATGACCGAGCGGGAGAAGACGACACCGGCCGAGAGCACGGTGATGAGGATGGCGAACACCCACCAGATGACTTCGGTAGCCACTATTCGACGCCCTCCGGGAGGGTGCCACCCAGCTCTTTGATGGTCTGGATGACATCCTCGGGGATCGGTTCGCCTTTGGCGATGGCTTCGCGCGCCCGCCGTTCGGCGCGCATCCGCCGGGCACGCACTTTTTCGAAGCTGTTCGGGTCGCCCTTCGCGCCGATACCGACACCGGGCGGCGGGGTCCATGCGCCGCCGCTGCTGGTGGCGGGCGCTGCGGCCGTGCCAGCCCCTCCGCCGGCGCCCTGGGCGGCGAGCGTCTGCCAGATGCTGCCGCCGGGGGCGAGGTCGCTCCCGAGCTCGTAGAGCGTCTTCGCGAGCTCCTCGGGAATCGGCTCGCCCTTCTCGGTGAGCTCTTTGAACTGGCGCTCGGCGCGCATCCGCCGGGCACGCACTTTTTCGTAGCTATTCGGGTCGCCCTTCGGGCCGGTGCCCACCCCCGGCGGGAAGCGCATGCTGCCATCGGGGTTGGTGCCCGAGAGCACCTCGCCGGCGACCGCACCGGCCGCGCCGCCGGCGCCGGGGGCGGCGACGGGCTGGCCGGGCTTCAGGTTCTTGTAGTACTCGATCCGGTCGAGAATCTCCTGGGGGACGGGCTCGCCGCGGTCGAGGTAGGCTTTGGCTTCCCGCTCGGCGCGCATCCGCTTGGCCCGGATTTTCGATTCGGAGAGGACTTCGCCTTCGGCGGCGGCTGCGGCGCCGGCGCCTCCGGCGGCTGCTTTCGCGGCGACTTTGGGCTTCTCGGGCTCGCGCTCCTGGATGGCGGCAGGTTCGCCGCGGGCGATGCGCTCGAGTTGGCGCTGACGATCTTCGGGGCGGCCACCGACGAAGGAGGGCGGGGGCGGCTCTTCGCCCTTCGCCTTCCGTTCGAGCGCTTCGATGTTGTCTTGCGGCCGGAAGGGGCGGACGAGCTGGCCTGCCCGGGCGACCTTGGTCAGCTCGTCGATATCCATGTGCAGGTCGCGCCGGTCGTAGACGGCGTGCTCGTGGCCGGCCCAGGTGTTGTCCATCACGATGGCTTCGAAGGGGCACACTTCGACGCAGATGTTGCAGCGCATGCAGCGCGCGTAGTCGATCCAGAATTTTTCGACGATCTTCCGGCGGTTGCTGGTGCCTTCGGCGTACTTCGGGTTGTCCATCATCACCGCGGTCATGCAATCGACCGGGCAGTTGCGGACGCAGACGTTGCAGCCGGTGCAGAAGGGCTCGTCGTGGTCGAAGTCCCAGGTGAGGACGGGGAAGGAGCGCTGGCGAACGGGGAGCGCCTTCCGGTCGTCGGGGTATTCGATGGTGACGGGCTTGCGAAGGAAGGTCGAGAAGGTGACGCCGAGCCCTTTCAGGATGCCTTTCATGATGACGACGCTCCCAGGGTGCGGTAGGTGCCGAGGAGCCCTTTCGTCGAACGGGCGGAGGCGTGCCGGATGATGAGGAAGATGAGGAAGCCGGCACCGATCGCGCTCGTGAGGGCGAGGATCTCCTGCGGCCAGTCGTAGTAGAGGATGACGCCGTTCACGACGAGCTGGAGGAACGAGAGTTCGAGCAGCACCTTCCAGCTGAAGTTCATGAGCTGGTCGATGCGCAAACGTGGCACGGTGGTGCGCACCCAGATGATGACGATGACGATGGCGAGTGCCTTGGTGAAGGTGGTGGCGAGCTGGAGCGCCCAGTGGCTATCGACCCCGAACGGCCAAGCCCAGCCGCCGAGGAAAACGACAGAGCCGAAGACGGCGAAGCCCCACATGGAGGCGTATTCGGTGAGCTGGAACATGCTCCAGCGAATGCCGGAGTATTCGACGAAGTAGCCGCCGACGATTTCGGATTCGGCGACGGGGATATCGAACGGCGCGCGGTGGAGCTCGGAGAGCATGGCGGTGAAGAAGATCAGGAAGGCGAGCGGCTGGAGGAGGATGTAGGGGCGGTCTTCCTGGAGGGCGGCGATGGTGTTGAGGTTCAGGGTGCCGACGCCGTTGCCGGTATCCGCGCCGGTGATCATGACGACGCAGAGGAGCGAGACGACGAGCGGGATTTCGTAGCTGATCATTTGGGCGGCGGCCCGGACGCCGCCGAGGAGGGCGTACTTGTTGCCGGAACCGAGCCCGGCCATGAGGATGCCAACGATGTTGAGCCCGAGCACGGCGAAGACGAAGAACACGCCGAGGGCGAGGTTGCGCACACCCCAGTTCTCGGCGAAGGGAAGCACCATGAGCGTGAGGAGCACAGGGATGAAGGTGGCGTAGGGGGCGAGCTCGAAGACCCAGCGGTCGGCGTTCTTGGGCCGGACGTCCTCTTTGCCCACGAGCTTGACGGTATCGGCGAAGGCCTGGAGGAGCCCCCACGGGCCGGTGCGCATGGGCCCGAGGCGCTGCTGGAAGCGGGCAACGAGCTTCCGTTCGCCGTAGGTGCTGTACATCACGATGATGGTCATGGCGAGGACGACGATGACGATGCGGATGATCGCGTCGATCCAGGCGGGAAGCCCGAAGAGGGGATCGGCAAAGAGCATCATTTGTCGACCTCGCCGAGGACGATATCGAGGGAGCCGAGGATGATGATGGCGTCGGCGACGTAGGTGCCGATGACCATTTCGCGCAGTGCCGAGAGGTTGCAGAAGGAGGGCGAGCGGAGCTTCATGCGGTAGGGTTTGTTGCCGCCTTTGGCGAGCGCATAGACGCCGTATTCGCCCTTGGTACCCTCGGTGCGAACGTAGCACTCGCCGCTATCGATGCGGAGGGTCTTCGGGAGGTTGGGGTTGAGGACGAGCTCGCCTTCCATCTGGGAGAGGGCATCGAGGCATTGTTCGACGATGCGCGTGCTCTGCCAGGCCTCGGCCATTCGCACCATGAAGCGGTCGAAGACGTCGCCGCTGGTTCCCGTGGGGATATCGAATTGGAGCTTCGGGTAGACGCTGTAGGGTTCGTGCTTGCGGAGGTCGAAGGCGTAGCCGGTGGCGCGCAGGCACGGGCCGGTGAGGCCCCACGCGATGGCTTGCTCTGGGGTGACGGGGGAGAGCCCGCGGCAGCGTTCGACGAAGATTTCGTTGCCGACGAGGAGGCCGTCGAAGTCTTCGAGGCCCTGGCGGATGGAGCCGAGCAGCCAGCGGACGCGGTCCTGGTAGTTCTCGGGGAGGTCCATCTGGACACCCCCCGGGCGGAAGTAGGTGGGGAACATGCGGTCGCCGGCGACTTCTTCGAAGAAGTCGTAGATCCGTTCGCGTTCGCGCCAGGCGTAGATGAAGGAGGTGCCGAAGGAGCCGACATCGGCGCCGAAGGCGCCGAAGAACATGAAATGGGAGAGGATGCGGGAGAGCTCGACCATCATGACGCGGATGTACTCCGCGCGAATGGGCACCTCGATGTTCCCGAGCTTCTCGACGGCCATGCAGTAGGCCATTTCGCAGGCCATTCCCGCGAGGTAGTCGGTGCGGTCCCACCAGCCCATCGATTGGCGGTAGTCGTGGTTCTCGGTGAGTTTCTCCAGCCCGCGGTGGAGGTAGCCGATGTACGGCTCGCAATCGACGACTTTCTCGCCGTCGACGGTGAGGACCATGCGGAAGACGCCGTGGGTGGCCGGGTGTTGGGGCCCGACGTTGATGGTCATATCGACGGTCTCGAAGCCGTCGTCGGCGAGGGCGGTGTGCACGCGCTCTTCGGGCCAGATGCTCATGGGGCGTACCTCGGGCTGGCTCGGCGGGTGGGGGCGGACATCAGAAGGGGAACCCCGGGGTGGTGTCTTCGATGCCTTGCAGGATCTCGGCTTTCTGGAGCGGATGGGCCTTCAGCAACGGGTGGATGCGAACATCTTCGTCGAGGAGGAGGTTCTTGAGGTTGGGATGTCCATCGAAGACGAGCCCGACCATCTCGGCGGCTTCGCGCTCGTGCCAGTTCGCGGCCGGGTAGAGGTCGGTGATGCTGGGGATGTGCGGGTTCCCCGGCGGTGTGAGCACGGAGACCTGGACGGCATGCCGGTGGCGATACGAGAAGAATTGATACTTGCAGGCGAGCCCCTCTTCCTGCATGTCGATCCCGACGATGTTGCGGAGGAAGTCGAAGGCGAGGTCGCGGTGGTTCTTGAGCTCTTCGACGACGGCGCGGAAGTGCTCGGGAGCGACGTGGATGTTGGCATCGGTCGCCGTCTGGTCGATCGTGACGGGCAGCTTGCCGAAGCGCTGCTCGAGCAGCTTGACGACTTGGTCGATCGGTTTCGCGGGGGGCGCCTGCTTGCTCATCCGACCATCCGCCTGTCTTCCATGATCTTCTCCTGCAGGCGCAGGAAGCCATCGAGGAGGGATTCGGGCCGCGGCGGGCAGCCGGGGACGTAGACATCGACGGGGATGATCTTGTCGACTCCCTGGAGGACGCGGTCGTACTCGGTGTAGGGGCCGCCGTTGGTGGCGCAGGCGCCCATGGAGATGACGTACTTCGGGTTGGGCATCTGCTCGTAGAGGAGCTTGATCGCCGGGGCCATCTTCTTGGTGACGGTACCGGAGACGATCATGACGTCGCTTTGGCGAGGGCTCGGCCAGGGCACGATGCCGAAGCGGTCGAGATCGTGGTTGGCCATGAAGGTGCCGATCATTTCGATGGCGCAGCAGGCGAGGCCGAAGGTCAGTGGCCAGAGCGAGCTCTTGCGGCTGACCGCGAGCACGAGGTCGGCGCCCGTCTGGATCACGCCGGGGAGGACGATGCGGTAAGCGGCGCGTGCCTGGGGGAGTTCGACGGGTCGGAGCCGCTCGGGTTCGGCGCCGTAATCGGGGACGTAGGGCGGGACGGTCGCTTCGCTCATTTCCACTCCAGGACGCCTCGCTTCCAGGCGTAGACGAGGCCGAGGCTGAGGATGGCGATGAACAGGATCATCTGCCAAAAGATGAACTCTGCGAGCGAGAGGTAGGTTATCGCCCACGGGAAGATGAAGACGGTCTCGACATCGAAGAGGAGGAACACGATGGCGATGAGGTAGTAGCGGACGTGGACTTGCGCCCAGTTGCGGCCGATCGGGAGCATGCCGCATTCGTAGGAGAGGCCTTTGGCGCGCTCCCGCGCGAAGGGGGCGAGGAGTCGGGCAGCGACGAGGGCCGTGAAAACGAGGATGAAGCCCGCGATGGCGGCGATAAAGATGGCGGACCACTGGTCGTAGAAGCTCATAGGGCGCACCGGGTGCTGGGAGGAGGGCCCCCGATACGGCGTGCCGGGGCAGGGTGGGGCGACGTGGCTGCTGCACTCATCGGCGGCAAGGGCTCCCAGGGCTTTGAACGACGGGCACGGCTCACGAGGGGCCGGGGCCCGTTCGGTCGTGAAGAAGCACACAAACGATACCTTCGGGGGAAGGGGAGGGCAAGGGGAGGGAAAGGCGGGGTGGGAAGCTGCCGCCGTCGGCGGGCGCGCCTGGCTGCCGAATGGGTGCATTCCTCGGGGTGGCCCCCGCGCCGGCGAGGTTCGGGGCCGGCGGCGGCGCGGGCCGGGGGCTCGGCCGCCGAGCAGGGCTATCCCCGGCCCCGGCCCTCCGGCGCATGCGCCCTGCCGATCCCCCGCCCTCACTGCGCGCGCGGGAGGCGGGTGCGAGAATAGGGCTATGACCCACCTTCCCCCGCCTGCCGAGAAGGCCCGTGCCGTCCGGGCGATGTTCGACCGGATTTCGCCGACGTACGACCGGGTGAACCGCCTGATGACCTTCGGCGCCGACCAGCGCTGGCGGGCGGCCCTCGTCGATCGCCTGGCCGTGAGCCCGGCCGATGTGGTGCTCGACCTCGCCTGCGGGACGGGCGACTTCGTCGATCTCTGCCGGGCGCGCGGGGCGCTCGCGGTGGGGCTCGATTTCAGCCGCGGGATGCTCGGGCGCGCGGCCGTTCGCTCGGGCGAAACGGGCGCCTGGGTGCAGGGCGATGCGCTCCGCCTGCCGTTCCGCGACGGGGCGTTCACGGTCGCCGTCTCTGGCTTCGCGTTGCGGAATTTCGTGGCTATCGCCCCGGTGCTCGCCGAGCTCGCTCGGGTGCTGGAACCGGGTGGCCGGCTCGGCCTGCTCGAGGTCGATAGGCCGCGCAATCCAGTCGTGGCGGCGGGGCACCGCCTGTACTTCGAACGGGTCGTCCCGCTGGTGGGCGGCATGCTCGCGGACGGGCACGCCTACCGGTACTTGCCGGAATCGGCGGCCTACCTCCCGACCGAGGCCGAGATGGTGCGGATGCTCCAGGATGCGGGGTTCCACCGCATCCGGAAGGCCAGGCCGATGTTCGGAGCCATCCAGTCGATCACGGCGGAACGCCGATGAGCGCTGCCGCCGCGGCTCGGCCGAGTCGCCTGCAGGCCTGGCGGCTGGCTGCGCGGCCAGCGACGCTGACGGCGGCTGCGGCACCCGTCGCCGTCGGGACAGCCGTCGCTATCCGCGACGATGCGTTCGCGCTCCTGCCGGCGCTCGCGGCCCTCTTCGGCGCCTTCTGCTTGCAGGTCGGGGCGAACTTTGCCAACGACGTCTTCGATCACGAACGCGGGGCGGACACGCCCGACCGGCTCGGGCCCCCTCGCGCGAGCCAGCTCGGGCTCCTTTCGCCGCGCGAGTTGAAGCTGGGGATGGCGGCCGCGTTCGGGCTGGCGATGGTGGCGGGTGTCTACCTCGCTTGGGTCGGGGGCTGGCCGGTGTTGGCCGTTGGCCTGGCGAGCATCGCAGCGGCCATCGTCTACACCGGCGGGCCGTGGCCGATCGGTTACCACGCCCTCGGCGATCTGTTCACCTTCGTCTTCTTCGGGCTCGTCGCGGTGATGGGAACGTACTACGTGCAAGCGGGCGCGGTTACCTGGGGAGCGTTCGCGGCCGCCGTCCCGGTGGGTGCGACGGTGACGATGATCCTGGTGGTGAACAACCTGCGCGATATCCCGACGGACCGGCGCACGGGAAAGGTCACCCTGGGCGTGGTGCTGGGCGAGCGAGGCACCCGCTGGTGGTTCGCATTGCTTCTCGCGGTGGCCCTGGCCGTGCCCGCCGGCGCGACCGTCCGGGGCGATGTCCCGCTCGGGGCCGCGGCCGCCCTTGCCGCTGGTGTGCTGGCCTGGCCGCTCCTTCGGGAGGTGATGGGCGAGACGTCCGGCCGGGCGCTCAACCCGGTGCTCCGCGCGACCGCCCGGTTCGCGCTCTGGCACGCGCTCCTCTGGTCGGCGGCGATCGTGGCCTCGCGCTGAACGCCGCAAGTGGGTTGTCCCTACCTTTTACACTAGAGGTGCCGCGCGGCCGGGCGCGCTCCACCCCCCGCCGGCGGCGCGACATTCACGAGAGCGGAGGTGTCGAACGATGACAGCACCGAGTACACGAACGGCAGCACAGGCTTCGGCCCTGAGCGGTGCGGGCCGGACCACCGAAGGGCTCCTCGTGGCCCAGGATGCGCTCCTCGCGGCGCTCCGCCGGCCCCAGCCGGGCCGCGAGCGGGAGTGGGCGACGCTGGTGAGCCAGGAGCTGGCGCGCGTGGTCGAGGCGCTCCGAGAACACCGCCTCGAGGTGGAGCGAGTCGAGGGCTTGTACGCGGAAATTCTCCGCGATGCGCCGTGGACCCAGCCGCGGCTCCGACAGCTCGGTGCCCAGCTCCGGCGGCTCGAGGCGGAGGCCGCCGACCTGCAGGTGGAGGTGCGGCGCGTGGAGGAAGGCGACCTCCAGGGGCTGCCCGCCATCCGCCACGATGCCGAGCGGCTGCTCGCCGGTGTGCGGGATTTGCTTTCGAAGGAAGCCGACCTCATCTACGAGCGATTCGAACAGCCGCCCGCGGCCGACTAACCGGCGCGCTCCGCCGGGCGGCCCTGCCCGAACGGCGGCGGCACCGGGGCACCGGCGCCCCGCTCGCCTGCCGTGGGGAGCGAACGTTCGGCGTGGAGGGCAGCGGCAGCCGTCGCGTCGATCGCCCGGAGCGCGCGGCTGGCGGCGAACACGATGAGCGCCAACGCGACCGTGACGAGCGAGGCGATGGCGACCGCCGCCGGGGCACCGAACGCCTCGGCGAGCGCGCTCACGGGGACCGTCCCGAGCGGCGTCAGGCCGAACGTCATCATCATGATGCTCATCACCCGGCCGCGCACCTCGTCCGGGATGAGCAGCTGGACCAGCGCGTTGTTGGTGGTGGTGAAGGCGCTCGCGAAGACGTCCGCCGCGAACACGAGGGGTAACGCGAGGAGGAACCACGGGCTCAGGGAGAAGAGGAGGAGGCTGCCAGAGAAGGCGAGCAGCGTACTCATCATGAGCCGAAGCTTGCGGGGGGTTTCGCCGACGAAGGCAACCCAGAAGGAGCCCACGATTCCGCCGAAGCCGGCGGCCGCCTGGAGGACGCCAAGCCCACCGGCACCGACGTGCCAGACGTCATCGGCGAAGACGACGAGGAGGGCCTGGAACGGCATCGCGAGGAGGATGGGGATGACCGAGAGGACGAGCAGCGCGCGGACGGGAGGGTCGCCGGCGACGTAGCGGAGGCCGCCGATGAGCTCGCCGAGCACCGGCCGGTTGCGTGCTCCGGCCGCGGGGGGCGATTTGGCGACGTGCGCCATGGAAAAGAAGGCGACGGCGTAGAGCGCCACGGCGACGACGTACACCCAGCGTACTCCCGCGAGCGCGATGACGAGCCCCGCGACGACGGGCCCGACGACGCGTGCGGCGTTGATGGCGCCCATCTGGAGGGCCATCGCGTTGGCCAGGCCGTGCCGGCCGACGATGTTGGCGACGATCGCTTGGCGCGCCGGCATGATGAACGGGAAGGTGCAGCCCATCACGAAGACCACGGCGAGGAGGTGCCAGAAGGCGAGCTGGCCGAGCAGCAAGAGGACCAGCACCATGAGCTCCGCGGTCACGAGGATGGCCTGCCCGCCCATGATCAGCCGGCGCCGTTCGAAACGGTCGGCCACGACGCCACCGAAGGGCGACACGACGAGAATCGGGATGGCCACGACGAGGTTGATCAGCCCGAGCGCGAATTCGCTCCCCGTGAGCCGGTAGGCGAGCACGGAGCGCACGACGAACTGGCCGTTCATCGCGAAGAAGAACGCCGTGTTCGACGCGAAGAGCCAACGGAACTGCTGGTGTCGGAGGGAGGCGAAGGGGCCGCGCGGCCCCTTCGGATCGGCCGGGTACTCCCGCATCCAGTTAGCGTAGCACGAACCATCGCGGGGGAGCGGCGCAGCGGGAGCTGCGCGTATACTTCGCGCCACAACGACTTTCCCGGAGGCGACCACGTGGAATTCCGTCATCTTGGCCGCTCGGGTCTCGAGGTTTCGCTCGTGGGGCTCGGCTGCAACAACTTCGGGATGCGGTGCGATTTCGAGCAATCGAAAGCCGTCGTCCACCGCGCGCTGGATTTGGGGATCACGCTCTTCGACACGGCAGACGTGTACGGCGGCGGTGGCCGCTCGGAGGAGTTCCTCGGGAAGATCCTCGCCGGCCACCGCGAGAAGGTGGTCATCGCGACGAAGTTCGGCATGAAAATGGGCGAGGGGCCCCACCGCATGGGCGGCTCGCGGAAGTACATCATGCAGGCGGTGGAGGATTCGCTCCGGCGGCTCGGTACGGACTACATCGACCTGTACCAGATCCACCGGCCAGACCCGCACACGCCGATCGAAGAGACGCTGCGGGCACTCGACGACCTCGTCCGGCAGGGGAAGGTGCGCTACATCGGCCACTCGAATTTTGCCGCCTGGCAGGCGACGGAAGCGCATTTCGTGGCCCAGCGGCTGAACGCGACGCCCTTCATCTCGGCGCAGAACGAGTACAACCTGCTCGACCGGCGGATCGAGGCGGAGCTGGTGCCGGCGTGCAACGCGTACGGG
>NZ_DAOUBJ010000013.1:0-5483 GCF_034432735.1 Tepidiforma sp. | reverse complement strand
GGCGATGGTCATTGCATCGCCAGACCGGCTACAGCTGACGCTTCCGCCGGTGGGCGGCGCCGCGGGGGAGCTGTTGGGGCTGGTGCCGGCTGAGGTGGATCTCGTGCTGTTGGAGACCCACAGCGCGGAGCCGTACCCGACGATTCGGTCGGAGCTGGTGGACCCTGCGCCGGGGGAGTGGACGATCGCGACGTGGTCGTTCGCGGATTTGGACGGGGCGGTAGAGCGGGCAGCTTCGGCCGTGGGGGCGCTGCTACCGGCGGACTTGGGTCTGGCCCGGGCGCTGCGGCGGGCGCAGGAACTCCATGGTGGGCACGTGTGCGCGGGGCTCGTACTGGGGACGCGGCTTGCGCTGTACGCGGGTGAGCTGCTGGGCGTGGGGTTGCCGGACCGGGGGAAGCGGCTGGTGGTGGAGGTGGAGATCGACCGGTGCGCGGCGGATGCGGTGCAGGCGGTTACGGGTTGCCGACCGGGGAAACGGACGCTGCGTTTCGTGGATTATGGCAAGTTGGCGGCGACGTTCTGGGATCTGGGGAGTGGGCGTGCGGTGCGGGTGGCGGCGCGCGGTGACCTTCGCGATCGGGTGGGGGCGTACGGGCCGGACCGGCACGTTCGGCAGTCGGCGGCCTACCTGACGTGGCCGGCGGAGGAGCTGTTCACGGTCCGGGAGGTGGAGCGGCCGCTCGGGAGCCTCGACCTGCCGGGGCCGCCGGTGCGCCGAGTGGCGTGCGTGGCCTGCGGGGAGGAGGTGGCGGATGGGCGAGAGGTGGCGACGGAATCGGGGCCATGCTGCCGGCCATGCGCGGGGATGGGGTGAACGTTCGGGAGGGTTCCGGGTAGACTCCGGCGGATTACGCTGGAGGAGTTGAACGGTGTCGACCGCGCTGCCGCCTGCCCACGAGGAGCTTCCACCGCCGGCGATCGAGGAGGTGAGCTCTGGTATCTACGCTTATATCCAGCTCGACGGGAGCTGGTTCTTGAACAACGCCGGGTGCATCGTGGGAAGCCGTTCGGCGACGGTGGTCGACACGACGGGGACAGAGCGGCGAGCGCGGGCGTTTCATGCGGCGGTGCGGGAGGTGACGTCGTTGCCGGTGAGTGCGCTGATCAATACGCATAGCCACGGTGACCATACGCACGGGAATTTTCTGTTCGCGCCGGCGAGCGCGATTATCGCGAGCGAGCGATGCCGCTTGGAGCTGCTGGCTGCGGGGCATGCGGCGTATGCGCTCTTTCCGATGGTGGACTTCGGGGAGTGTCCGCTGACGCCGCCGACGGTGACGTTCGTGGATCGGTTGAACGTGTATGTGGACGATTTGCTGGTGGAGCTCCTGTTCATGGGGCCGGCGCACACGACGGGCGACATTGTGGCGTGGATTCCGGAGCGACGGCTGCTGTTCTCGGGCGACTTGGTGTTCAACGGGGGGACGCCGTTCGCGCTGGGGGGGTCGGTCGGGGGTTGGCTGGATGCGCTCGACCGCCTGGAGGGGCTCGGGGCGGAGACGATCGTCCCGGGGCATGGCCCGGTTGCGGGGCCGGCGGTGTTGGGGCAGGTGAGGCGGTACCTGGAGTGGGTGACGCGGGTGGGGCGGGAGGGGTTCGAGCGAGGTATTCCGCCACTGGAGCTTGCGGCGTCGTTGGACTTCGGCGAGTTCGAGGGGTGGCACGACCGGGAGCGGATCGTGCCGAACCTGCACCGGGTGTACAGCGAGCTGCGTGGTGAGCCGCGGGGTACGCCGCTCGACTATCGGCAGATGTTCGCGGAGATGCTGGCGTTCAACGGCGGGAAGCCGCTGCGCTGTTTGGCCTAGGGTGGGGCGAGGGCGTCGCGAATTTTTTGGAGGAAGTCGGCTGGGCGGTAGGGCTTTTGGATGAAGCCGGCGAGGTCTTTGCCGGTGAACCGCTCGGTGGCGTCCTGTTCGTTGTATCCGGAGGTGAGGACGACGCGGACGTTCGGGTCGAGGCGGCGGAGTTCGCGAAAGGTTTCTTCGCCGTCCATGTGGGGCATGGTCATGTCGAGCAGGACGAGGTGGATGTCAGGCTGTCGGCGGTAGGCCTGGACGGCTTCGTGGCCGTCGGCGGCGGTGAGGACGGTGTACCCGGATTGTTGGAGGATCCGCCGTGCGACGTTGCGGACGGTTTCGTCGTCGTCGACAACGAGGATGATGCCGCTGGACGAGGCGGGCGCGGACAGGGTGGCCGGGGGTGCGACGGGGGCGGGCGGGCCGGCGGCAGGGAAGAGGACTTCGAAGGTGGTGCCGCGGCCGGGCTCGGTGGAGAGCTTGATGGCGCCTCGGTGGCTGCGGACGATGCCGAGGACGGCGGCGAGCCCGAGCCCGCGGCCGGTGAATTTGGTGGTGAAGAAGGGGTCGAAGATGCGCGCTGCGGTCGCCGGGTCCATGCCGATGCCGGTATCGGCGACTTGGAGGTAGACGTAGTCGCCTTCGGGGAGGTCGTCGTCCATGTAGGCGGAGGAGAGGTAGGCTGCATCGGCGTGCACGAGGCCGGTGGAGACGGAGATGACGCCGGGGCGGTCGCCGATGGCGTCGGAGGCGTTGGTGATGAGATTCATGATGACCTGTCGGATCTGGGTAGCGTCGCCTTCGATGGCGGGAAGGTCGGGGGCGAAGCGGTACTGGAGAGCAGCTCGCTTGGTGACGGAGACTTCGAGGAGGTGGGCCATTTCTTCGACGATGCGGGAGAGATCGAGGCGTTCGATGACGAAGCGGCCTTTTCCGGAGTAGGCGAGCATTTGGCGGGTGAGCTCGGCTGCGCGTTGGGCGGCGGTTTCGATGTCGAGGACGGTCCGGCGGGCGGGCGATTCGGGCGGCAGTTCCATGAGGGCGAGGCCGGCGTTGCCGAGGATGGCGACGAGGAGGTTGTTGAAGTCGTGGGCGATGCCGCCGGCGAGGACTCCGAGGCTTTCGAGCTTTTGGGTCTGCTGGACTTGGAGGTCGAGGCGGCGGCGCTCTTCTTCGGCGTGGACGAGGTCGGTGGTGTCGAGGGCGGAGTAGAGGGTTGCGGGGCGACCGTCGAAGGTGAACGGGGAGGGTGCAACGCGAAGGTGACGAATCTGGCTGGATGCGGTGGTAAGGCGGATGGTGAAGCGGGGGGCGGGCTCCTGTCCTGGGATGCGGGGTGATTCGTGTTCGCTGGTGGGGGGCACGTCTTCTGCGGCGATGAGCGAGGCGATGAACCCGGGCCTGAGAAGCTCTTCGCGGGGGTAGCCGGTGAGGCGTTCCATTTCGGCGTTGACGAAAAGGGTCGTTTCGCCGTCGGAGACCCATACGGCGGCCGAGACGGCATCGAGGAGCTGGGCGAGGCGCGCCTCGCTTTGTTTGAGCGCCTGGTCGGCGCGGGCGCGTTCGGTGACGTCGCGGGCGACGCTCCCGATGCCGACGATGGCGCCGTCTGGGTCGCGAAGGGGAAAGTAGGAGCTGGAGAGGGTGACGGTCGAGCCGTCCTTGCGTTTCCAGGTGCGCTCCATGTCTTCGATGCTTTCGCCGGCGAGGACGCGCTGGCGGATCTGGTGACGAAGGTGTCGTTCGCCGGGATCGAAGAGGAATTCGGTGGTCTGGCCGAGGACCTCTTCGGCGGTGTAGCCGAAGATGCGTTGGGCGCCGTGGTTCCAGGACGTGATGGTTCCGGAGAGATCGGTGGTGACCATGGCGTCGCGGGAGAAGGCGACGATGGAGGCGAGGCGTGCGTTTTCGAGCGAGGCTCGGTGGAGGTCGCTGAAGTCGCGGGTGAGGGAGAGGACGGTGCGGACCTCGCCGCGGTCGTCTGGCTCGGGGATTATCCAGGTTTGGCTGTAGGCGCCAGGCTGGGGGAAGTCGCTGGGGCCTTCTCGGACGAGTCGTTGGCGGGTGCGAGCGGCTGCGAGGATGCCCTGTTCCCAGCGTAGGACGGCGGGCTCGCCTGGGCGTAGTTCGGTGGGGCGGCGACCGGCAACAGCCCGTAGGTCGGCGCCGATGGTGGCGAGAGCGGCAGGGTTCGCGTAGAGGATTCGGGCCTCTGCATCGAGGCGGACGATCAGGTCGGGCGAGTGCTCGGCGAGGGTGCGGAATTCGTGTTCGCGGCGTACGAGTTCGGCTTCGATGGCCTTGCGGCGGCGGATATCGAGGATGGCGGCGCGGACGAGTTTGCGGTCGAACGGGGGCATCCGGATGAGGCGGACCTCGCACATGATGAGGCGGCCAGCTGCGTCGCGGTGTACCCATTCGAACTCGACGACGTCGCCGGCCATGGCTCGCTGGAGGTAGCGGTCGGCGAGCTCTGCGCTGGGCACGCCGGCGGGCTGGTGTTGGGGGCTGATGCTGGCGGGGCTTTGGCGAAGGAGCTCCTGGTGGGACATGCCAAGGAGGCGGCAGGCGTCGTCGTTGGCTTCGACGAAGTGACCGAGCTCGAGGTCGTAGACAAGGATGGCGTGGCCGGCGTAGTCGAAGATGGTGCGGAAGCGCTGTTCGGCGTCGCGGGCGCGGGCGAGGGCTTGTTCGATGGGGGTGTGTTCGAGCACGAACGTGAGGCGAGCATCGCGGCCGGCGTAGCGGATGTTTTGTCCGGCGATGCGGACTTGGAGAATCCGCCCGTCGCGTGTTCGGTGGCGCCAGTAGGTGGGCAAGGAGCGCTGGTCGCGCTCGCGGAGGGTGGCACGGAAGGTGGGTACGTCTTCGGGTGGGCGGATGTCGTCGAGGTTTAGCTGTGCGAATTCGGCCGGGGTGTAGCCATAGAGGGCACAGGCGGCGCGGTTGGCGCGGAGGATGGCGAGGCTCCCTCGTTCGAAGATGAGGGCAGGAAGGGGGTGGTCTTCGAAGAAGATCCCGGGCGGGAGGTGTTCTTCATCGAACTCGGGCGGTGTGGGCTCTGGCTGGGGGGTGCCTCTGTCCGGTGTCACGGCGGACCTCCCGTGTGCTGGCGCATGGTAAGGGGAGGGGATGGAATGGGCTTCGGGAGTTTCCCTATTTTTGTCGCGCTTTCTGCGAAACGGCTGCAGGTCAGGATACGGGGGGCTCGAGGAGTACGTGGTATTCCTGCGGACCGTGGATGCCGCGGACGATGACTTTTTCGATGTCGGCGGTCCGACTTGGGCCGGTGAGGATGAGGGCGTCGTCGGGCCCGAGGTAGGGGGCGAGGGCGGCGGGGTGTTCGACGATGGTGGCGGGGTCGACGTGGAGGGCGACGGCGCCGGCGCTGAGGATGGCGCGGCGGTCGACGGGGCTGCCGGTGAGGAGGACGGATCCGGTGCCGGCGACGGCGGCGGTGGCGGCGAGGTGGAGGGCGTCGGCTGGGGGTGGTTCCAGCCCGACTCCGAGTTGGGCGGCACGGAGGCGGAATCGTTCGGCGGAGGTGGGTGGGAGCACTTCGGCGGGCGGGATGATGGGGGGCTGGGAGCGGTCGGGGCCGGCGGCTTGGAGGAGGGCCGGGTGGTGTTCGGCGGCTGGGTCGGGGAGGAGGCGTGGGTCGCTGCGGCGGGGCCCGAGGGG
>NZ_DAOUBJ010000012.1:0-37033 GCF_034432735.1 Tepidiforma sp. | reverse complement strand
CTGCCAAGTCGACCCGGTCCCGCAGGTCGCGGAGGGCTGCCTTCGCCTCCCGCTCCGCCATCGCGATATCCCGCTCCGCCTCTTGGCGGCGGCGTTCCAACTCCCGCGCTTCCTCGAGGGTCGTGGCGCCTACCTTGCGCAGCAACCCTTCGAGGCTCTCCCGTCGCTGCGCCAGCCGCTCTTCCAGCTTGCCCTGGCTCACCGAGGGCCGTACGACCACCACGAACCCACCCGGCAGCTCGATCTGCCGCTCCTCCTCCGCCTCGAATTTCAACGGCTTCTCCGTCAGCGCGGTCGCAGTCCCGTCCACGAAGATCGTCGCCCCCGCCGGCCCCTCCACCTCCACCTGCGCCGCCGCCATTCGAAGCTGCGCCTCTGTCTTCCTCAGCTCCGCCTCCGCCGTCTCTACCTCTGCCAGCTGGTCCGGGCCGATCCGGCACCTGTCGAGGAACGCTCGCGCGTCCGCGCCCCGCTGCTCGGCCTCGTCCAACCGCCGCAGCCGTTCGACCATCTGCTGCAGCTGCAATTCCTCCTGCAGGTGGCTGTAGTCCTGCTCCGCCAACAACGCGTCGCGGTCCAGTCGCTCTGCCTCGGCGTGCGCCGCGTTCGCCCGTTGCCGGGCCGCGTTCGCCCGCTCCATCGCCCCCAGTGCTTCCCGGCTCCGCGTCTCCAGCGCTGCCTCGGTCTTCGTGAGCTCTGCCTCGAGGTCGTCCGTCTTGCGCTTCGCTGTGGCCCGCCGTTCGACCGCCTCCTCCAACCTCCGCTGCCGCTCACGCGCCGCCTCCACCTTCTTCCGTGCCAAGGCCGCCACCTGCAACGCTTCCTGCCGTTTCACCCGCTGAGCCTCCAGCTCCACGCGCCGGCCCCGCAACACGGCTAACTCCTCGCGCAGCGCCGCCGCTTGCGGCTCGAGCTCCATCACCCGACGGGCGAGCTGCTCCACGTTCGCGAGCCGCGCTTTCAAGTGCTCCACCCGCTCCTTCGCGTCTCGCTTCATGTCGCGCGCCTCGCGGAGCTCTCCGGTCTCCCGCCACGCCCTCTCCGTGTAATACCGAAGACACTCGCGCCGCGCCCGTTCGAACAGGTTCTCCCCCGTCACGTCCGCCGCGCCGACATCGAGCGCCCGTTGCAAAGCCGCGCTCCCGTCCAGCCCGTCCGGCGGCGCCAGGCTTTCACCCTGCAAAACCCGTAGCGCCCGCATCAGCGCCTCGTCGGTCGTCTCCCGCAAAAGCCGCTTCGCCTCGTCGTGCGCCTCTCGGCCCGCCAACCTCCGTGACTGGCTTCCCCGCACCTCCAGCTCCGTCGTTCCCCGCCGCCCGAAAACCTTGCGGTACCGGCACCACGAGCCCCCCGTCGTGAACTCCAGCTCCACCTCCGGATCCGCGTCCCGCCCCGCCGGACGCACCCGCCGCACCTCCTCCGCCGTCGACTCCGCCGGATAGTCGAAGAGCAACCCGATCGCCTCGACGATACTGCTCTTCCCCGCCTCGTTCGGCCCCTCGATCACCAACAGGCGACCCTCCGGAAACGCAACCGTCGCCTCGCTCACCCCCCGGAAATTGCGCACCGTCACCCGGTGGTACCTCACGTCGCCCCCCGAACCAGCCGATAGAGCAGCGTCAGCGCATCGCTCGCGGCGCGCGCATCCTCACCATCGCCCGCCGTCAAGCCATCGAGCTCGCGCGCCGCTTCCCTCGCGAACCCCGTCAGCCCGAGCGACTCCCACCCCTCGCCTTCCGCCCGCACGATGAAGGAACGGTACCGTTCCCACGGCTCCACCGCCGCGAACGACTGAGCGAGCTCCGCCATCGCCGCCTCGATCGCCGCGACCAGTTCCGGCCCGCCCGTGCCTCCCACCCGGAGGCGCAGGATCGTCCGCCTCCGCTCCGGCAACCGCTCGAGCTCCGCCACCACCGCGTCCAACTCCTCCTCGCGGTGAATCTCCACTGCCCGCTCCACGAACCGCCAACGGCCCACACCCACCTCCCGAACTCGGCACCCACCCGACTCCAGCTCCACCACCAGCGCCTTCCCCGGATTCAGTTCGTCATAATCCGTTGGCTCCGGCGACCCCGAATACCACGCCCTCCCCCCGCAACCGATGTCCGTCACCGAATGCCGGTCGCCCAACGCCACGTACCCCACCCCGTACTCCCCGAGAGCCCGTTCCACCCAGGCCCGCTCCACCGTCACTACCGAGTCCGGCCCCCGTTCCACCTGACCGTGCAACGCCAGAATCCGAAGACCCGCACACGCCCCGAGCGCCCGCAGCACCTCCTCCACGGCCGCGGCCCCAGGTGCCTGCTTGCTCCGCCACGGGACACCGGCCAACCATGCCCCCTCCGCCACCTCCACCGGCTCCGCGCCCAGCACGTGGACATTGCCCGGCTTCCGCCGCAAAAACCGCTCCGACTCGTACACCGAGCCGGGCGCCAGCGGATCGTGGTTCCCGGGTAGCAAGTAGAAAGGCACGCCCGCCTCGCCCATCGCATCCAGCGCCCGCACCACCACATCGTTCGGCACCAGGTTCGTCTCGAACACGTCCCCAGCCACCACCACGAACGCCGCCCCTTCCTCCCGGGCCAGCCGCCCCAATGTCTCGACCGCCTCGATCCGGGCCGCCCCGAAGCGGGCCTGGGCCTCCGTCCCGAGAAAGTGCCGGGTCATCCCCAGCTGCCAATCAGAACTGTGGACGAACCGCACCACCCCCGCACGATATCAGAACATCCGTGCGTCCGCATGCCCACCCCCGCGCTCAATCGGCCAGCGGAAGAAACACCCGGAACCACGTCCCCCGCCCCGGCCGGCTCGCAACGTGGATCATGCCCCCGTGCGCCGAAACGATACCCGCCACCGCCGCAAGCCCCAGCCCCCGCCCCGTGAACTTCGTGCTGAAAAACGGGTCGAAAATGCGCTCCCGCGTCGCCGCGTCCATCCCCACCCCCGTATCCACCACTTCGAGTAACGCGTACATCCCCGGTGCTGCCGCCCCACACCCACGACACGTCGCGCGCTGGCAGGCCCGAATCGCGCGCTTGTCCAGGAGCCGACGCCCCGTCCGGACCGTGAGCTGTCCGCCCTGGCCCGCCATCGCTTCCGCCGCATTCACCACCAAGTTCATCACCACTTGCCGAATCGAAACCGCGTCCGCGACCACGAACACCGGTTCGGTGGCGAAATCCGTCACCGTTCGGACCCGCGCCCCCACCGATCCCCGCAGGAGCTGAAGCGTCTCACCGACAATGCCCGAGAGCTCCAAGCGCTCCGGAGCCGGCGCTCCCTTCCCGGCGAAGCGGATCATCTGCTGCACTATCTCCGCCGCCCGTCGCCCCGCCTCCCGAATGTCGTGGAGCGCAAGGTGCACGGGCGAATCTTCCTCCACCAACAGAAGCGCAAACTCAGCGTTGCCTACCACCGCAGCCAGGATGTTGTTGAAATCATGGGCCAGCCCAGCCGAGAGTACCCGGAGGCTCTCCAGCTTCTCCGCTCGTATGAGCGCCGCCTCCATCTCCAACCGTGCCGTCACGTCCCTCACGATGCAGACGGTGCAGGGCATCCCCTCCAACGTCACCGGAATGAGCGCAACCTCCGCCATGAACTCCTCGCCATTCGCTCGCAGTGCGGGAATCGGCTGCCGCTCCTGCATCCCCCGCGGCCCCACCGCCGTCGTGACGAACGACTCCATCTGCTCAGCGTGCCGCTCCCGGAACCGCAGCGGTACGAACTCCTGGACGCTGCGCCCGACGGCATCCCTCGACGGCAACCCGAAGATCCGCTCCGCCGCAGCGTTCATGCGAACGATGCACCCGACCCGGTCGATCAACAGCACACCGTCCGGCGCCCCAGCCACCGTCGCCTCCAACCAGGACTGCGCAGCGTCGCCCACGTGGATGTAGTGCGGCATGGCATCACCGTCCATCGCCGGCGAGCGTGCAGTGCCGTCACTCGCCCGCATATCAGGGAATTCCCTGACCACGCCGTTCTTCGAAAATCTTCTTCGGTAATAGCAAAAACCCAAAAACTCCAATTGCCCATCGATCAATCCCAAGAACACCCAAATCGGGGTTCCTCCTCATGCCCAGGCCCTCCCCTTCCGTGATGGATTGATTCGGCCGGGCGAATTCCCGTCTCGGCACATCAGCCCGCCAGAGGAGAACCCGTCCGCATGAATCAGCGACTCACCGACCGGCTCGACATCGACCGTGCCGACCAGGCCCTCCGCCTCCGTTGGGTCGGCATCGCCGACCGGGAAGCCACCGCTATCCGCCACGCCGCCACCTTCCTCCGGCCGCATGCGCAAGAGATCGTGCAGCGCTTCTACGACCATGCCTCCGCCTTTCCCGAGTGGCAGGAAAAGGTGCGAAGGGCCGGCTCCGACCGCGCACGCCTCGAAGCAGCGCAGCTCGACTACCTGCTGCGCCTGCTCGACGCCCGCTTCGACGAGGACTACTTCGAACATCGCCTCCGCGTCGGGGCCACTCACGCCAGGCTGTTCATCGAACCTCGTTGGAACGTCGGAAACTACGGCACCTACGCGGAGCTGCTCTTCCCGCTCCTCGCCCGCAAGCTCAAAGGCCAGGCCCTTGCCGAGACCGCCACGGCCCTTATGAAGGCCTTCGTCCTCGATGCCTCGCTCGCGGTCGAAACCTTCATCAGCGAAGGCGTCCTCGAAAAGCTCGTCGACATCCACGAGACGCTCGGCGAGCCACTCCAAAACCTCGGCCAGAACATCACCCAGGTCGATACCGCCGCCCGAGAAATCGCCAACGCCGTCTCCGATGTCGCCCGCGGCGCAGCCTCGCAGACCTCCACCATGTCAGCCCTCAACCAGGAAATCGATGCGCTCGCCGTAGCGAGCACCTCTGTTGCGAGGGCAGCCGCCCAGCAGTCGTCGGCCCTCGAGGACGCAGTCAGGGCGAGCGAAGCCGTTCGCGCCGCCCTCGACCGGGCCAGCAAAGCCGCCGCCGCCGCCGCCGAGCGTGGCGATGCCTCCATCGCCGAGGCGCGCGAAGGCACCGAAGCCGTCCAACAAACCGTCGAAGCCATGACGGCCATCCGCGAAACCGTCCGCCAAACCGCCGAGCAAGTCGAAGACCTCGGTCGCCAAGGCTCCCAAATCGGCGCCATCGTCCAAGTCATCGACGACATCGCCGCCCAAACCAACCTCCTCGCACTCAACGCCGCCATCGAAGCCGCCCGAGCCGGTGAACAAGGTCGCGGCTTCGCCGTTGTCGCCGAAAACGTCCGCTCCCTCGCCGAACGGACGGCCGTCGCGACCAAAGAGATCGCCGGACTCATCGCAGGCGTCCAGAACGGCACACAACGCGCTGTCCGCGCCATGGAGGCCTCGATCGCCAACGTCGAAGAAGGCGCTGCCCGCGCCGAACACGCCGGCGCAGCCCTTGGCCGCATCGTCCAGACCGCCGCAGCCGTTCGCGAAGAAATCGAACGCATCAGCGGCGCCGCCGCCAGCGTCGAAACCAGCGTCGAAACGCTCGGCACCGTCATCGAACGCGTTGCCAGTCTCGCCCGCGACTCCTCCGAACGCGCAGCCGAAATGACCGCTGCCGCCGAAAAAGTCCGCGCCGCCGTCACCGACGCCTCCGCCATCGCCCAGCAATCCGCCGCCGCCAGCGAACAAGTCTCCGCGAGCGTCCAAGAAATCGCCGCCCAGGTCTCCGAGATCGCCCGAGAAGTCCAATCACTCGCCGGCTCCACCGCCGAACTCGCAGAATTCATCGCCCGCTTCGGCAATCTCGCCCACAACTCCCGCGGCCAACGCTTCACCGATCGACGAAGCGCTTTGGCCGCCTGATTTCCCCATCCGGGGCCGGCCGGACCGCTCATCGATCGCGACGGCCGGCCCCCACCCGAAGGGCCATTCGGCCCTCCGCCAACCCCCACTTTCGCCCTACCCTCCAATCGATTCATTCGATGGCCGAAACACTCACCCCCCAACTCGAGCTCCTCCCACCCGCCCGCCGGCTCCTGCTCCTCGGCCTCAAACAGCTCGGCGAGGCCGACGCCGAAGCCCTCTCCCGCGTCGCCTACCTCTCCATACCCGCCGTCCGCGCCCACCTCGCCGGCCTCGCTCGCCACGGCCTCGTCGCCATCAGCCGTCGGCCCGAAGGCCCCGGACGCCCGCGAAACCGCTACGCCCTCACCCCCCGCGCCGAATCGCTCTTCCCCCAAGGCTCCGCCCGAATCGCCCACTGGCTCCTCGAAGCCGCCGAGCGCGACCCCGCCATCCGACGTCCCCTCCTTCACACCCTCCTCCAAACACGCCTCCAGCAAGCCTCCGAGGCATTCGACGCACCGACACCATCAGGCCGCATCGAACAGCTCCTCCGCGCCCTCGAACAGCTCGGCTACTACCCCCTCCTCGAAACACTCCCCGGCAGCAAGTGGCAGCTCACCCTCCGCCACTGCCCCTTCTACGACGTCGCCCGCGACCACGCCGAAGTCTGCGCCATCGAAGCCCGTGTCCTCCAAATCGCCGTCCCCGGCGGCCACGTCGAACGCCTCCGCTCCCGGGCAGACGGTTCACCAGCTTGCACCTACCTCTTGCAGAGTTTCCGCTAAATCAATTCGAAAACGCGCTGACGAACCTTTCGCGTTCGCGCTATCTGCAGCCTGAAGGTATCGTTGCCCCCGTGTTGGGGAGCGAAACGCCACACGGCGGCAGCCTCGAGTACCTGAGCCCCACCCGCCAGGCACTCGTCATGGCCATCAAAGCCCTCGGCGAAGCCACGACCGACCAGCTCGCCCGCGAAACCTACCTGTCCCCCGGCGCCGTCCGCCAACACCTCCTCTCCCTCGAAGCCCAAGGCATCGTCACCTTCACCAAAGTACGCGAAGGCCCCGGGCGTCCCCGCCACGTCTTCCGCCTCACTCCCCGCGGCGAAAGCCTCTTCCCGCAACAGTACGCCGATATCTCCCTCGCGCTCGTCTCCGCCATCCGCCGCGAGTCCCCCCAACTCCTCGACCGCATCCTCTCCCGCGTCGTCGACCAGCAAGTCGAGCTCGCCGAACACTACATCGCCGCCGCCGCACACGACTCCCGCCTCCCCGCCGTGCTCGAGCTCGCCGAGCGCTACGGCTACCTCCCTCGCCTCGAAATCGCCGATGGCGGCCCTGCCCGCATCGTCCTCCGCCACTGCCCCCTCCTCCAGCTCGCCCGCGAAGTGCCCGAAGTCTGCGAGGCCGAGTGCGCCGTCCTCCAAGCCATCCTCCCCGGCACCCACGTCCAGCGCACCGAACACCGCCTCGCCGGCGACCCCGTCTGCACCTACGAAGTCTCCCCCCAAGAATAGCCATTCGACCCGCCGGCCAGGGCCGTTCGACCATCTCCAGCCCGCCGCGAAAACCTCATCCTCCGCGACGGCACCGTCGACCCCCTCGAGAACTACCTCCAAGAAATGAAAGACCTCAAAGCCGCCGCCAAATTCCTCTGGCCCATCCCCGATACCGGCGTCATCAAGCGCCTCCCCCGCATCCAAGCCCCAACCATCCTCGTCGGCGCCTCCGGCGACCGCATCGTACCCCCCGCCTACATCCCCATCTGGAAGAACCACATCCCCCGAAGCGAAGCGAAAACCATCCTCGATGCCGGCGACCTCGCCAACCTCGAACAGCCGAGCCGCTTCGCCACCATCGCCGGAAGCTGGTTCCTCCGGCCCAACTGAGGCTCCGGCGGCGGGGCATGGCTACCGCCGGGCAGGTGGCGGGGCGCCCATGAGCGCCCCGCCACGCACGTCCGCCTCCCCTCCGGTACCCTTCCCCCATGAGCGCCCCCTCGCCATTCATGCAGGCCGCCATCGACCTCGCAGCCTCGGTCCGCGGCACCACCTCGCCCAACCCCTGGGTCGGCGCCGTCCTCGTCCGCGACGGACGCATCATCGCCCAGGGAGCCACCGCCCCCTACGGCGGCCCGCACGCCGAAGCCAACGCCCTCGCTCGGACCGACGCCCGCGGCACCACCCTCTACTGCACCCTCGAACCCTGCGTCCCCTTCCCCGGCAAACGCACGCCCCCCTGCACCGAAACCATCATCGCCGCCGGCGTCCGTCGCGTCGTCATCGCCCTCCTTGACCCACACGTCGGCGGCAAAGGCGTCCAGCGCCTCCGAAATGCCGGCATCGACGTCGAAATCGGCGACGGCGCAGAGGCCGTCACCAACCTCCTTCGCCCCTACCTCAAATGGCGCCAACTCGGAATCCCCTACGTCATCGCCAAAGTCGCCGTCAGCCTCGACGGAGCCGTCGGTGCCCCCGCTGCCGGCATCACCTGGCTCACCGGAGAAGCCGCCATCGCTCGCGCCCACCGCGACCGGGCCTCCGTCGATGCCATCCTCGTCGGCAGCGGCACCGTCCTCGCCGACGACCCAGCACTCACCGCCCGCCCCAACGGCCAGCCCGCCCCCCGCCAGCCTGTCCGCATCGTCCTCGACGCCCGCGGCCGCACCGACCCCGCCGCGCGCGTCTTCCAACCAACCGCACCCGTCATCGTCGCCACCGCCCCCGGCTCCCCTCCCACATGGCGCCAGGCCCTCCTCCAGCGCGGCATCACCCTCCTCGAACTCGAGCGCACGGAAGGCCGCCTCGAACTCCGACAACTGCTCCAAACCCTCGGCCAGCGCAACATCCAGTCCCTCATCGTCGAAGGCGGGCCCACCGTCCATGCCTCCTTCTTCGACGCCGACCTCGTCGATGAACTCCACGCCTACGTCACCCCCCGCCTGCTCGGGAGCGTCGGCCTCCCCCTCGTCCCGCCCCAACACCCCTTCCCCATCGTCCACCTCGATAACGTCGAGATCGAACCCCTCCCACCCGACGTCCTCGTCCGCGGATACACTGGAAGCTGGCAGCCGCCCCTGCCCATCCTCACCCCGGAGGCATGAATGCCCCGCAACTGGATCGTCGTTGGCTCACCCGAAATCTACGACACCACCCGCGCACTCGGCTTCACCCGCCACGGATTCAAGAGCACCCGACGCAACATGGCGAACAGCATCCAGCCAGGCGACCTCCTCGCCTTCTACATCTCCGGCAAAAAGCAGTTCGCCGCCATCTGCCGCGTCACCAGCCCCGTCGTCGAAGAACACACCCGCATCTGGCAGAGCACCAAAAAACCCGAAGAGCTTTACCCCTACCGCGCAGCCATCGAACCCGTCATCGTCCTCCCCGAAGAACACTGGCTCGATGCCGAACCCTACCACGACCGCTTCCGCTGGACCCAGCGCTGGCCCCGCGCCAACTGGACCCTCGCCTACCAGGGCAACCTCCACGAAATCCCCCAAGAAGATATGGACCTGCTCCTCGCCGACTTCCAGCGCGCCGCCCGGGAAGGCGCCCCCACCGCCTAGCCGCCCCGAAGCCCGGCAGTCAGTTCCGAATCGTGCGAAGCGTCATCACGTGCAGCGTCACCGCTGCCCCGATCGCCACCAGCAGCAGCTGCACCCATGGGATATCGATAAAGTACTCGCTCACACCGATACCCACCCACAACGTCGCGATCGACCATGCCTTCGCGCCGAGCGTCGCCCCACGCTGCTCCTTGTAATCACGCAGGTGCCGGCCGAACCAACGATTCGTCGTCAACCAGCGATATGCACCCGGCGAGCTCCTCCCGAAGAGGCCCGCCGCCCCCAAAAAGAACACCGTCGAAGGTAGCAGCGGGAGAAAGATACCCAACACCCCCACGCCCACCAGCAGTCCTCCAAGTCCCACGTACACCCACCGCCGCATCCCCTGCGCCAAAACCTTCCGCCCGAGATCCGGCGAATCTTCCAATTCTGCCATTCCGGTGAAACCGGTCTGCTCCACTGCAAAGTTAGTATGCCATGCGCGAATTGCGGCGTCATCTGCCGATCGGCAACGGCCACCTTCCCCGCCTGGCCCTACCAAACCACCCGCCGAAGCATCGACCCGGCGAAAACGTACGCCTCGTCGCCCCGCACCACCAACGCCCGCACCCCCTCGAAAGCCGGGTGGCGATACTGCCGCTCGAATGCACCATCCCGCCGGAACACCACCACGCGGCTATTCGCCGGGTCCAACACCGCGATCTCCGTCGCCGACATCGCCTGCGGCGTCTCCGGCGCTACCAGCTTCCGGTCGATCCCCGCCTGCGAAAGCGTCAGCGCAACACCCCCACCGATGTACCGGTGAAGCGAGCCATCCGCATCCGCCGTCAAAATCTCGCCGTCCACGAACAGCCTCCGAGCCCGCTCCAGCTCCTCCGTCTCGAGCACCTTCGTCGGTGGGTTCGGAAAACCGTCCCGCTCCTGCACCCACCGGTACACCGTCCGATGGGGCGCATCCAGCACAAAAAGATCCCGCCCGGCCACCGCCATATCCGTCACCGTCAGCCCCGACGGCGCATTGAACGCCAGCGCCGAAAGCGCCCCATTCTCCCAAGCCCACAGCCGGTTCGCGTGGTCCATCACCAGCAGCCCACCACCCCCGCGATCGCTCGCCTCCAGCCAAGCCACCGCAATCGGCCGCCCCTTCCCAGCCGCCTCGTCCTCCCCGTAGACCACAAGCGCCGAACCGTCCCCCACCGCCACCTCGATCACCTGCGGCGTCGCCGCGTCGAGGATGTACACATGCCCGGGCCCCGCCACCATCCGCGACGGCGCGATCGGACGGGCCCCGAATCGGTCCAACGCAGCGACCGTCTCCACCCCCGCCGGTTGCACCACCCGGTCCATCTCGTTCAGCGCGCCAGCCACCTCGTTGAACAGCGTCTCGGCCTGCGGGTCCGCCGACTCGATCTCCCGTGCCTTCAAAAGCAGTGCCTGCGCTTCGACGAGCGCCGTCCGTCGTTGTCCCGGATCCTCCACCACCCGCGCAATCGCCAACTTCTGCGCCGCCTGGTCCAAAAGATTCCCGTACTCCGCCCCCCGGTCACCCTCGATCATCGACGGCACCGTCATCAACCCCACCAGCAAGAGCAACACCGCCAGCCCCGCCGTGATCACCGCCCACGTCGGCGGCAACGCATAAGCGCCGAGCCGCGGCCGGTCCAAAGTCCCCGAGCCCCGCCAACGACCACCCATCGACGAGCGCACCCGAACCAGCGTCCCCGACCCCGGCGCCAGCCCGGCCTCCCGCGCCACCGAGGCCGCCGGGGGAAGCCCGGCCGCCGGGCGTCCGCGCCGCTCTGCCGCAAGCTCGTCCACCAGCGGAAGGTCGGCCACCTCGGGCGTCGGCGTTGGCTTCGGCCCACCCGCCGGCGCAAGCCCCCGCGTAAAACTCTCCGAACGCAAGCTCCGGCGTGGTATCGCCGGCGGGAGCCCCCCCGTCGAACCCGAAGCACCCCCCGGCGCCGGGCTCAGCCGCTCCGCACCGTATACCGCCGAAGCCGCATACGCCCGATTCCTCCCCTCCTCCACCATCCGCGCCAGCCGCGCGCGCCGCTCCCCCACCGCCGCCGCCAGCGGCTCCTCGACCGGCTCCTCCTCCAGCTGCGCCACCGGCGCCCGGATCGCCAGCACCCGCGGCGCCGTCCGAGCCAATTCCCTCCGAGCCTCCAAGACCGTCGCCTGCAGCTCGTCCTCCACGAACAGGCTCGGCTGATACTGCCGGCGCTCGCTCGCCCCCGCCGGATCGCCACCCGTCGCATCGATCACCGCCGCCTCGCCCTGCGCTTCCTCCCGCTCCGCCGCAGCCTCCCGCCGCCCACTCCGCGCCGGCACCGCCACCAACACCACCGTCTCGTGCCGCAGCTGCTGAACCCGGTGATACAGATCGGGCAGAATCCGTTCCACCGGAAGCCCCGCAATCCCCCGCAAAACTTCCTCCTCCACCACCCCCAGCGCCGGCGTCGAGAACAGCAAAATCCGGTCGCCCTCCTCCAGCGAAAGCCGCCGCAACAACGGCCCTGGCCCCTTCCCGCTCCCCAGCGGCTGATCGAACGGCGGCTCCGGCCGCAGCATCGCCGCCACTCCCCCGTGATACACAAGCGCCACCGCCGGGCCTGCCTGCGCCAGCACCGCCTGGCCACCACGCCGCGCCAAACAGCTGATGCCCAACGCCACCCGGTGTTGCGCAATACTCTTCCGGTTCCATTCCGCCGTCAGCCGCTCCGCCTCCGCGAACAGCCGCCGCACCGTCCCCGTCAGGCTCATATCGAGCCCCGCCAGCGCCTGCACCATCGCCGAGACAACGTGGCCCGCGAAAGCCTCACCCGCGGGCGTCGTGCCCTCGGCCACGATATACAGCTCCACGCGGTCGTCGGCGGGGCCGCGGCCGTGGAATACCCCGGCATTCGGCCCCCGGTCGACCGGTTCGTGATCCACGATCGCGAACTGGCCAACCTGGAGTGGCTCGGTCAAGGGCGACCGTCCTCCAGCTCACAGAGTTGGTCACGGGGAAGCGTCAGAGTGCCCCCGGCAGCCGAACTGCCAGGACCCCGCCGGCACCGTCCGCCACTATACCACCGCGCCCCGACACCAAACCAACATCCGCCCTACCCGTCACTCAGGATTTTCCCCGAATTCCGCCCCTCACGCCCCTTACGCGCCAGCTCCCCCAACGCTGCCCCGCTCAAACGGAACGTCGTCCACTCCTCCAGCGGCACCGCCCCCAGCGCTCGGTAGAACCCGATCGCCGGCTCGTTCCAATCCAACACCGCCCACTCCACCCGTGCACAGCCCCGCTCCATCGCCAGCGCCGCCAGACGCCCCAGCAGCGCCCGCCCATGCCCCCTGCCCCGCGCCGCCGGCCGCACGAACAAATCCTCCAGATAGATTCCCGGCCTCCCCTCCCACGTACTGAAACTGGAGAAAAACAGCGCGAACCCCACCACCTCCCCATCGTCCTCCGCCAACAGCACCTCCGCATACCGACGCTCCCCGAACAGATACCCCGCGAACGCCTCCCGCTCCAGCCGCACCGAATCCGGCTCGCGCTCGTACTCCGCAAGCGCACGCACCAGCTCGATAATCGTGTCCAGATCCCCAGGCTCAGCGAACCGAACGCCCATCACCCCTCCACCAGCTCCACCCGCGAAACCGTCGCCCCCTCCCGCGCGATCCGCGTCACCAGCGCCCGCCCCTCGTACCCCGCCGCCCGCGCCGTCGCCAGCATCGCATTCGCAACCGAACGCGCCGGGCCCTCCCCGCAGATCGCCGCCACCGAACTCCCAGCACCGCTCAACCACGCCGCATACGCACCCGCCTTCCGCGCCGCCGCAAAAATATCGAAC
Organism: Tepidiforma sp.; assembly: GCF_034432735.1. Classification (GTDB taxonomy): domain Bacteria; phylum Chloroflexota; class Dehalococcoidia; order Tepidiformales; family Tepidiformaceae; genus Tepidiforma. The sequence goes on along the minus strand of NZ_DAOUBJ010000012.1, from coordinate 23,824 downwards.
AACGGCGGGAAGAGCGCCGCACGCTGCCGCTGGTGCACCCGATCGTCCGTCGCCTCCGCCAGTAGCTCCAAGCGTCCCGAAGCCATCGCCGCCACGAACAGCGCCGCACGCCCAATATTGTGCACCGTGTCCGCCTTCGAATAGCTCTCCGGGAGCGCCTTGCGCGCCTCCTTCGTCGGCATCGAATGATCCGGAATCAAGAGCGCAATCTGCGCCTCCGCCGGAAAACGCGAAGGCGCCCGCACAAAGTGCCCATCGGCACCCAACACACACACCTGCAGCCCACCGAAAAGCGCCGGACAGGCATTGTCCCCGTGCCCCTCCAGCTCGCTCGCCAAATCCAGCAACGCCTGCTCGTCGAACACCTTCCGCTCGAACTCGTTCACCGCCAGCAAACCCGCCACCCGCGCCACCGCGCTCGCCCCCAACCCGCGGCCCAGCGGGATCGCCACCTGATACACCGCCCGCACCCCGGGCATCGGCTTCCCCAACCGCTGGTACGCATGCCGAACAGCAGAGACCACCATCTTCTCCCCCACATCCTCCGGCGGCGGTTGCTCCGCCTCACTGAAGATCACCGTCACCGAGGCGAACATATCCAGCGCCAGGCCCAGACAATCGAACCCCGCGCCCAAATTCGCGCTCGTCGCAGGTACCCGAACCGTGATCGCCGTCGACGGCATCGAAACCCTCCCAAAAACCCAAATCCCAAAGCCCGAATGGTACCAACCGACCCCACCCAACCACCAACCCCCCACCCCAGCCCGCCTTCCCCAACCACCAATTTCGTGCCATAGTTCCCCACATTCCATTCCCGGGGGTGCCCCGTGCTCCGTCGAACCAACCTCCATCTCGCCCTCGCCACCCTCGCAATCCTCCCGATACTCATCGCAGCCTGCGGCGGCGACGACAACGGCGACACCGGCTCCCGCACCGACCTCGTCCGCGCCAACGTCTCCTGCACCGACCTCGGCGTCGCCGCCCCCGCACGCATCAAGTCCGCCGGAAAATTCATCGTCGCCAGCGACCTCAGCTACGCCCCCATGGAATTCGTCAAAGAAGGCACCAACGAAGCCATCGGCGCCGATATCGACCTCGCCCGCTGCATCGCCGAAGCCTGGGGCGTCACCCTCGAAGTCCAGAACACCTCCTTCGACGCCATCATCCCCGCACTCACCAGCAAAAAAGCCGACGTCATCATGTCCTCCATGAGCGTCACCGACGAGCGCAAACAACAAGTCGACTTCGTCGAATACCTCGTCGCCGGCTCCGGCATCCTCGTCAAAAAAGGCAACCCCGAAAAAATCCAGACCCTCGCCGACCTCTGCGGCAAAAAAGTCGCCATCCAGGTCGGCACCGTCCAAATCGACGAAGCCGAAGAACAAAACGCCAAGTGCAGCCAGAAAATCCAAGTCACCACCTTCGAACAGAACACCGACACCATCCAGGCCGTCGCCTCCGGCCGCGCCGACGCCGCCCTCATGGACTACCCCGTCGCCGCCTACGGCGCCAGCCAAGTCGCCGGCACCCAAGTCGTCGGCGAACAGTACAACACCGGCCCCTACGGCATCGCCGTCCGCAAAGACGACGCCGAAGTCCGCCAGGGCCTCGAAGCCGCCCTCCGCGCCATGCGCGAAAAAGGCAAATACACCGCCATCCTCCGCTACTGGGGCCTCGAAGCCGGCGCCCTCAACTGAACGCCCCGCCCCAACCCCATGCTCCCCCTGGCCGTCAGCTGGACCTATATCGGAGCCAACTTCTTCTCCGAAATCGTCCTCCGCGGCGTCTGGATGACACTCCAGCTCTCGGCCATCGGCATGGCCCTCGGCATCCTCCTCGGCACCCTCTTCGCCCTCGCCCGCGTCGCAAAAGCCGCGCCCGTCCGTGCCCTCGCCCTCGCCTACATCTGGTTCTTCCGCGGCACACCCCTCCTCGTCCAAATCGTCTTCTGGTACTTCGCCCTCCCCCAAGTGTGGCCCTCCTGGCTCCCCTGGAATGGCCAGCTCTCCCCCTTCCAGACCGGCATCCTCGCCCTCGCCATCAACGAAGGCGCCTACATGACCGAAATCGTCCGCGCCGGCATCCAATCCGTCGACCCCGGCCAGCTCGAAGCCGCCCGCTCCCTCGGCATGACCTACCGCCTCGCCATGCGCCGCATCATCCTCCCCCAGGCCCTCCGCGTCATCATCCCTCCGACCGGAAACGAATTCATCGCCATGCTCAAAAACTCCTCCCTCGTCTCCCTCATCTCCGTCAGCGAACTCTTCCTCGTCGCCAAACTCCAATACTCCTCCACCCTCCGCTACTTCGAATGGCTCATCATCGCCAGCGGGTGGTACCTCGTCCTCACCACCCTCGGCTCCGTCTTCCAAGCGTGGCTCGAGCACCGCTACGGGCCCGCCAGCTACAGCGCCTCCGCCCCCCGGCGCTGGCTCGCCTTCGGCCCCCATGACTGACCCATCCCCCACCAGCCCCCTGCTCCTCCTCCAAAACGTCCGCAAACGATTCGGCCGCCACGAAGTCCTCCGCGGCATCGACCTCACCGTCACCGAAGGCGAAGTCGTCGCCATCCTCGGCCCATCCGGTTCCGGCAAATCCACCCTCCTCCGCTGCATCAACCACCTCGAACGCATCGACGCCGGCACCATCCTCTTCGAAGGCCGACCCATCGGCTACCGCCAGCGCCACGGCCGCCTCGTCGAGGCCCCCGAACGCGAAATCGCACAAATCCGTGCCCGCATCGGCATGGTCTTCCAACGCTTCAACCTCTTCCCCCACCTCACCGCCCTCGGCAACGTCATGGAAGCCCCCGTCCACGTCCTCCACCTCCCACGGGAACAAGCCCGCGAACGCGCCATCGCCATGCTCCAGCGCGTCGGCCTCGCCTCCAAGCTCGACGCCTACCCCGCCCAGCTCTCCGGCGGCCAACAGCAGCGCGTCGCCATCGCCCGCGCCCTCGCCATGCAGCCCCGCCTCATGCTCTTCGACGAAGCCACCAGCGCCCTCGACCCCGAGCTCGTCGGCGAAGTCCTCGCCGTCATGCGCGACCTCGCCGCCGCCGGCATGACCATGATCGCCGTCACCCACGAAATGAGCTTCGCCGCCGAAGCCGCCGATCGCATCGTCTTCATCGACGAAGGCGTCGTCCAGGAAGAAGCCCCGCCCCAACGCTTCTTCACCAACCCCGCCACCGAACGCGCACGCCAATTCCTCCGCCGCGTCACCCGCACCTGACCCCCACTTGCCCATTCCGTCAGGCGTGCAATAGTATCTCCGACTCGGGGGAGGTACGGGATGTATCAATTTCCAAAATGCCGCAAATGTGACTATGGGGACCTCGTCCCCTTCTCCGACTTCGGCAGCCAAGGTGCGCCCATCCACTTCAAAGCCTGGGTCTGCACCAACCCGGACTGCGGCTACAACATCAAAATCCGCAACGGCGACATCTTCATCGACGAACCCATCAACGACGGGCAGGGCTACGTTCGTCGCTGACGCCCCGGCGCGTCGCCCACACACGACCGCCCCGGCATTGTGATAGACTGCACGAGCGATGGCACAGCCCAACAAGGTCTACCAACCCCTGCCCCTTCGCACCGAAAGCGACGTCGAGCAGGAAGTCCAGCAAAACATCCTCGTCACCAGCGTCGACCAAATCCTCAACTGGGCGCGCAGCTCCTCGCTCTGGCCCTGCATGTTCGGCCTCGCCTGCTGCGCCATGGAAATGATCGCCACCGCCACCCCGCGGTACGACATCGCACGCTTCGGCGCCGAAATCTTCCGCGCATCGCCCCGCCAGGCCGACCTCCTCATCGTCCCCGGCACCGTCACCTGGAAAATGGCCCCCGCCGTCCGCCGCATCTGGCTCCAAATGCCCGAGCCCAAATGGGCCCTCGCCATGGGCGGATGCGCCATCATGGGCGGCCCCTTCGCCTACGCCTACAGCGTCACCCCAGGCGTCAACACCTTGCTCCCCGTCGACGTCTACGTCCCCGGCTGCCCGCCCAGGCCAGAATCCCTCCTCACCGGCCTCATGCTCCTCCAAGACAAAATCCGCAAAGACACCATCGGCAAAGGCTGGGTCCGCCGCGACGTCGAACCCCAATTCCAGCGCTACCTCCCCGAAGGCGACCCGATCCGCAAAGAACTCGAATCCCTCTGGCCACCCTACATCGACTACGACCGCCCACCCCAGGGCGACGCCTTCGGCAACCGCTAACCTCAACCCCCAAAAACACGACCGCGTGGCCCGCCACACGGCCCCCAACCGGAGAACACCCGTGCCCACAGCATCCTGGAACGACATCGTCCGCCTCGCCGGCCCCCTCTTCGAACAAGGCCTCCAGCCCGACCGCTCCGACCTCCTCGAACTCGCCTTCACCGGCGACTACTCCGACGACGTCATCGACGCCATCGACTCCCTCGACGGCAAACCCATCCCCAGCCTCGACGCCCTCCGCGAAAAACTCGCCGCCAACGGCGTCCTCGCCGACTAACCGGCCCACCCCCAAACCACCCATCGACCCTCGACGCGCCCGCCCCCCTGCACCAAACTCCCCCCGTGGCCGAACGATTCGCTGACCGGCGAGAAGCCGGCCGCCTCCTCGCAGAAGCCCTCCGGCGCGCCGGCGCCCCGCCCAACGCCATCGTCCTCGGCCTCGCCCGCGGCGGCGTCATCGTCGCCGCCGAAGTCGCGCGCATCCTCGCCCTCCCCCTCGACGTCATCGTCGTCCGCAAACTCGGCGTCCCCGACCAGCCCGAACTCGCCTTCGGCGCCATCGCTCGCGGCATCCGCGTACTCAACCCCGAAGTCGTCGCCGAACTCGCCCTCACCCAAGAAACCATCGACCGCGTCGCCCGCACCGAGACCGCCGAACTCGAACGTCGCGAAGCCGCCTACCGCGCCGGCAGGCCACCCCTCGACCTCCGCAACCGCCCCGTCATCCTCGTCGACGACGGCCTCGCCACCGGCGCCTCCATGCGCGCCGCCATCGAAGCCACACAAACCCTCGGGGCCAGCCGCATCATCGTCGCCGTGCCCGTCGCACCACCAGGCGCCTGCCAAGAACTCGCCACCCGCTACCCCGGTCTCGAATGCCTCGCCCTCCGCACCCCCGACCCCTTCTACGCCGTCGGACTCTGGTACCGCACCTTCCCCCACACCACCGACGACCAAGTCACCGCCGCCCTCGCCGCCAACAAGTGACGTCACCCAACCCCTCACCGCCCACCCATCGCCATCCTCCAGCCCAACCAACCATCGCTACACTAAAACCGTGCCCTCCTCCACCATCTCCGAAAAACTGCGCAAACAGCTCGCCGCCCTCCCCGCCCGCCCCGGCGTCTACATCATGCGCAACGCTGCCGGCCAAGTCATCTACGTCGGCAAAGCCGCCAAGCTCCGCGACCGCGTACGCTCCTACTTCGGCTCCCCCCACGGCCTCGAACCCAAAACCCGCGCCCTCCGCGAACAAATCGAAGACTTCGAATACATCGTCGTCACCAACCCAGGCGAAGCCCTCCTCCTCGAAGCCGCCCTCATCAAACGCCACCAGCCCTTCTTCAACATCCGCCTCAAAGACGACAAACGGTACCCCTACCTCAAAATCGACCTCCAAAACCCCTGGCCACGCGTCTCCATCACCCGGCGCATCGAAAACGACGGCGCACGTTACTTCGGCCCCTACGCCAGCGCCGGCTCCGTCAGAGCCACCCTCGACCTCACCAAAAAACTCTTCCCCTGGCGCTCCTGCACCAAAGAAATCACCGGCCGCGACCCTCGCCCCTGCCTCGACTACTACATCAAACGCTGCATCGCACCCTGCACCGCCTACTGCACCAAAGAGGAGTACGACGAAGTCATCCAACAAGTCATCCTCTTCCTCGAAGGCCGCGCCGACGACGTCCTCCACCGCCTCCGCCGCCAAATGGACGAAGCCGCCGAGCACCTCGAATTCGAACGCGCCGCCCAGCTCCGCGACCAGCTCCGCGCCATCGAGCGCACCGTCGAGCGCCAACACGTCGCCACCACCCGCAACGAAGACGCCGACATCTTCGGCCTCGCCCGCGACGGCGACGACGCCTGCGTCCAAGTCTTCTTCATCCGCGGGACCCAAATGATCGGCCGCGATAGCTTCATGCTCGCAGGCGTCCGCGACGAACCCGATAGCACCATCCTCGCCAACTTCCTCCTCCAGTACTACGAAGGCGCCCAGTACACCCCCAAACTCGTCGCAGTTCCCCTTCAGCCCGACGACCGCGACACCATCGAAGCCCTCCTCACCCAAAAACGAGGTGGCCGCGTCGAAATCCGCATCCCCGCCCGCGGAGAAAAACGCCGCCTCGTCGATCTCGCCGCCGAAAACGCCCGCGAAGCCCTCGCCCTCGCCCGCATCCGCTGGCTCGCCGATTCCAACAAAACCGAACAAGCCCTCGAGCAGCTCCGCGAAGAGCTCTCCCTCCCCACCATCCCCCGCCGCATCGAGTGCTACGACAACTCCAACATCCAAGGCACCAGCCCCGTCTCCAGCATGGTCGTCTTCATCGACGGCAAGCCCGCACCCAACCAGTACCGCCGCTTCCGCGTCAAGACCGTCCAGGGCGCCAACGACTTCGCCACCATGCAAGAAGTCCTCCGTCGCCGCTTCGGCCGCCACGCACGTCCCGCCCCCCCAACCGAGCAAGACGAAGCCCCCGCCCCCGAAACCGAAGCCTGGGACCTGCCCGACCTCCTCATCGTCGATGGCGGAAGAGGCCAGCTCTCCGCCGCCCGGGAAGTCATGCACGAACTCGGCGTCCACCACATCCCCGCCGTCGCACTCGCCAAACGCCACGAAGAAATCTTCGTCCCCGACGACGACGAACCCATCGTCCTCCCGCGCGGCTCCGAGGCCCTCTTCCTCGTCCAACGCATCCGCGACGAAGCCCACCGATTCGCCATCACCTTCCACCGCCAGGTCCGCAACAAATCCACCCTCCAGAGCGCCCTCGACACCATCCCCGGCATCGGCCCCAAACGCAAAAAAGCCCTCCTCAAAAAATTCGGCAGCGTCAAAGCCATCCGCGAAGCCGACGTCGACGAGATCGCCGCTACCGTCGGCTTCACCCGCGCCCTCGCCGAACGCGTCAAAGCCGAACTCTAGCCCGCCAACCCCGGGCGCCCCAGCGCCCCCGGTAGAGCCCCCTCCCAGCCGCCCCCGGAACGCCAGCCCCACCAGCGCCTGCCACCCGCCCCCCGGCCAACCGTCCGCTGGAAAGTCCGCCCCGAGTGCGCCATCCTACCAGTCGCGCCCCCCAGCCGGCCGCCCCAAACACCACCATGCCGATTCGTTTCCTCGCCCTCGGCGATTCCTACACCATCGGCGAAGCCGTCTCACCCGCCGATAGCTGGCCCGTCCAGCTCGTCCAACGCCTTCGCGCCCGCGGCATCCCCGTCGCCGACCCCGTCATCGTCGCCGCCACCGGCTGGACCACCGCCGAACTCGCCGCCGCCATCGACACCACCCCCCTGGACGGACCGTTCGACCTCGTCACCCTCCTCATCGGAGTCAACGACCAATACCGCGGCCTCCCCTGCGACCACACCTACCGCCAGCGCATCCGCCACCTCCTCCATCGCGCAATCGCCCTCGCCGGCGGCGAACCCCGCCGCGTCCTCGTCCTCTCCATCCCCGACTGGAGCGTCACGCCCTTCGCCAGCGACCGCGACCGCCCCGCCATCTCCACCGCCATCCAAGCCTTCGCTGCCGCCAACCGCGCAGCCGCCCAAGAGGCAGGCGCCGCCTGGGTCGACATCACCCCCCTCTCGCGCCAGGCCGCCACCGACCCCGACCTCCTCGCCGCCGATGGCCTCCATCCCTCCGCCACAATGTATCGGCGCTGGGTCGAACTCATCCTTCCCCTCGCTCACGCCATCCTCAGCGGCAACGGTAACCCGCCCTGACCAGCCCCCCATCGACGCGCCGGCCCGAATATCCTACCGTGGAGAAGTCATGGCCGACCGCATCGAGCGCGAAATCGAAGAACTGCTCGCCAAGCTCGAAACCCAGCTCCCCGAAGATGGGCGCGAGCCCATCTCCCTCGAACAGCGCCGTCGGCAGCAACGCAAGCGCCGCCGTCTTCCACGCCTCAGCCTCCCCGAGATCAATCCCGCATCCCTGCTCCTCACCGGCGCCGCCGTCATGATCGCCGGACTCTTCCTCGCCATGCTCTGGGACCCCCTCATTTGGGTCTCCTTCGCCGGCGTCGTCATCTTCATCGCCGCCTTCCTCCTTTCTTTCCGCAAACGCCCCGTCGGCAGCATCGGCGGCGGCCCCAAACGCGTCTATTGGCGCGACCGCTACATCGAATACGAGCCCGAAAACCGCAACCGCTTCCGCAACCCCTTCCGCCGCCGCTGAACTTCCGCGCACTTTACCCCTCCCCAACGTACCCTCGTCGCATGCGCCTCGCCCCGGTCGCCGCCCCACTCCTGGCCGCAGCCCTCATCGTCGCATGCAACGACCGCGTCGACCCCGACCCCAGCCCCTCCGGCCCGACCCCTCCCGCAGCCTCCCCGACGATCGTCCCCGCCGCCACGCCCAGCACCACACCATCCGCCCCCGCAGAGCCCCGCACCACCGCCCCGAGCGGCCGCGCCACCGGCCCCGAAGGCCACCACGCCAACCTCGCGCTCGCCCACGTCCAAGCACTCGCCGCTGCCCCCCGCGTCGCCGGCACACCCGCCGAGCTCCGAGCCGTCGAATACCTCGAACGAACATTGGCCGCCTACGGCTACCAAGTCGAGCGCATACCCTTCACCTTCGAAAACGACCCCTTCCGCGTCGGTGAAGTCCGCGTCGGCGGCACCCCCGTCGAAGCCCTCACCATGGCCGGCAGCCCCGGAGGAACCGTCGAGGCACCCGCCGTCCACATCGGCCTCGCCGACGATGCAGGCATCGCCGGCCGCGACCTCGCCGGCCGCATCGCCGTCGCCGAGCGGGGGTCCCTCACCTTCGCCGCCAAATACCGCAACGCCGCCGCCGCCGGCGCCATCGGCCTCATCGTCGTCAACAACCAGCCAGGGCCCTTCTCCGGCAACCTCACCCTCGAAGCCGCCTTCCCCGTCGTCGCCATCGCCCGAGAAGACGGCCAGGCCATCCTCGCCGCCGCTCGCGCCGGCGCCACCCTCGCCATCGCCGCTCCCCCAACCGTCGGCCCCACCACCGCCTACAACGTCATCGCCCACGCCCCCGGCCAACCCAACTGCCGCATCATCGTCGGCGGCCACTTCGACACCGTCCCCGGCGCACCAGGCGCCAACGATAACGCCAGCGGCACCGCGAACGTCCTCGAACTCGCTCGCACCTTCGCCCTCCAAGGCCCCGTACCCGGTCTCTGCTTCGCCCTCTTCGGCGCCGAAGAATCGGGCCTCCACGGCAGCAAAGCCCTCGTCGAACGACTCCGCACCGCCGGCACCCTCCCCCGCTACATGGTCAACCTCGATGTCACCGGCATCGGCACCCGCGTCGAGGTCATCGGCGATACCCCAGCAGCCCGCCGCGCCATCGACCTCGCCACCGCCAACGGCATCCCTTCTGTAGCCTCCACCCTCCCCCCCAACACCGGCAGCGACCACATGAGCTTCGCCGAGGCCGGCGTCGAAGTCGTCTTCTTCACCTCCGGCGACTTCTCCACCATTCACTCCCCCCAGGACACCGCCGCCGCCATCGACCCAGCAACCCTCGACGCCATCGGCGACGCTGCTTACCTCCTCGTCCGCGACCTCCTCGCGCAGCTTGACTGAGCCATAACCATGGAACGAGCATGACTCCCATGCCCACCAAAGCGGTAAACGTTCGCGCAGCGCTGCTCACCGCCCTCGCCGCGGCAGCTGGCCTCGCCGCCCTCGCCACCATCGCTTGCGGCGGCTCCACACCCGAGCCCGCCTCCGGCAAGCGCGTCACCGACCCAGCGCTCGTCCCCACCGCCACCCCAATGCAGAACCCCGTCCTCTACCGCTTCCAGGGCAACCAGGTCATCCTCGAGGGTGGAACACCAGCCGCCATCACCCCCGCCGCCGGCAGCACCCCCGCCGCCCGCAAAACCTACACCGTCAAACCAGGCGATACCTGCTCCGGCATCGCCGCCGCCGAAGGCATCGCCCTCGAAGCCCTCGTCAAAGCCAACCCCACCGCCTGCGATAACCTCAGAGCAGGCGACACCCTCACCATCCCCGCACCGACCCCAACGCCAGCAGGGCCAAGCGGCGGCCTCACCTCCAATCCCACCGTCCGCCCAACACCGACCGCCCCAGCCTCGTCCGGCGGCACCTCCAGCTCCTCCGGAAAGACCTACACCGTCAGAGCCGGCGACACCTGCGCCGACATCGCCGCCAGCTACGGCGTCTCCATCGCCGACCTCATCCGCGTCAACAGCCTGACGAACGACTGCCTCCTCCAAATCGGACAGGTCGTCAAAATCCCCTGATCCCGGCCCTCAGCCCGAAAACACCCCCGGCCGTACCGCCGAAACGCTCGGGATCGCCCCAAGCGTGCTCGCCAAACGGTCGGGGCTCATGCCCGCCCGCCGCGCCGCCGCCCCCACGGGCGCCCCCAGGTCCTCCACATCCAGCCCCAGCGCTACCACCTGGCGCAGCGGAACGTGACGCGCGCGCAGCACCTCGTAGAGCGAAACGCGGGGCGAAACCCCACCATCGTCGACCACGTCGCACCTCCTCACGTTGGCCTCCAGCCCGACCCGCGGCCCTACCGCCGCAGGCCCCTGGCAGCGTGCCGCCGAATACGCACCACCGTATCGCCTCGCTGCCCCGTTGTCAGGCCCTGCCACAAATTCTTCACGGAACTTCCCGCGAAGCCCTGGCAAAAAGAGAGGCCCGGCCGCACCGTAAGCCGGGCCTCTCGCTGCGCAGCGCGCCTGGAGGGGACAGGGGGGCGGCTGCCTCGGGAAGCTCCCGATGCGTACAGCCTCGGCCACCGCCATGAACCTCCCGTTATCGCGGCGTGAAGCTTACATTTCGCGGCCGAGCCACTCCTTCAGTACCTCGGCCGTGTGTTCGCCCAGCTTCGGCGCTGGCCGGCGCAGAGCCCACGGCGTCGCCCCGAACCGATACGGAGCACCCGGCATCCGCACCGGACTCCCCTCCCGCCCCTCCCCCTCGACCGCCACCCAAAACCCGCGGTCGCTCCAGTGCGGATCCGCAAGATTCTCCTCCGGACTACGCACCACCCCCCACGCCTGCCTTCGTTCTTGCCCGCCCCGATACACCTCCTCCGCCCCATGCGCCGCAATGAACCGTTCGAGCTCCATCGCGATCTCCGCTGCCTCCGGACTTCCCCGACCCACTTGCCGATTCAGCGGTTCGTCGAACCGCGGTTCATCGAACTGCCTCCCGAACCCCTCCCCCTGGAACCACTCCTTGATCTGCTTCCAGCTCGCATTGTCCCGCCCCACCCCGAAAATCAACGTCCATCGCCCGTCCGCAGCACGGTAGAGCCAACGCTCCGTCGGCGCCGCCGCCGCATGCCGCCCCGTTTGCCGGATAACATCGACCCGCTTCGTGAACCAGTACGGCAGCGCAACCTCCGTCGTGCTGCTGATCGCCTCGTGCACAGAACAGTCGACGAACTGCCCCTCCCCCGTACGGTCGCGCCAGAGCAACGCCGCCAGAATGCCCTGGACCGCGTAGTGGCAGCCAGTCAGCCACCCCTGGTCGCCGTGCCCCCGGATCGGCGGCGCACCCTCCGCGTCCTCCGCGTCATAGCCATTCATCATCATCGCCCCACCGAGCGCCAACGAAACCAGGTCGGTCGCCTCGAACCGCGCCCAAGGGCCATCCTGGCCGAAGGGCGTGATCGCGCACCAGATCAGCCCTGGATTCCGAGCCGCCGCCTCCTCGTACCCCAGCCCCAAATTGGACAGCTCCCCTGGCCGCCCGTCCTCGATCACGATGTCCGCGGCCCCCACCAGCGCCATCCACGCCTCCCGCCCGCCCGCTTCCCCCAAGTCCAGCACGACCGACCGCTTGTTCGTGTTGAAGTACCAAAAGCCCAGCGACCGATTCGGCCCCGGCACGTCGTCCACGAACGGCCCCACCCCACGCGCCTCCGAACCCCCTGGCGGCTCCACCTTCACCACATCCGCACCCATATCACCCAAAAGCTTCCCCGCGTACTGGCCCATCGTCCCGCACCGCTCCACCACCCGGAGCCCGGAGAGCGCCCCCCTCACATGAACACCCCCAGCCCCTCGAGCTCCGCATACTCCTCCGGCCTCATACCCAGCACGCCCGTCATCACCTCGAAAGTATGCTCACCCATCAGCGGCGAGGCCGACCGGTTCGCCCCAGGAGTATGGCTCAATCGCGGCGCCACGCTATCGAAACCCGAATCGCCGAGCTCCGGGTGCGGCATCCGCGTCCACCAACCCCGCGCCCGAAGTTGCTCGTCCCGCTCCACCCGGTCGCCCGCCGTCTGGCACACCCCCGCCGGCACCCCAGCCGCTTGCAGCGTCGCCATCACCGCGTACGCATCGCGCTCCCGCGTCCAGGCTTCGATACCCGCATCGATCTCCGCCTCGTGCTCGAGCCGCCCAGCGTTCGTCGCAAAGCGCGCATCCCCCGCCCAACCCGGTTCGCCCATCGCCCGCCGCAGCGCCTCCCATTCCGCATCGTTCCGCACCGCCAGCGCCACCCATCGGTCGTCGCCGGCGCACCGGTACGTATTGTGAGGGGCAATTCGAGGCTCCCACGAGCGGTTCCCCGGCGGCATCCCCTCGCGCAGCCAGCTCCTCCCATTCACCTCGAAATCCAGCACCGCCGGCCCAGTCAGCACCATCCCCGTCTCCACCTGCGCAATGTCGATCGCCTGTCCCTCGCCCGTCACATTCCGATGGTGAAGCGCCATCATCACCGCCATCGCAGCGTAGTAGCCCGCCGTATGGTCGAGGTACGAAAACCCCCACCCCGCGGGCGGCTTCCCGGGCAGCCCCGACATCAGCGTCAAGCCGCTCAGCGCCTGAGCTGTCGGCCCCCACGTCGTGAAGTGCCGGTCCCGCCCCGTATGCCCGAATCCCGAAATCGAACAGTAGATCACGCCCGGATTGATCGCCCGTTGCGCCTCGTAGTCCAGCCCCCACGATTCCAGCACACCGCTCGAAAAGTTCTCGATCACCACATCGCTCACCCGAATCAGGCGGTGCAACACCTCCATCCCCAGCGGATGGCGCACATTCAAGAGCACACTCCGCTTGTTCCGGTTGAAATAATTGAAAAACCCCGAATTGTTCAGCGTCGGCTTCTCGCCCGCGATCGGCCGGCCCAACCGAATCGGGTCCACCGCCTGCCCGTGCTCCACCCGAATCACTTCCGCCCCGAAATCCGCCAGAACCCGCGTCGCCGTCGGCCCCGCGATCACCCACGTCAGATCGCAGACCCGAATCCCCGCCAGCGGCAGCTCCGTCATCGCTCGCGGATTATAGCCGCCTCGCGCATCCCCGCCGGACCTGTACGATGAGGGCCACCAAAGCCGCCGGAGAATCCCCATGTCCGAACTGCCCGTCGTCGAATCCGACATCTTCCAAGTCATCGGCACCCAACGCGCCATGCGCCGCCTGAAGCCCGACCCCGTGCCCGAGGAATACATCCACAAAATCCTCTGGGCCGCCACCCGCGCCCCGAGCGGCGGAAACCGACAGAACTGGCGCTGGCTCGTCATCACCGACCCGGCCAAGAAACAGCAGCTCCAACAGTGGTACAAAGAAGGCTGGGACCGCCTCGTCCAAAGCGGCTACGGCAACCGCCCCGACCTCCCCCCAGACGAAGCCGCCAGCAACGAGCGCGTCATGCGCTCCGCGCAATACCTCGCCGACCACCTCCACGAAGTCCCCGTCCTCATCCTCGCCTGCGTCCTCATCGACCCTGGCCAGCGCCCCGACATCACCGCAGGCTCCAGCATCTACCCGGCCGTCCAAAACCTCATGCTCGCCGCTCGCGCCCTCGGCCTCGGAACCGCCCTCACCACCCTTCATCGCATCCGCCAAGACGACGTCCGCAAGCTCCTCGGCATCCCCGAAACCGTCGAAACCGCCGCCCTCATCCCCGTCGGCTGGCCGCGCGGCAAATTCGGCGCCGGCTTTCGCAAGCCCGTCGAGGACGTCACCTACTGGGAAACCTGGGGCAACAAACGAAAATAACCGCGGAGCAAAAGGCCGTGCCGACCCGACTCACCGTATCGATCACCTATTGCCGCCGCTGCAACTTCCTCCCCCGCGCACTCTGGACCGCCCACGAAATCCTCCACACCTTCGGCGAATACCTCGCCGACCTGCGGCTCGTCCCTGGCGGTGGCGGCGATTTCATCGTCGAAGTCCAAGGAAAACAAATCTTCTCCCGGCGCGAGGCCGGCCGGTACCCCGAAATCGCCGAACTCAAAGAAGCCATCGCTACCCACCTCGAACCCTCCGAAACAGCCACCCTCAAGCGTCACCCCCGCGTAGACCCTTGACTCATGCCCAATCCCGTCCTCGTCCGAAAGCGCAAGTACGACCGCTCGGTCCGCAGCACCTGGCCCGGCGACCTCGTCGATGCCCACGACGACTGGCTCATCGTCCTCCACGACAGCCAACACCACCCCAAAGACCCACCCGACCCCGCATCAGCACCCGGCTACGGCATCCACACCATCGGGTTGCGCGAACCCCTCACCGTCCTCCATTGCTTCGACGCCCTCGGACACTTCATCGAAGCCAAGTGCGACGCCGCCCTCCCCGCAACCATCTCCGGCCGCACCATCGACTTCGTCGACCTCGACCTCGACGTCGTCCTCCTCCCCGAAGGCACCCACCACATCCGCGACCGCGAGATCTTCGAACAGCGCGCCCGTACCATGGCCTACCCACCCGAAGTCCGCCGCGCCGCCTGGTGCGGCATCCTCCACGCCCTCCGCCGCATCCGCCGCCGCCGCTTCCCCTTCGACGGCACACCCGAAACGATCCTCGGCCGCGAACTCGCCTCCCGCGGACCCCTTTGAACGCCAACCCCTCCCCAGGCGTACAATCCGCCCCACACCCACAAAAGGAACCACCATGCCCTTCATCGACCGCGCCGGCGTCCGCATCTACTACGAATCCGCCGGCAGCGGCCCACCCGTCCTCCTCAGCCACGGCTACAGCGCAACCTCCCAAATGTGGCACGGCCAAGTCCAAGCCCTCGCCGACCGCTACCAGATCATCACCTGGGACATGCGTGGCCACGGCCAGTCCGATAGCCCCGACGACCCAGCCGCCTACTCCGAAGCCCACACCGTCGCCGACATGGCCGCCATCCTCGATTCCCTCGGCGTCCAGAGCGCCGTCATCGGCGGCCTCTCCCTCGGCGGCTACATGTCCCTCGCCTTCCACCTCGCCCATCCCGCCCGCGTCCGCGCCCTCATGCTCTTCGATACCGGCCCCGGCTACCGCAATCCCGCGGGCCGCGAAGCCTGGAACCGCACCGCCGAAGCCCGCGCCCGCGCCTTCGAAACGCACGGCCTCCAAGCCCTCGGCCCCGGCGCCGAAGTCCGCATCGCACAGCATCGGTCCGCCAAAGGGCTCGCCCACGCCGCCCGCGGCATGCTCGCCCAGTTCGACTCCCGCGTCATCGAATCCCTCCAAACCATCCGCGTCCCCACCCTCGTCCTCGTCGGCGAACACGACGAACCCTTCCTCGGTGCCACCGACTACATGGCCACCAAAATCCCCGGTGCCCGGAAAGTCATCGTCCCCGCCGCCGGCCACGCCGCCAACATCGACAACCCGCCCGCCTTCAACGCAGCCGTCGCCGAATTCCTCGCCACCCTCCCCCGGCCCTGACCGGACGCGCCGCGCCCCCGCCCTGCCACTCGTGATATCCTGAAAGCCCACACCCGCAGCAGGGGAACCATTCGTGCCCTACTCCATCGTCGAAACCTGCATCGGCTGCACCGCCTGCACCAAGCGGTGCCCGACGAACGCCATCACCGGCGAGCGCAACCAGCTCCACGTCATCGATCCCACCCTCTGCATCGACTGCGGCGCCTGCGGCGTCGTCTGCCCGCCCGAAGCCATCCTCGATACCTACGGCAACGTCTGCCGCTCCTACAAAAAAGACCAGTGGCCCCGCGCCGTCGTCATCGAAGAAAAATGCATCGGCTCCGGCTGCGAGCTCTGCATCAACATCTGCCCCTTCGATGCCCTCAGCCTCCAACACACCGACCGCATCGACGACTTCTTCGGCGTATCCACCGTCGACGAAAAAAAATGCACCGGCTGTCGCCTCTGCGAAGACGTCTGCGGTTGGGACGCCATCCACATCTTCCCGCTCAAAGAAGAAGTCGTGAAAGACTGGTCCGAGCTCACAGAAGAAGAAAAACAGATCGTCACGCGCGCCCGCAAAGCACTCGGCGTCCTCTAGCGCGTCGGCCCAGCCACCCAGCTCCAACGGGCTGCCGACTTCGGCAGCCCGTTCCTACACCCGCGCCGAGGCAGCGAGCCCGTCGATTCGCCGCGCCAGCTCAAGATCCCGTTCCGTCACCCCACCCGCATCGTGCGAGCTCAGCCGGAACGTCACCCGGTTGTACACCCACGCAACCTCCGGGTGGTGGTTCAACACCTCCGCCACCGTCGCCACCCGCACCACCAAGCCCATCGCCTCGATGTGGTCCGCCAACCGGAACGTCCTCGTCAACGCAACGTCCCCCTCCGCCGCCCAACCCGGCAGCTTCGCCAGCGCTTCCCGAATCCCCTCCGCGCTCAACCTCTGCTCCATGCTCGTGCTCCTGGCCCTCCAGCGAAATCCCCGGCGCCCCGGCTGGTCTGAACCATCCTTTGCCGGTCCGTAGCGCCGCCTCACCATAGTATGGAACAGCGCATGGATTCCAAACCGCCGCCCCGAACCCGCATTTCCCGCCGCCGCCTCCTTGGCGCCGGCGGAGCGATGCTCGGCGCCGTCGCCCTCGGCGCGGCCTGCTCCCGCGGCGGCGGCCAGCCCACACCCTTCGGCCAATCCCCCACCCCAGCCCAGCCCACCCGAGTCCCGTCCCCTTCCCCAACCACCATCTCCAGCCGCCACGGCCACACCCTCCGCCATACCGGATTCGTCGAGCGCGACGCCTTCGTCGATCCCCACAAAACGCAGGCCGGTCCCCTCATCGGCCAACAGGCCATGGTGTTCAGCCGCCTCCTCGCCTACCAAGACCAGGCACGCGGCACCATCTCCGCCGACCTCGCACAATCCCTCCCAGAACGCCCCGACCCCCTCACCCTCGTCTTCCGCATCGACCCCCAAGCCCGCTGGCACGACCACCCACCCCTCGACGGCCGCCCCGTCACCGCCGATGACGTCCGCTTCAGCATCGAGCGCCAGCTCAGCGGCGACACCACCTTCGTCCGCGCCCCGCAGTGGTCCGTCATCGATGCCCTCGAAGTCACCTCCCCCCAGACCATCACCGTCCGGCTCAAACAGCCCATCGCCGCCGCACACCACCTCTTCGCCGACGTCGCCTCCTTCATCGTCGCCCCAGAACTCGCCCCCAACGGCCAAGACATCACCCTCGAACGCCAGGTCGGAAGCGGCCCATTCCTCTGGGTCGAATGGAACGACCAGCGCTTCGCCAGCGTCCGCCGCAACCCCGCCTGGTTCGGCGGCGACCGTCGCCCCTACCTCGAAGGCATCTCACTCGTCCAACCCCGTACCACCGCCGAAGTCGAAAGCGGCCTCCGAACTCGCGCCCTCGACGTCGCGCTCGTCAGCCGAACCCTCGCCGATCACCTCAGAGAGGCCCTGCCCCAGCTCACCGAATACACCGTCGGCCACTCCCTCTTCTTCAGCGTCCGCTACTCCCTCGTCAACCACCCCTACAACGACCAACGCTTCCGCAACGCCATCACGTGGGCCCTCGACCGCCGCGAAATGGTGCGCAAATTCTTCGATGGATCCGGTGGCCTCAGCCCTTGGATAAGCTGGCCCGTCACCCGCTGGACACTCCCCGAAAGCGAACTCACCGTCGTGCCCGGCTACCGCCCCGGCGACGGCGGCCGCGAAGCCGACCTCCGCGACGCCCGCGCCGCCCTCGAAGCCTTCCGCTCCGAAAAAAGCCTCCCCGACAAACCCCTCCCCCTCTTCGTCGTCGATACCACCGAAGCCGCCATCGGCCTCGGCTCCATCATCCGCGACCAGCTCAAGGCCGCCCTCGACCTCGACATCCAGGTCGTCCCCATGCCCCTCGCCCAGCTCGTCGGCCTCCTCCTCTCGGCCGAAGCACCATTCGCCGCCGGCCCCGATACCGGCTGGATCGACCTCGACGACTGGGTCTACCCCTACTTCCACAGCACCGGAACACGCAACAGCTTCCCACTCCGCGACCCCGACCTCGACGCCCTCATCGAAAAACAACGCTTCGAACTCGACGAGACCGCCCGCCGCGAAATCGGGTTCGAAATCCAGCGTCGCCTCCTCACCCTCAATCCCGGAGCGAACCTCGTCAGCGAACGCGTCGTCGCCCTCGCCTGGCCCTACGTCAAAGGCTACCCACTCGACACCACCGACGGCTACCAACACCGCTTCGCCGATTGTTGGATCGACGCCAACGACCCCACCTTCCGGGGCCGCTCCTAACTCGCCCGCACCTCGAAACGATACCCCGTGCCCCGCACCGTGCGAACCGCCCTCCGCTGGCCCGCCGCCGCCAACTTCCGACGAATATTCGAAACATGCCGCCGCAAAATCTGCAACGAACGCTCGTCCACCTCCAGCCCCCACCCGCGCTCGATAATCTCCGCCGCCGTCACCGTCCGATTCGCCCGCGCCAGCAAAAACGAAAGAACCTCGCACTCCCGCTCCGTCAACACGATATCGCCCCCAGGTGCGTGGAGCCGCAGCCGAACCGGGTCCAGCTCCCACGGGCCCGCGGCAACCGCCTCCATCCCCGCCACACCATCGCGCGCCAGCTCCCGCATCTTCCGCACCACCTGCGAACTCGTTCGCTCCCCGCGCACCACCCCATCGATCTCCGGCCGAAACGTCCCCGGGATCAGCAGCCCAGGCATCGCCGGGTCGCTCACGTACAGAATCGGCACCAACCGCCACCGCCGGTGCGCATGGAAACCCGCCGCCACCGCCGCCTGCTCCTCCGCCGGCATCCCACACAGCACGAGCAAGTCGAACACCTCACGGTCCGCTGCCGCCAGCGCTCCCCCGGCATCCCCCGTCAACCACGCCTCCAGCCCCTCCCCAAGGAGCGACCGCCCCTCCAGCGCCGGCGGAAGCCCACCATCGATAACCAGAACCCGTGGCATTGCCGTCCCTCGCTCCTCCTCGTGGCCTTCCGCGCACCTCGCGCCCACCCACGCATCCCCATCCGCCGTCATCGAATCCAGGCTAGCCTCGCCATCCACCGCCCCGCATCGGGACAACCCCCGCTTCGCCAGCGGAACACGCTGCAACCTGCGCACGCGAATCCCTGTCGAAAGCCTCGCCCCTAACGCCTCACCTCGTCATCGTCGAAGACCAACCCGCCCCGCTCCATCAGCCGCCGCGCAATCTCACGCGGATCCGGCGCATACGCCCCGCTCGCGATCGCCCGGCGCAGCGCCTCGATCCGCAGCTCCCGCATCTCCGGCGCCGACCGCACCGCCTCCAGCGCACGAGCCAGCTCACGCGCATCCTCCGTGATTCCCGCCCGATCGACCGCCTCCGCCACGGGCGCCGGCCGCGGCCCTCGCAACGGAGTCGATTCGAAGCTCACCCCGCGCGCATTTCCCGTCTTCCGAACTCCCGTCATCGACAACTCCTCTCTTCCTTGCGCATCGCCTCCCCCATCGTCGCATCCGTTCCCGCCTCAGGCCGGAGCCCCAGGCGAAATCTCGCCCACCAGACGCCCGGTGACCACCAGGCGGTGCCGCAAATCGCGCGTACACGTGATGAGCGTAACGACCGCGCTCGCATCCGAACGCAGAACCTCCGTCGCATCCGGGTCGACCACCACCACCGTTTCTACGACATAACGATAACCCCGCTCCCCAGCATACACCTCCACCACATCGCCCGCGCGCACCCGATCCAGCGTCGCGAAGACAGCGACATTGCGCGGGTCCGCCACCGAAACATGCCCACTGATCACCATGTTTCCCGGCTGGCCCGGCATCGCAGAGTCCACATGGTGGCCCGCCGCACGCCATGCCGTCTCCCAGCGCGCCACACCGGCCTCCACCACCACCCCCACCTCCGTCACCGGCACATCGATCCCCGCAGCAGGGATCACGAGCCGCGTCGGCAGGCCCCCACTCGAGACGGTCCGGAACGCTGCCACAGGCCGCTCCGCCGCCCGCCCAGGAAGCGTCGCCGTCGGCCCGCCGTCCGGTGCGCTCGGCACCCCAGGCGCCCCACCGAACCACGCTATCAGCCCCGCACCCAGCACCATCGCCGTCGCCACGAGCGTCGACCCGTGCTGGCCAAATCGTCGCGGCTTGCCCGTCATCCTTCCCTCCGGCGCACTCTCGCGCTGCTCAGAGTGTCGGCACCCACCCCACGCATCTTGATCGCCGGACGGTGGCGCGTCAGGCACCATTCGATGACGGCCAAGTGACGAGAACGTTGCGACCTTCGAACTTTACGGTGCGCAATCGTCCGTTTGCGCACCGTTCACAACGACGTTACCCGCCAACCGACGACCGATACGCAGCGCTGCCCGCCTGCCCCTCCCGAAGCCGCCGGATCCGTGCCCCCGTCCGCTCCAACTCCCCCGCGATCAGCCCATCCGCCGCAACTGTGACCGCCATCAGCTCAGCGACGAGCTGCGCGTCGCCCGGCCCCACATCCGCCATCGCCCGCCGGCTCGCAGCCAGTAGCCCAGCGTCCAGCGCTTCCAGCCGCTCGGCGAAATCCCTCCCATCCACATCCGCCAGCAGGCGCAGCCGCTCGCGCGCCAACTCCAGCGCCTCCTCGATCGGGCGGCGCCCGCCCATCAAGCTGCCGCCTCGCTTCCCGCAGCCGCAGTCCCCGCCGCCTGTGCCCGTAGCTGCGCCGTCGCCGCTTTCCAGGCATCGCCGATCCGCGCGACATGCCGCTCCGCCTCCTCCAGCTTCGAGAGATCGCCCACCGAGCCCTCCACGATGCGGCGCAAACAGTAGGCGTAGATCGCCGCCAAATTCTCCGCAATCTCCCCCTGGCTCATGTCCAGCGTCGCCCGCAGCTCCCCGACAATCAGATAGGCCCGATTCGTCTCGTCATTGAATCCCTGGTGGTTGCCGCTCTCCCAATGCAGGCGGGCTTTCCGCAGCGCCTTCACCGCCCCATCGAACAGCATCGTCGTCAGCGTCACCGGGTCCGCCGTCATCGTCTCCACCGTGCGGTACGCCGCGTACGGATTCCTGGTCATCGACTTGTCCTCCCTGTCGGTCTCGTATCAGTTGTCGACGCGTTCAGGCCATCCTGAATGCCTCGGCCGCCTACTTCTTGCTCCCACCGATCGCAGCGATCTGGTTCGCAAGCTGCTGGATATTGCCCAGCACACTCTGCGCCCGCGCCTGCGCCTGCTCCATCAGCGCGAACTTCCGTCGCAACTGTTCCATCTCCGCCTCGATCCGCTGTTCGAGCGTCGCAATCCGCTCCGCAATATCCGAGCTCACTTTGTCGTAGGTCGCCTTCCGCTTCTCCAGCGTCCCCCCGATCGCCGCCTGGTTCTCCGCGAACCGCTTCAGCCGCTGGATCACACTCTCCGCCGTCGCACCGACCGTAATCGTGTGCGAGCCGGCCTGCAGCGTCGGACCCGCCGTGAGCGTCAACCCCGGAATCAGCGTCGAATTCGACCCGTTCGCAACAATCGTCCCCGAAACCGTCGTCGTCGGACCGCCATTCGCCGGCGTGAACACCGCCGAAAGGTTGCCCGCCCCATCGTCCGTCACCACCCAGCGCCCAGGCTCCAGCCCCGCGTATGTTCCGCTGATGCCCGTGATCGACCCCGTGCCCCCAGGTTCCAACGTCGCCGAAAGACTCAGCCGGCTCAGCAGCTCCTGTACCCCGGCCTGATTCGTCCGAACCGCCTCCGCGAACTTCGCCTCGTCGAACTGCAGCGTGTTCGTCGTCCCGACCGCCGAACCGATCGCCCCGAACGTCACCCCGATCTGCGAAAGCGTTACCAATCCGCCCTGCAAATTCGTCCCCGGGCTCGTCACGATGCTCCGCAAGTCCGACTTCAGCTGGCGCAGCGAAGCATCCCCGCTCAGCGGCCCCGACTTGTTGTTCGTCTTCGAACCGTCGGCCCGGGTCGCGTCATCGATCGCCTTCATCACATTGTTGAACTCCGTCACGAACGCCTTCACCGCGTTCGCCGCCCCCGACGTATCCTGCGATACCGTCACCGTCACCGGCGAGGTCGTCACCTCCTTTAGCGTTATCGTCGTCCCGCCAAAGCTAATCCCGTTCGAGGCCGACTGCTGGGCAGGCCCGCCATCGATGCTGTACTCCGCGTTCTCTCCAGCCGTCAGCGTCCCCGTCGTCAGCCCCAGCTTCGCCGCAAGGTTCCCCCCCGGCGCATCCTCCACCGTCAGCATCAACGTGCCCGTCGCCTTGTTCTGCAGCCGGACGCTGTCCGTCAGCGAATCGTACCGCGCCGTCACCCCTGCCTGGCTCGCGTTGATTCGATTGATGATGTCCATCAAAGAGTCGGTCGCCGCGTTGTAGCCAATGCTCACCCCGTTGATCACGATCGCCTGGTCCCCCGCATTCGGTGGCCCGCCGTTCAGCCCCGCGTCCTGCAGCTTCGCCGAAACGCTCAGGCGGGCGAGGGGACCGGCGCTCGAACGTGTCGTCCCCGGCGCCGAGGTCAATAACCCCGTCGCCGCCAAAAAGTTCGACGTGTCCGCGCCGCTCCCGAACGAAATCACCCCCTGGCTCGACGTCACCGTCAAAATGTTCGGACGCCCCCAGCTGTCGTTCGTAATGCTCGCCGTCACCCCGATGCCACTCGCGTTGATCTCCGCCACGACATCGTTCAGCGACATCTGCTGCGTGAACGCTTCGCCCGTGCGCGTCGTCCCCGGCGCCGAACCCATGAGCCGCATCGCCGAGAGAAAATTCGAGCTGTCCGAAGGATCGCCAAGCACCACGTCGCCGCTGCTCGAAGTCAGCTGCAGCCGATTCAGGCGGCCGTTCGCATCGGCCACGATGCTCGCTGTCAGCCCAACGCCAGCGCCGTTGATCGCGCTCACCACATCGTCCAGCGTCTGCGTCGAAACATCGATGGTCAGCTGCTGCGTCCCACCGCCCGTCGTCCCGACCGTGAACGTCCCGCTCGTCACCGCCATCTCCACATTCGCCCCAGCCAGCGCCACCGAGGATTGCGCTGCCGCCGCCCCGATGGTGAACACCCGCGTCCCGCCTCCCGCCGTCGCGATGGTGAACGTCCCGTTCGTCGGCACCGTCCCGAAATTCGAACGATTCATCGCTTTGGTCGCATCGATGCCCGCCGAAATCGGCGTACCATCCAGCCGCGTCGCCGTCGCGAGCCGATTCACGCTCACCGTGAAGCTCCCGGGCTGCGCCCCAGGCAGCGCCGAAACACCCACCGCCGTGCCACTCGCCGTCGCCACCATCCCACTCACCGATCGCGCCTCCGCCAGCGCCTTCACCCGCTCCAGGAACGCCTTCATCGCGCTCTGCACCGCACCCACCGCGCTCTTCTTCGCTTGCGTGTCCGCATCCTTCTGCTCCAGCAGGGTCACCTGCCGCATCCGCACCGCAGTCAGCTGCCGAATCACCGCCTCCGTATCGAAGTTCGCAAAGAATCCGCCGATGCGTATCGGATCGCTCATC
>NZ_DAOUBJ010000011.1:0-12733 GCF_034432735.1 Tepidiforma sp. | reverse complement strand
TCCAGCGCAGCCCGGATACCCGTCACCACCTGCCGCAGCAGCGTCTCCTCGTCCTCCGCCGAGGCCACCTGTGCCAGCAGGTCCGCCTCGGCCGAGCGCAGCTTACGCTCGAAATCCAGCCGCTCGATCAGAAGGCGCGGCCGTAACACCTCCAGGGCCTGGGCAGCGGTCGCCAGGAGACGCTCGAGATCACCCTGCGCGAAGCGCCCCGGGGTGCCCGCGCCAGCGAGCACGAAGCCGAGGAGCTGCCCCCGCTCGTCCTCCAGCGGTACCCGCACCGTCGACCGCACGCCCGCGGCGATTGCGGCCCGTTGGCCAGGGGTCGGGTCGCCCAGCGCCAAGGTATCGGCCACCAGAGCCGCCCCCCGCGACTCCAGCAAAGCGTTGAAACGCGCATCGGTTTCCCGGTGATCCAATCGCCAGCGTCCCGGCGACCGTTCGCCCTCTATCGGCCACCAGAAGGCACGCCGACCCCGCCGCGCGACCACGACGTACGCACAGTCCGCACCGACCGCCCGAGCGGCG
Source organism: Tepidiforma sp. (assembly GCF_034432735.1). Lineage (GTDB taxonomy): Bacteria > Chloroflexota > Dehalococcoidia > Tepidiformales > Tepidiformaceae > Tepidiforma. The sequence continues at coordinate 12,208 of NZ_DAOUBJ010000011.1, read as the reverse complement.
ATCTCGGCGAAGCGCCAGAGCGCAACCTCCATGGAAAGCGCAGCGGCCAGCCCCCCGAAGCCATCCCGGCCGGCGGGATCGGCGAACCGTTCCCCCGGCCCGACGGGACTGGCTGGCGAACTCTCCCCCATGCATCGACTCCAACGCCGGCTTCGCGCCGGCGAGCCCGACGGGTTCGACCTCGGCGAGCGGTGGCATCGTACGTAAAGGGGTCGCCGCTTCGATATCGGGGAGTTCCCGAACATTCCACCAGCAACGAACGTTCGCCCCCAACCCCGTGCCCAGGAGCGCAAGGGCTGTACCATACGCACCATGAACGAAACGTTGCGCGCGCGAACCCGTGTCGTCGTCACCGGTCTCGGTGCCATCACGCCGGCCGGCCAGACCGTCGAGGAATACTGGGAGAACCTCGTCGCCGGCCGCTCGGGCATCGGCTACCTGACGATGGTCGACCCCACCGGGTACCCCTGCAAGTTCGCCGGCGAAGTCAAAGACTGGGACCCGACCCGCTACATCGAACGCAAAGCCTCTCGCCGCATGGCCCGCTTCACCCAGTTCATGGTCGCCGCCGCGGCCCAGGCGATAGCCGATGCCCGGCTCGAGCTCGATGCCGAAGACCGGGACCGCGTCGGCGTCCTCATCGGCAATGGCGGTGGCGGGTACCCCGACATCCAAGAAGCAGCGCGCACCCTCTTCGAACGCGGCGGCATGAAGATCGACCCGCTCTACATGGCGCGATCCCTCGGCAACATGGCGGCCGCCCAAGTCGCACTCCAGTTCGGCCTGCGCGGCTACAACGGCACCATCGTCACGGCCTGCGCGGCTGGAACCCAGGCGATCGGCGAGGCCGCCATGCTCATCCGCGCCGGCCGCGCCGAAGTCGTCGTCACGGGCGGTTGCGAAGCCGGCATCTCCGAGCTCGGCCTCGCCGGATTCTCCGTCATGCGCGCCCTCACCAGCTCCGAAGGGCCCCCGGAGGAAGCCAGCCGCCCCTTCGACGCCACCCGCGATGGCTTCGTCCCGTGCGAAGGCGCCGGCGCACTCGTCCTCGAATCCGAAGCCCACGCCCGCGCGCGGGGCGCCCGCATCTACGCCGAAATCGCCGGTTTCGGCTGCACCAACGATGCCTTCCACGTCGTCGCACCGCCCGACGACGGCGAAGGGGCCGCGCGTGCCATGGCCGAGGCGCTCCGCGATGCCGGCCTCGCCCCCTCCGACATCGACTACATCAACGCCCACGCCACCAGCACCCCGCTCGGCGACGCCGCCGAGACCCGCGCCATCAAGCGCGTCTTCGGAGAAGAAGCGTACCGGCTCGCCATCAGCGCCACCAAATCGCTCATCGGCCACGGCCTCGGCGCGAGCGGCGGGATGGAGACCGTCGCCACCATCAAGACCATCGAGACCGGAACGATCCACCCCACCATCAACCTCCACCACCCCGACCCCGAATGCGACCTCGACTACGTGCCGAATATCGCCCGCCAGGCACCCGTTCGCGCGGCGCTCAAGAACAGCTTCGGCTTCGGCGGCCAGAATAGCTCGCTCGCCATCGTCCGCTACGAACCATAGCCCCGGCTGCCAAGCCGGCGAGCCGAGATATGCGAACGGCCCCGGGCTCCCCGGGGCCGTCGCTCGCCTACCGAACCGGTGCGCCCTTCGATCAGACGACGCCGGGCGGCACCTCCACGTTGCCGTCGCGCAGCGTCCGGGCCATGGGCCGGACGCTCACCTCCAGCAGTTCCGCGATGTCGAACGCCCGGATGGTGCGCTTCTCCTCGTCAGGCTGCACCGCCGGAATGCCATCCTCGAACATCTGGATGCAGAACGGGCAGGCCGTCGCCACGATGTTCGCTCCGGTGTTCGCTGCTTCGGCGGCACGGAGGTGATTCACCCGGGTGCCCACCTCCTCCTGCCACATATTGCCGCCGCCGGCCCCGCAGCAGAGCCCCCGCTCCCGCGAGCGCGGCATCTCCACCAGCTTCGCGCCCGGGATCGCCTCGATGACCTGACGGGGCGTGTCGTAGATGCCGTTGCCGCGGCCCAGGTAGCAGCTGTCGTGCACCGTCACCGTCGCCCCGTTTCCCTCCTTCGGCTTCAGGTCGCCCTTCGCCAAGAGGAATTGGAGGAAGTCCGCGTGGTGGGTCACCTCGTACTTCCCGCCGAAGTCCGGGTATTCGTTGCGGAAGGTATTGAAGCAGTGCGGGCAGCTCGTGATCACGCGCTTCACGCCCATCTCGTTGAGCGCGTCGGCGTTGGCCTGCGCCATCGTCGCGAAGAGGAACTCGTTGCCCAGCCGGCGTGCAGGGTCGCCGTTGCAGGTTTCGGCCTGCCCGAGGACACCGAAGCTCACCCCCGCCTCCAGTAGCAGCTTCACCACCGCCTGCGTGATCGGCACGTTCCGCTCGACGAGCGCGCCCGAGCAGCCGACCCAGTAGAGGTACTCCTGCGAGCCGTCGTAGATCGGCACGTCGATACCCTGGTCGCGGAGCTGCTCTATCCACGTCTCGCGCGTGAGTTGGGTGCCGCGCCACGGGTGGCCGCGCTGTTCCAGATTCTGGAGGGCCGCCTGGGCGGTCGCGGGGACACGCGCCTGCTCCATCACGAGGTAGCGCCGCATCTCCACGATCGGCGGCACATGTTCGACGAGCACCGGGCACTCTTGCATGCAGGCGCCGCACGTCCGACACGCCCAGAGCGTCTCGTCCTTGATGTAGCCGCCCACGAGCGGCTCCAGCTCCTCCTCCGGGTTCTTGCCCTTGATGAGGAGCGGCCCCGCATGGTTCATGTACATCTTGATGTCCTGGATCAGCGCCATCGGCGAAAGCGGCTGGCCCGCCGTATACGCCGGACACACCTCCGTGCAACGCCCACACCGGACGCAGGTGTCCGCATCGAACAGCGTCTTCCACGAGAAGTCCTGCAGCCGGCCAGCGCCGAGGCCCGCACCCTCCTCGATCAGCTTCTCGATATCGCCCATCGGTTCCAGATAGAGCGGCGTCGTCGGGCGCTTGAAGAACGCGTTCACCGGCGCCAACACGATGTGTCGGAACTTCGTCAGCGCCATCAGCGTCAACAGCCCGAACGCCGCCACCACGTGGAACCACCACCACCCGACATGGAAGTCCAAGAGCGTCTCCGGCGAGACGCCACCGAGCGCCTTCGCCACCACGTAGCCCGCCGGCGACCACCTCGACCACGACTCGTTCCCCGCCGGGATCTCATCGGCAGCGAGCCGCAGCCCCTCGACGATGATCCCGCTGAAGAGAACCACCCCGAGCAGGCCGACGATGATCGCATCCTCCGTTCCCCGGCGGTCCCAGTTCAGCTTCTTCGGCGGCGATACGTACCGGCGGTAGACCGCCATCCCGATGCCAACCAGCCCGATCACACCGAACACATCCCCGACGAGCGAATAGACGAGGTACGTCCCGCCCGTCAGGAAGAGGTGCTCCTTGTCCATTCCGAGGACGATCGGCGCATAGTCGTCGATGGCGAGCAGGATCGTCACGATCGTCAACACCACGAAGCTCGAATAGATGAGCCCGTGCATCACCCCCGCGTAGCGGTCGTTCTTCACCCGGCTGGTGCCCGCTCCGAGCGTCAGGAGGTTCGTGATCCGGGCGCTCAGGCTCTGATTCACCCGATGGGGCTTGCCCAGCCGCCAGATGCGCATCCGTTGGAGGAGCGCCCCGAAGATCACCGCCATCGAGACCGTGAACACGAAGTACATCAGCCATGGCGTCTCGATGTTGAAGAACACCTCGCGCGAGGCGTCCGTCGTCCGGGCCGTCTCGAACGCGGAGATCGCGGCCAGCACCGCAACGGGGACGACGATGCCCCCCCAGCTGCCGCGCAGGCGCGTACCCTTCCGGCCCTCTCCCCTGTTGCCGGTCATCGAACTGTTCGTCATAGCACGCGTTCCCGTTCCAGGATTCGAAGGTGCGCACCGGTCGTGCTCCGGCGCCCACAGTGTAGCCGCATCCTACCCGAGCCTACCGTTCGGCGCGAACCCGGTTCGCCCCCCGGAAAAGGTGCTGAGAACAACACACGTTAGCGCGCCCACGATCGAAGCGCCCCGGCCGTTCGACCGGGGCGCCGCAGGTGCATTGTCCGCCCTGAGGGCCTACGCCTTCCCCGCCGGGACATCGTTCGTCGGCGTCCCGTAGAGCTTCCGGAGGTCCGTCTTCAACACCTTCCCCATCACATTCCGCGGCAGCTCATCGACCACCGCCACGTACTGCGGCGCCTTGAACGATGCCAGCCGCGACTTCGCGTATTGGGTGATCTCCTCCGGCGTGATCGAAGCACCGGGCTTGAGCACCACGATCGCCTTCACCACTTCGCCCCACTCGACATCGGGCACCCCGATGACCGCCGCCTCGTCGATCGCCGGGTGCTCCTCGAGCACGTTCTCGATCTCGCCCGGCGAGATGTTCTCGCCGCCGCGGATGATCAGGTCCTTCTTCCGGCCCGTGATGTAGAGGTAGCCACCCTCGTCGAGCTTGCCCACGTCGCCGGTGTGGAGCCAGCCATCGATGATGGCCGAGCTGGTCGCGTCCTCCTGCTTGTAATAGCCCTTCATCACGCGGTCCGAGCGGACGCAGATCTCGCCCTCCTCGCCCGGCGGGAGCGGCCGATTCCGCTCGTCCATGATCGCCAGCTCCACGTCCGGCATCGGCTTGCCCACCGAACGGAGCCGCTGCTCCTTGATCTCCGTGTCCGTGCTCAAGTCGTGATCCTCCGGGCCGAGGAACGTCAGCGTCGCCGTCGATTCCGTCTGCCCGTAGGCATTGATCAGCCCGATCCCACGCGGCGGGAAGATGTCGCACGCCTTGCGAACCACCTCGTACGGCATCGGTGCCGCGCCATAGGTGATCTGCTTCAGCGACGAAAGGTCGTACTTCTCGAAGTCCGGCACCTCCATGATCCGCTTCAACATCGTCGGCACCACGAAGGCATGCGTCGCCCGCTCCTGCTGCACCGCCTGCAACCAGAGCTCCGGCGAGAACTGCGGCAGGATCACCAGCGTCCGCCCCATCCAGACCCCGAGCATCATCGCCGTCGCCCCGGCGACGTGGAAAAACGGTGCCGAGACGAGCAGCTTTTCGTGCGTCTCCGGGTCGGCCGGTGGTTGATTCGTCACATAGGCCGTCATATCGAGGAACGTGAGCTGCACGCCCTTCGGCTGCGCCGTCGTACCCGAGGTGAAGATGATGATGGTCGCATCCTTGTCGTCGACTTCGGACCAGATCTCGTCCTCCGCCCCGCTCGCGAGCAGCTCTTCGTAGCTGAGGTAACCCGCGGCCGCTCCGCCGAGGCTGATGTAATGCTGCACCGTCGAAAGCGTCGGGCGGATCCGCTCCACCAGGTCCCGGTAGCGGTCCGAAACGAACAACACCTTCGTCTCGCTGATGTTCACCATGTAGGTGAGCTCTTCGTCCTTCGCGCGATAGTTGAGCGGCACGAAGGTCGCGCCCAGCATCGCCGTCGCGTAGTAGCTGATCACGAAGTCGGCGCTGTTCACCGCCATGATCGCCACATGGTCGCCCTTCTCCACGCCGAGACCCTGGAGCGCGTTCGCAAGTTTGCACACCTGGCCATACATCTCGGCATAGGTCACCCGCTTACCGCCGCCATTGCCGTCGAAATCCACCAGCGCCTCGCGGTCCGGGACGACCGACGACGTGATCTGCAGGAACTCGATCGTGTTCATTCAGACTCCAGAGAAAAAACGTAGGGACACCCTTGTGGCTGCCGATTCTACCGGAACCGGCTACGCCGGGCGAACGGCCCCCGGCTCCACCCGTCCGCCGGCCCCCGAGCCCCCGCCGAGGCCAGGGCCGGCGAGCCTTCGCGCCCGCCGATGCCCGCCAGCCTTGACAGCTGCCCCTCCACTCTGCAACATCCCGGCCAATCGTTTGGACGAATGGCCAAATCGCGGAGGCCGACGCCGTGGCCGACCATCCCCCGCCCTCCGGCACCCCCCGCCCCGCCTGGTGGAGCCGGCAGTACATCGAACCCTTCACCCTCGACGAAGAGGAGCTCTGGCGGATCGTCCGCCAATCGACCAGGGCCGCCGTCGCCTGGGTTACCAAATCCTGTCAACCCGTCGTCGCCCAGATGTCCTACTGCTGGTACGACGGCCACATCTGGCTCACCTCCACCCCGAACCGCGACAAGTACCGCGCCCTCCGTCGCAACCCCGCCATCTCCCTCTCCATCTACCACCCCGACGACTGGTTCAAGCAGGTCACCATCCGCGGCCGGGTCACCTTCTTCCATGACCGCGAAGCTGTCCGCCGCTTCATCCACGAACTGATCACCGCCGGCGGCCGCCGCACCCTCCCCCCGGATATCTACGAGCGCGAACGCGCCCGCTTCGATAGCCCCGAGCGCGTGGTGATGCGCGTCGACATCGAGCGGATCCGCAGCTACGACGGCCGCAAGATGTGGCAGACCGAAGCCGAAGGGCTCGACCCCTGGAGCGCCACCCCGTAGGCGGCCGCCCGCCGGAGAACGCGGTTTGCCCACCTCCTCCTCCGGCGCCACCCCGTGTCCACGCGCCCGAGGCCGGCGAGCGCCCACCGCACCCCGTTCGACACGGCACCGCTCGGCCCCCACAATCCCCCCAATGGATGCGCCCGCGCCCATCGACCCCATGCTCGCCAAGCCCACCCCCACCATCCCCGAAGGGCCCGGCTGGCACTACGAACCCAAGTGGGATGGCTTCCGCTGCATCCTCTTCCTGCGCGCAGGAGCGCCCTACCTCCAGTCGCGCGACCGCAAGCCGCTCGACCGCTACTTCCCCGAGCTCGTCGCTGCCCTGCCCCGCGTCCTTCCGCCCGACGCCATCCTCGATGGCGAGCTCGTCATCATGACGCCGCACGGCCTCGATTTCGATGCGCTCCAACAGCGAATCCACCCCGCCGCCAGCCGCGTCGCCCGCCTCGCCCAGGAAACCCCGGCCGCCTTCGTCGCCTTCGACCTCCTCGCCGAGGGCGGCGAATTCCTCCTCGCCCGCCCCTTCGCCGAACGGCGCGAACGGCTGGAGCGGATGCTCGCCGCGGCCCGCCCCCCAGCCCACCTGACCCCCGCTACCCGCGACCCCGCCATCGCCCGCGACTGGTTCGAACGCTTCGAAGGCGCCGGCTTCGATGGCATCATCGCCCGCCAGCTCGATGCCCCCTACCAGCCCGGCAAACGCGTTCTCGCCAAGATCAAGCACCTCCGTACCGCCGAATGCGTCGTCGGCGGCTTCCGCTGGAACCGCGGCGAAGAAGGCCGCTCCGTCGGCTCGCTCCTCCTCGGCCTCTACGACGAGGAAGGCATCCTCCACTTCGTCGGACATACCTCCAGCTTCGGCGCCAGCGAACGGCGCGAGCTCGTCGCCTTCCTCGCTCCCTACCGGTCCGACGACGAAACCGTCGGGTTCGGCCGCGGCCGAACCCCCGGCGCCGAGAGCCGGTGGACCTCCGGCCGCGACCTCTCCTGGCAACGTCTCCGACCGGAACTCGTCTGCGAAGTCACCTTCGACCACATGCAGGGGCCTCGCTTTCGCCACGCCGCGACCTTTCGGCGCTGGCGGCCCGACCGCGACCCCCGCAGTTGCACCTTCGACCAGCTCGCAGCGCCCGTGCCCGCCGAGCTGCGCGCCGTCTTCGCTGCCGCTTCCCTTTAGCGAAGCTAGGCCCGCTCCGTTACCATCTCCCCGCGATGCTCACCATCCTCCTCTACGACTACGTCCCCGATATCCTCCAACGGCGCGAACCGGTCCGGCCCGGGCACCTGGCCCTCATCCGCGAGTACTACGAGGCCGGACGGCTCCGGCTCGCCGGCGCCATCGGCGAACCGATTCACGGCGGCCTCCTCGTCTTCACCGATGAAGCCTCCGCCGCCGAGTTCGTCCTTCGCGACCCGTACGTGCTCAACGGCCTCGTCACCGCCCACCGAATCGAGCCCTGGCACGTCGTCATCGGCGCCTGAGCAGGCCGCCTAGCCAGCCCGACCCGTCCTCCCATCCTTCCGCGCCCGCGAAGGCTGCACTCGCTTCGGTTCGCCCGGCGCCTTCGGGAAGTGTGGCGGGTAGGGCGCATCGCCGAGGCCCGCCCGCTCTTGCTCACGCGCCAGCTCCAGCAGCGGCTCCAGCGAAAACGCCCGCGCGTCGATGCCGGCCATCGCATCGCCCCGCTCCGCGAACAGCGCCGGCACCGTCGCCACCGTGAAATCCGCCAGCTCCACCTGGGGCAGCTCCGCCCAGGTGAGGGGCATCGATACCTGCGCATTCGGCGTCGGCCGGACGGAGTAGGCCGAGGCCACCGTTCGGTCGCGTGCGTTCTGGTTGTAATCGATGAACACCCCGATACGCTCCTCCTTCCACCAGGCCGTCGTCACCAGCCCTGGTGCTCGCCGCTCCGCCTCCCGTCCCAGCGCCAGCGCCGCCCGCCGCACATCGGTGAACTCCCAACGCCGCTCGATGCGCACGGCGATGTGGATGCCACGGCTCCCCGACGTCTTCGGAAAGCCGACCATACCGTAGGTTTCCAGCAGCTCCCCGACGAGTAGCGCCGCCTCCTTCACCTGCCCGAAATCCGCCTCGGGCGTCGGGTCGAGATCGAATCGCAGCTCGTCCGGGTGTTCCGTATCGTCGGCCCGCACCGGCCACGGATTCAGGTCGATGCAACCGAGGTTCACCGCCCAGGCCAACCCCGCCGCGTCGGCGACGACCGGGAGATTCGCCCACCGCCCGCTCGGGAAGGCCACCCGCGCCGTCGTCACGTAGGGCGGCAGCTTCGCCGGGGCCCGTTTCTGGAAGAAGGGCGGCCCCTCTACCCCGTCCACGAACCGCTTCAGCACCATCGGCCGGTTCGCCACCCCGCGCAACGCCCCCTCTGCCACCGCCAGGTAGTAGCGCACCAAGTCGAGCTTCGTCAGCCCGATCGCGGGAAAGAACACCTTGGCCGGATTCGAAATCGGCACCGCCGTGCCGCCCGCATCCACCATCGCCGGCTGCTCGGGCATGCCCGCAGTATACGTCCCGCCAGGTTGACGGGAAATTGCTCATGCTATACTTTTCCTCTCTCAGCGAAGGAGGCTCTATGACCATCACCCCCATCCCCTGCCTCTGGCTCGAATCCGGCGCCGAAGAAGCCGCTCGCTTCTACACCAGCATCTTCCCGAACTCCCGCATCGTATCCGTCACCCGCTACCCCGAGACCGGTCGGGAAATCCACGGGCAAGAGCCCGGCAGCGTCCTCACCGTCACCCTCGAGCTCGACGGCCACCCGGTCATGCTCCTCAACGGTGGCCCCGCCTTCCGCCTCGACGCAGCCTTCTCCTTCCTCCTCGAATTCGAGACGCAGGAGGAGATCGATTACTACTGGAGCGCCCTCCTCGAAGGTGGCCAGCCCCAGCCGTGCGGCTGGCTCACCGACCGCTTCGGCGTCTCTTGGCAGGTCGCCTGCCCCATGGATCACTGGCTCGACCACCCCGACCCCGGCGTCCGCGAACGCGTCTTCGGCGCCATGCTCGGGATGACGAAGATCGACATCGCCGCCCTCGAAGCCGCCGCGCGCGGGGACTACTCCCCCGCCGCCTGACCGCTCCCGGTCGAAGCCGCACCAGCACCACGAAGAAACGAGGACACCATGCCCGGCACCACCCTGCTCGTCGGTACCCGCAAAGCCTTCTTCATCTACCGTTCCGACGCCGCCCGCGAACGCTGGGAGCTTTCGCCCCCCATGCTCAAGGGCACCTCCGTCTACCAGGCCGCCATCGATACCCGCCGGCGCCCCAGCCGCATCCTCCTCGCCGCCAACCACTGGGCGTGGGGGCGGTCCATCGCGCGCAGCGACGACGGCGGCCAAACGTGGGAACAGCGCTCCCCCGGCCTCGGCTTCCCCGAAGACATGGGCATCACCATCGACAACGTCTGGGGCGTCGCCGCCGGCCACCCGGCGGAGCCCGGCGTCGTCTGGGCCGGAACCCAGCCGGCTGGCCTCTTCCGCTCCGAGGATTGGGGCGAAACCTGGCAGCCCGTCGAATCCCTCAACCGGCTCCCCGACCGCAAATTCTGGTACATGACGGGCGGCGGCCAATCCGCCCTCACCGCCATCGAACTCGACCCCCGGGAGCCCCGCCGAATCTACGTCAACATCGCCACCGGCGGTTGCTACTGCAGCGAAGACGGCGGCCAGACATGGGAACCACGCTGGCATTCCGCCATCGCCACCAGCCCCGAAGTCCGCGAGATGTTCGACAAGATCAACGAGATGTTCCCCGAGATGGCCGAGCAGTTCCCCGCCCCGGAGGGCGTCGACCCGCTCGCGGCCAACGAATTCCACCGCCTCCGCCTCGACCCCAAGAACCCCGACCGTCTCTGGGGACAGGCCCACATCGGCGTCTTCCGCACCGATAACGGCGGCCGCAAATGGGTCGATGTCACCAAGGGCCTGCCCTCCTTCCACGGCTTCCCGCTCGCCGTCACCAAGCAGGGACGCGACGCGGCCTTCGTCGTGCCCCTCGAAATGGAGGCCGACAACTTCCGCGTCGTCAATGGCCAGTTCGCCGTCTACCGCACCACCGATGCCGGCGCCAGCTGGGAGCGCCTCACCCGCGGGCTCCCCGGGCCGCACGACTACCAAAGCGTCTACCGCGACGCCATGGATACGGACGGCACCGACCCTGAAGGCGTCTACCTCGGCACCACCAACGGAGAGGTCTACTACGGCCGCGAGCTCGGCGAGTCCTGGGTCCGCCTTCCCGGCACCCTTCCGCCCATCCTCTCCCTCACCGCCATCGCCAACGACGCCCTCTAGCCCCCGCCCGCCGGGTCAGCCCTCCCGCCGGATGTAGTCGATCAAGTCGACGCTCTCCGGCGGGTGCCCGGCCGAGGTCAGAATGGCCGCCGCCTCGGCGCGGTGGTGCGTCGAATGGTTGAAGCTGTGCAGGATGAGCTGCCACAGCGGCCGCTCATCCGGGATCGGAGGCACGTTCCGGCGATACCGGCAGCTGGCCCGCAGCCGCGCCTCGTCGAGCCCCGCGAAAAATCGCGCCCGCTCCTCCCGCCCCGCCTCCCAGGCCGCTCGCACCGCCTCCAGGGTCGGCCACGTCGCAGGACCATCGAGCTTCGCCTCTGCATCCCCCAGCCAGCGCCGCAACCAGTGCTGCTCCGAGGCGACGAGGTGTGCCAGCAGCGCATGCAGCGAACCGTCGCCGTAGCTTCCTGGGATGCGCGCCGCCGCCGCCTCGGGCCCCGCCGCCAAGGCTGCCCGCAGGATGCGGTCATTCGCCCAATCGTGAAAAGCTGCCGTAAAGCGGATGAGTTCGAGCGAAAATGGCGGCTCCATCCCCAGCGATGCGCCCTTCCCGACCTACGCCACACCCGCCGGAAACGTCGTCGGGATCTTCGCCGCCATATCGAAGAACTCCTGGAACGTCTGGTTGAACCGATAGAACGTGTCCCGCCGGTGGTAGTCCTTCCCCCGCGCGAACTCCTCGGCGCTGCGCAAATCCAGCGAATTCAGCGTGTACTCGTGCGTCGCCCGCCCGTTCGCCTGGATATCCTCGATCATCTTCCGCCAATCCTCCGGCGATTGAACGAGCACGAAATCGAGCTCCTCCGCCCGGCGCGCATCGATCTCCTTCACGTCCTTCACCTCGAACGCCTCGAAATCGATCTCGAAATACCGGTCGCCCACCCGCACCCCCATCTCCGCATCGCACGTGCCCAAACGCTTGAAGCTGTCCGAGGCGTTCAGCAAATCGGCTGCCGCACGAAACCATTCGACCGAAGGAAACTCAGGCATCGTCGCACCTCCAGGGGCTGGGCCGATGGCATCGAGCGATCGCCATCGCCGGTGTGGCCGGAGTGTAGCCCTTCCCCCGCCGCTTGTCAGGCCCGTTGGCGCCTCGCTCGCCCCCCTCGACACCACCCCGCTGCCGCCGCAGAATCCCGCCCATGGCAACCGTACAGACCGTCCTCGGCCCCATCGATGCCGCCGATCTCGGCGTCACCCTCAGCCACGAACACATCCTCGTCGGCATGGGCGAAGACAACCACCACTACCCCTGGCGATTCGACTGGGAAGCCACCCGCGCGAATGCCATCCGCGAACTCCAGGAAGCGCGCGCCGGCGGCATCGGCACCATCATCGACCTCACCACCCCCGACCTCGGCCGCGACGTCGAATTCGTCCGCGACGTCGCC
>NZ_DAOUBJ010000010.1:0-8128 GCF_034432735.1 Tepidiforma sp. | reverse complement strand
AAGGGGGCACGACCTTACGGGGTAGCGACCGGACGAGGGCACGCATCCTCGAAGCCGCGATGGAAGCGTTTGCCCGCCACGGTTTCGACGGCACGTCGGTGCGCTCGATAGCGGCTCGCTGCGGCCTTTCCGACGCGGCGGTGTTCTACTATTTCCCGACGAAGCGGCACCTCCTCGATGCCCTCTGGGACGTGGCGCCAACCGGCGACTTCCCATCGCCGGTCCCGGGCCGGCCGCTGAACGCCGACGTGATTCGGGAACTGGTGGTCGCCACCATGCGAATCTCGGCCCGCAACTTCACGTACCTGCGGCTCGTGGCCCGCGAGGTTTTGCGCTCTGACGAGACTGCTATAGCTATCCGTAATGCGTCTCGGGCGCGCTGGCGAAAGGCCCTCCGTGGCCACCTGGAACCGGCAGGCCCGCGAGCGCCAGCCCTCGTAGAGCTTTTCACCGCCGCTGTAACCGGCTATCTGCTCCGGCTCGAAATCGAGCACGGCGACGAGTACCCCAGGCTTATGCTGGACCCCGACGTGCAAGAGCGAGTGGTCCAGGCCGTCCTGCGGCTCATCCCCATCGACGCTGGTGCGGCTGCCGCGTAATGCGTGCCGTCGTGCAGCGAGTCTCACGCGCATGTGTTCGCGTCGACGGGCAAGAACAGGCGACCATCGGCAAGGGGTTGCTCGTGTTGCTCGGAATTTCGGTGAGAGACGGAGCCGACGAGGCGAGGCTTCTCGCTCGGCGCGTGGCGGGGCTGCGAATCTTCGACGACGCGGCGGGCCGAATGAACCTGGATGCGGCCGCCGTGGGCGGCTCGGTGCTTTGTGTTAGCCAGTTCACCCTCTACGGTGACGTGCGCCGAGGGAAGCGACCGTCCTTCGAGGCCGCAGCGCCGGCAGAGCAAGCGCTTCCGCTCTACGAAGCGTTCATCCGCGCCATTCTCGCTCTTGGCCTGCCGTGCGAGCGAGGGGTATTCGGTGCAGCGATGCAGGTGGAGCTCGTGAACGATGGTCCCGTCACGATCGTGATCGATACGGACGATCTCGCCCGACCGCGGCGCGCTTGACCGGAAGCTCCGTCCAACAGCAACGTTCACGCACGGATCACACGCGGGGAGGCGACCATGCGCATGCGCCAGCTGCTCATCAAGACGCTACGGGAGGCCCCGGCGGAGGCGGAGCTGCCGAGCCACCGGCTGCTTCTGCGGGCAGGTCTCGTCGTCCCGCTGGCCGCGGGCCTGTATTGTTTCACGCCGCTCGGCTGGCGCGTCGTCCGCAACATCGAACGGATCATTCGCGAGGAGATGAACCGCTCGGGCGCTCAGGAGGTCCATCTGCCGGCGCTCCACCCCATCGAGCTGTGGGAACAGAGCGGTCGCGCAAGCTCGATGGGACAAACGCTTTTCCGGCTGCATGACCGTAAGGAGCGTGAGTTCGCCCTCGGGCCAACTCACGAAGAGGTCATCTCGTACCTGGCAGCGCGCCTCGTCCAAAGCTATCGCGACCTACCCGTGACGCTGTACCAAATCCAGACCAAATTCCGCGACGAGCCACGTCCTCGCGGGGGGCTGATCCGCCTCCGAGAGTTCACGATGAAGGACGCGTACAGTTTCGACACCGGTTGGGACACCCTCGACGCTTCGTACGATGCCGCGTTTGCCGCCTACCAACGGATCTTCCGCCGAGCCGGAGTGCCAGTGATTCCGGTTGCTGCCGACTCGGGCGCTATCGGGGGGAAGGACAGCCAGGAGTTCGTCTTTCTGACCGAGAGTGGTGAAGACACCATCCTCCTCTGCCCTGGCTGTGGTTACGCCGCCAACGCGGAAAAGGCGGAGTTCGTGCCGGCACCGCCGGTCGACGGCCCCCCTACGGCAGTGGAACGGGTGTACACACCGGGGAAGCGGACGATTTCCGAGGTGGCGAGCTTTCTCGGGGTAGAACCGCGTCAGACGCTCAAGGCGGTGTTCTACAAGGCCGATGGGAAGCCGGTGTTCGTCGTCATCCGCGGTGACCTCGATGTGAACGAGGTGAAGCTGAAGAACGCGCTCGGTGCGCGCGAGGTCGAAGCGATGGACGAGGCGACGGTCCGCAGCCTCGGCTTGGTAGCAGGCAGTGCCTCGCCCGTGGGCCTCGACCGTTTGCCGGTTATCGCTGATTCGAGTGCGGTGGTAGCCCCCAATCTTGTCGCTGGTGCCAACGAGCCCGATTACCACCTTCGGAATGTCAACCACGGGCGGGATTGGAACGCGACACTCGTCGCTGAGTTCGCTCTCGCCCGAGCTGGCGATGCCTGCCGCACCTGTGGCAAGGCGCTCGAGTCACGACGAGGCATCGAAATGGGCCACGTGTTCAAACTCGGAACGCTCTACGCGGAGAAACTCGGCGTCTACTATCTCGACGAGGCTGGCGAAAGGCGCCCGTGCGTGATGGGCTGTTACGGCATCGGCGTCGAGCGGATGCTGGCAGCGATCATCGAGGCGAATCACGATTCGGACGGGATCGTCTGGCCATGGGAGGTAGCGCCCTTCGACCTCCACGTGGTCGTCGTGGGGGCGGCCGAAGGGGCGGTAGCATCGACGATTTCCGGATTGGAGCGGGCGGCACTGGATGCCGGACTCGACGTGCTCGTCGATGACCGCGACGACTCGCCCGGGATCAAATTCAAAGACGCCGACCTGCTCGGCATGCCCATGCGAGCGACCGTGAGTCCGAGGGCGTTGGAGCGCGGCGGCGTCGAGTTGCGCGACCGGCGGACTGGCGAGGCTCGCGTGCTGGCCATCCCGGAGGCCGTGGCGGCAGTGGCAGCGGCCCGCTCCGAGGCGTTCGCTGCGGGACGCTGACGTAGTGACCGAACAGCTCCGGCTTCAATCGCCGCCGGCAAGCACTGGCTGCCGGATGAACTCGTAGTCGTCGGGGTTGGGCTCGCGGGTCTGCTGCCAGTACTCGATGAGGTTGAACGGCCAGTTTTGGGCGGAGCGCCCCTTTTCGTTGCGGTACCAGCTATTGACCGTTGCGATGCCCCACACGCGCTCGAGGTTCCCACGATCGATGCGTTCGTTGTAGGCATCGTGCACCTCTTTCCGCACATCGAGTGCCTGCTCGCCCCGGTCGAAGAGCATCTTGAGACACCCCAGTACGTACTGCACTTCGCATTCCGAGAAGTAGATGATGCTCCCGTTGACGACGATGTTCGTGTTGGGGCCGTAGAGCATGAAGAAGTTGGGGAACCCGGGGACGGTGATGCCCATGTATGCTCGGGCGTCGCCATCCCATTCCTTGTGGAGGTCCTTTCCCTTCCGGCCGAGGACGCGCATGGGGGTCAAGAACTTCGATGCTTGGAATCCGGTCCCGTAGATCAGGACGTCGGCGGGATATTCGGTGCCATCGACCGTCACCACACCCGATGCTGTCACCTCGCGGATGCGGTCGGTCACGAGCTTCACATTCGGGCGTTTCAGCGTCTGGGCCCAAATCCCGTTGTCGAGGATGAGTCGTTTGGCCGCCGGGGGGTAATCAGGCATCACTTTCGGGAGGAGATCCGGCCGGTCGGCGAATTGCATGTGCAAATAGGCCGTTAGCAACTGCCGCAGGTTCTCGTTCTCCGGGCCGACCGAATGGGACTTATCGGGCCAGTTGGGGTCGACCTTTGCGGCGCTGAGTAGGCCGTCCGTGGTGTTCCAGAACAGCCAGAATCGGTACCAGTGGGCGTAGTGCGGGACGTGGGCGAAGAGCCATCGAAGTCCCGCCGGTACTTCGTCGTGGTAATGGGGAACGGGCACGTACCAGTTGGGCGTGCGCTGGAAGATGACCACCTCTCCGGCAACCTTGGCAACCTCAGGGATGAACTGGGCGGCGCTCGCGCCAGTGCCGATGACCGCCACCCGCCTGCCGGTCAGGTCGACGGTGTGATCCCAGCGGGCCGAGTGGAACTGGGGGCCTGCGAAGCGCTCGAGCCCGGGAATGTCGGGGATCTTCGGCCGATTGAGTTGCCCGACGGCGCTGATGACGGCGTTAGCCTGGAGGATCTCTTCGCGACCATCGGCGCGTCGGACATGGACCATCCATTCGGTACGCTCGTCATCCCACTCGAGGAGCGTGACTTCGGTATTGAACTCGATGTGGTCGCGGACCCCGAACTCGCGGGCGCATTCCTGGAAGTATTCGAGGAGGACCGGCTGGGTGGAGTAGTGCGTCGGCCAGTCGATCTTCTGCGCGAAGGAGTAGCTGTAGAACGCGTTCGAAACGTCCACCCGGGCACCTGGGTAGGTGTTCTCGAGCCAGGTTCCGCCGACTTCGTGGTTCTTCTCGACGATGGTGAAGGGGACACCGGCTTGCTTCAGGCGAATGCCGGCGAGAATGCCCGACATCCCCGCCCCGATGATGACAACCTTGAATGGGAGACCCGGGTCCTTTCGCCAGGAAGGGGCGCGCGGGTCCTCACCCTCGGGTGCGAGCTCCTCGAGCAGGAGCGGGATGTAGTCCTCGGGTGCTGGCGCACCGGTCATCCACGCGGTCGCGCGGAGGAGTGCCTCTTCGACGGGGACGTTGCCGGGCGCGACCTCGCCATCCCGCAGGCGCTTGAGGGCCTCGAACGCCAGTTCGCGGGCTTCTGCCTGCTGCTGCGCTGTCATTCCCCCTTGTTGGACTCCCGGCGCCACTCCCGGGGGCCGGAGCGACTCCCTCAGGATCGAAAAGTCGCCGGTGGCTTGGGCCAAAGCCGGCAGGAGTGCCGGGAGGAACGCTTCGTCGAGTGCCGTTCTGAGCTCCTCGTCGGTCGCGACGAGCGGTTCGATTGGGCGGCTGATGGGCATTCGTGCTGTCTCCTTCTCGCGGCACGCTGCCGCTTGGGTGCTTCCGGGTGAAAGGTTAGCGTCTTCCGAAGGATTGTGCGCGGACTTTCGACGGTAGCGGGGCAGACTCCGCCGGCCAATCAGTTTCGCGTCAACCATGCTCGAAATTCCGATGGTGGGCCCGCCAGGATTCGAACCCGGGACCGATCGGTTATGAGCCGACTGCTCTCACCGCTGAGCTACGGGCCCCCGCGGTGCATGATATCAGCCGGGGAGCGGAGGCCTGGGAGATCGCCGCCTACCAGCGACGCCCCTTGTTACCTTTGCGGTCGCTCCAGCTGCGACCGCCGCGGCCACCACCGCGGTCGAATGGCTCGAAGTCGTTCCAGGCGCCGGAGATGGGTTGACGCGGTTCGCGCGGCGCTGGGCCTCGACCGCCGGCGGCGGCCAGCCCGCGAGGCTGTGGTTGGAAGCAATCGCTGCAGTAGACGGGCCGCCCATTCCGGGGCTCGAATGGCACCTTGGCTGGCTTCCCGCACGAAGCGCAGACCGCATCGTAAAGCTGCCGCGGGGCCCGAGCCTCGATGCCGCTGCCATGCTGCCCTTTGCGAGCCCGTCGGCAAGTCGGGCACCGCCGTGGCTCCTGCGTGAACCCTTTGCTGGCGTGGAATTCTTGTTCGCCCGCTGTGAAGGTGAACGATTCGCTGCAGTCGACGCAGACGAGCAGCTTGTCCGAATATGACACCCGATGACCTCCGAGTAATGGTGGAACCTGCGGTCATCGAGCGTTTCCGGGACTGGCGAATGACCTCTCCGTGAGGCCGATGGAACCTGGTTACCAACAGAATGGTACCAGGTGCGAGCGGGCATGTCATACCCGCTCCAGCGTCGTTCTACATGGGCACGACACCCGGGCGCGGCGTATACTTCGAGAGGCCATCCTCTTCCGTGCCGGTCCGGGCCCAACGGTCTCCTCACAAGGGGAGAAGTCGCGGATTTCGGCCGATGGTCCCCCGGATGCCTCGTCGCTCCGGGAAAGGGCCCAAGTACCCTCACCACCCTTGTGGAAGGAGGCTTGGGACATGGGCACCGATCCACCTACCGCCACGTAAACCTCGGTCGAACTCGACAGGCCCATGGGTGGCACCGCTGCCGCTCAGAGAAACGCAATCGACAAGCCCTGGCCCTGGAGGTTACCGTGGCACACCCCAACTCCTTTGGCGCTCGCCGCTCCCTGACCGTCGGCGGCCGAACGTTCACCTATTTTGCGCTAGACGCGCTCCGAGAGCGGGGGTTCGCTGGCGTCGACCGGCTGCCGTTCTCGCTCAAGATCCTGCTCGAAAACCTGCTCCGGCTCGAAGACGGTCGAGCCGTGACCACGGACGACATCGCCGCTCTTGCCGGGTGGGTCCCCAATTCGGGACAGGACCGCGAAATCTCATTCACGCCCGCGCGTGTGCTGCTGCAGGACTTCACCGGGGTGCCGGTGGTGGTCGACCTGGCCTCCATGCGCGACGCCATCGTGGCCCTCGGGGGCGACCCCGCGAGGATCAACCCGCTTCAGCGCGTCGACCTTGTCATCGACCATTCGGTGCAGGTCGACCGGTACGGTTCGCCAGACGCATTCGAGAAGAATGTGGAAATCGAATTCGAACGGAACCGGGAGAGGTACCAGTTCCTTCGCTGGGGACAGCAGGCGTTCCGGAACTTCCGGGTCGTGCCTCCGGGAACGGGCATCGTTCACCAGGTCAATCTCGAGTACCTCGCGTCGGTGGTGTACACGAGCGAAGGCACGGAAGGTGTCTTGGCCTATCCGGACACCCTAGTCGGGACGGACTCCCACACGACGATGATCAACGGGCTCGGGGTGCTCGGCTGGGGAGTCGGCGGGATCGAGGCCGAGGCAGCGATGCTCGGCCAGCCCGTGGCGATGCTGATCCCCGAGGTTGTCGGCTTCCGGCTGACCGGCAAGCTTCGAGAGGGCGCGACCGGCACCGACGTCGTGCTGCGGGTCACGCAGATGCTCCGCGAGCGCGGAGTCGTCGGCAAGTTCGTCGAGTTCTACGGGACAGGCCTCACCGGTTTGCCTCTAGCCGCTCGTGCCACTATCGCGAACATGGCTCCGGAATACGGCGCCACCATGGGATTCTTCCCTGTCGACGAGGAAACCCTCGCCTATCTTCGCTTCACCGGGCGCGACGAGGAGCTCGTCCAGCTGGTCGAGGCATACTGCAAGGCTCAAGGGCTGTTCCGCACAGATGCCACACCTGACCCGATCTTCTCCGACAGGATCGAGCTCGACCTCTCCGAAGTGGAACCGTCGATTGCCGGTCCGAAGCGACCTCAGGACCGCATCTCGCTGCGGAATGCAAAAGCCGACTGGGAACGCAACCTCGCGGCCATGGTCCCGCCCGAGAGATTGACCGCGGCGGCGACCGTCCATGACGGCCAGACGTTCGAACTCCGGCACGGTTCCGTCGTGATCGCGGCGATTACGAGCTGCACGAACACATCGAACCCGGAGGTGATGCTCGGCGCGGGACTGTTGGCGAAGAAGGCGGTCGAGCGAGGACTGGCCACTCCTCCCTGGGTGAAGACCAGTCTCGCTCCGGGTTCCCAGGTCGTGACCGAGTATCTGGCCGAGGCCGGGTTGACCCCCTATCTCGACCGCCTCGGGTTCAATCTCGTCGGTTACGGGTGCACGACGTGCATCGGGAATTCTGGCCCGCTCGATCCGCGCATCAGCGATGCGATCCGGCAGAACGACTTGGTCGCTGTTGCAGTGCTCTCCGGAAACCGAAACTTCGAGGGGCGCGTCAATCCCGATACGCGAGCCAACTATCTCGCCTCGCCGCCGCTGGTCGTTGCGTACGCACTGGCCGGTCGCATGGACATCGACTTCGCCACAGAGCCGATCGGCATGGGGTCGGATGGCAAGCCTGTGTTCCTCTCGGACATCTGGCCATCGCAGACCGAGGTGGAGCAGGCGATTCGCACGTCCGTTCGCAGCGAAATGTTCCGCCGGAAGTATGCCAACGTGTTCGAGGGCGACCAGCGCTGGCGTTCCCTGCCTACGCCGTCAGGCGACTTGTTCGCATGGGACCCGCGTTCGACCTACATCAAGCGCGCTCCGTATTTCGACAACCTGACGATGACTCCCCTCCCCGTTCGCGACATCGAAGGGGCGCGCGTCCTCGTGATGGTCGGCGACTCGGTGACGACCGACCACATTTCGCCCGCAGGCAATATCAGTCCGAACAGCCCGGCTGGCGTATGGCTTCGCGAGATGGGCGTCGCCCGCGAGGATTTCAATCAGTACGGCGCTCGCCGCGGTCACGACGA
>NZ_DAOUBJ010000009.1:0-13946 GCF_034432735.1 Tepidiforma sp. | reverse complement strand
GTGCGGGCCATCGACGGTGTGGACCTGGAGGTGGCGGAAGGCGAATTCGTGGCGCTGGTGGGCCCCAGCGGCTGCGGCAAGAGCACGCTTTTGCGTGTGCTCGCCGGGCTGCTGGTGCCCACGGCGGGCAGGGCGGAGGTGGGTGGTGCTTCGGCGGTGGGGAATCCGGGGCTTGTGGCCTTCATGCCCCAGAAAGATTTGCTGCTGCCCTGGCGTCGGGCACTGGGAAACGCGGCGTTGGGGCTGGAGGTGCGTGGTGTGCCGCGTCGGGAGGCACGGGCAAGGGCCCGAGCGCTCTTCGGGGTGTTCGGGCTGGAGGGGTTCGAGCAGGCGTGGCCGGCGCAGATGAGCGGTGGAATGCGGCAACGATTGGCCCTGCTGCGAACGTTCCTGGTGCCGGCGCCGGTGCTGCTCCTGGACGAACCGTTCGGCGCGCTCGATGCGATTACGCGTCGGGGGATGCACGCCTGGCTGCAGGGCGTGCTGGCGATCGAGCCGCGGACGGTGTTGCTGGTGACGCACGATGTGGACGAGGCGCTGGTGCTGGCCGATCGGGTGTTGGTGATGTCGCCGCGGCCGGGGCGGATCGTGGCGGAGGTCGGGGCGCCGTTTCCGCGGCCACGCCTGCCGGGGATCGTGACCGAGCCGGATTTCACGGCGGCGAAGGCGGAGGTGCTCCGAGCGCTCGGCGATGGGGATGCAACGGTGGTCGAGGCGGGGGAGGAACGGACGGCCCGGGGAGGGTAGGATCGGCGACATGCCGATCCGCACGGAACGTCGCCAACGGACGTTGTTGATCACGCTCGACCGGCCGGAGGCGATGAACAGCATCGACCCGGAGATGTTCCGCCAGCTCGGCGAGGCGTGGGACGAGTTCGAACGGGACGATGATTTGTTGGTGGCGGTGGTGACCGGCGCGGGGGACAAGGCGTTCTGCGCCGGGCGCGACCTCGTGAAGAGCGCGGAGGACGAGGCGAACGATTGGAGCCAGCAGCGCGGCGGGGGCCGACTCACGCCGGACGGCATCTGGAAGCCGGTGATCGCGGCGGTGAACGGGCACTGTCTCGCGGCGGGGCTCGCGCTGGCGCTGGGGTGCGATGTGCGGGTGGCGAGCCCGAACGCGACTTTCGGGACGATGGCGGCGAAGCGGGGGATTGTGGCGGGAGGGGGGCAGACGCAGCGGCTGGCTCGCTACATTCCGTTCGGCATCGCGATGGAGATGCTGCTGTTCGGGGAGCGGATCGGTGCGGAGGATGCGCTGCGCTACGGGCTGGTGAACCGGGTGGTGCCGCAGGGCGAGCTGCTGGAGTTTGCGATGGGCTGGGCGGCGAAGCTTTGTGAGAATGCGCCGCTCGCGCTGAGGGCGATGAAACGGGCGGCGTACGAGGGTGGGTGGGAGCTCCCGATGCGCGAGGGGTTGCGCCTGGAGGCGAGGCTCTACGGGGAGATCATGAGGACGCGGGATGCGGCAGAGGGCGGGCGGGCGTTCGCGGAGAAGCGGCCGCCACGGTTCGAGGGGAGGTAGCGATGCGGGGGCCGCTGGAGGGGATTCGGGTGCTGGATTTTACGTGGGCGCTCGCGGGCCCGTTCGCGACGATGCAGCTGGCCGACCTGGGTGCGGAGGTGGTGAAGGTGGAGCACCCGGGCACACACGAGAAGGAACGGGGGTTCGGGCCGTATTACCAGGGCATTTCGACGTTCTTCTTCAGTCCGAACCGTGGCAAGAAGGGCATCGCGATCGACCTGAAGGCGGAGGAGGGGCGGATGTTGGTGCGGAAGCTGGCCGCTGCGGCCGATGTGCTGGTGGAGAACTTTCGGCCCGGGACGATGGACCGGCTGGGGCTGGGCTACGGGGTGCTTCGCGAGGTGAACCCGCGGCTCGTCTATGCGGCGTTGAGCGGTTTCGGGCAGACGGGGCCCTACTCCAGCCTGCCGGCGGTGGATGCCGTGGCCCAGGCGATGGGTGGGACGATGAGTCTGAACGGGGAGCGGGGCGGGCCGCCGCTTCGGGTGGGGGTGAGCATCGGCGATATGGTAGGCGGGCTCTATTTGGCGCTGGGGATCCTGGCGGCGTTGCGGGCGCGCGACGTGACGGGGGAGGGGCAGCTGCTGGATGTGTCGCTGATGGAGGCGCAGATGGCGCTTTGCGAGAACGCGATCGTGCGCCACTCGGCGTTCGGGGAGCATCCGACGCGGCAGGGGAGCCGGCACCCGCTGGTGGCGCCTTTCCAGCCGTTCGCGACGGCGGATGGCTGGATCGTGATCGCGAACGTGAAGGACTGGGAGCTGTTCTGCGCGGTGATCGGGCGGGACGACCTCGCCGTGGACGAGCGATTCCGGACGAACCGCGGCCGGCTGGAGCATGTCGATGTGCTCGAAGCGGAGCTGACGCGAACGTTGCGCGAACGGACGACAGACGAGTGGTTCGCGGTGCTGGAGGCGGCGAATGTATGCTCGGTCGGCAAGGTGAATTCGATCGCGGACTTGTTCGACGATCCGCACGTTGCTGCGCGCGGGATGCTGGTGGATATTCCGCTGCCGTATGGGCTGCCCGGGAGTCTGAAGTTGCCGAATTCGCCGATCCGCCTTTCGAAGACGCCGCCGGTGGTTGGGCGGCCGATGCCGGAGCACGGCGGCGATACGGCGGAGGTGTTGCAGCGGTGGGCGGGCGTGCCGTCGGAGGAGGTGGCGGAGCTCGCGGCACGCGGGGTCATCAAGGTGGCGGAGCGATGACCTCAGGCCAAGGCCTGGCGGTCGCTCGCCTCGAACGGGAACGGCCGCCGGTGGCGGGGACGAGGTACGCGAGATCGGGAGGAGGGATGGAGCATGGGTGCTGACTGGGATCCGAAGCAATACGAGCGGTTTCGCGACGAGCGGTCGCAGCCGTTCTTCGACCTGTTGGCGCTGGTGGAGCCGGTGCGGGGAGGACGGGTGGTGGACCTTGGCTGCGGGACGGGGGAGCTGACGCGGGTGCTGCACGAACGAGTCGGCGCTGCGGAGACGCTGGGGATCGACAGTTCTCCTGCGATGCTGGCGCGGGCGCGGGAACTGGCGAGCGATGGCCTGCGGTTCGCGCTGGAGGACATTGCGGCGTTCGAACCTGGGGTGAGGTTCGATGTGGTGTTTTCGAATGCGGCGCTGCAGTGGCTGCCGGATCACGAGCGGCTCGTGCCGCGGCTGGCGAGGCTGACTGCGCCGGGCGGGCAGTTCGCCTTTCAGGTGCCGGCGAACGCCGACCACCCGTCGCACGTGGTGGCGCATGCGGTGGCACGGGAGGAGCCGTTCGCATCGGCGCTGGGTGGGTACACGCGGGAGTGGCCGGTGTTGCCACCGGAGCGGTACGCGGAGCTGCTCGATGGGCTCGGTTTCGAGCGGATCCACGTTCGGCTGCAGGTGTACGTGCACCGTCTTCGCTCGACCGCAGAGGTGGTGGAATGGGTGCGGGGGACGCTGCTGACGGATTACGAGCGGCGGCTCGGGCCGGAGAGGTATGCGGCCTATCTGGAGCGGTATCGGGAGCGGCTGGTACGGGAGCTGGGGGAGCGGGAGCCGTACCTGTACACGTTCAAGCGGGTGCTGGTGCGCGGGGTGGCGCCGGGCGGTTAGGGGTGGCGGCGGCAGACTCAGAGGCGCGGGAGGCGAAACCAGGCGGCGATCGCGGTGAGTGCGAGGTCGAAGAGGGCTGGCCCGAGCTGGTCGGAAAGGTTCGGTGATTCGTCGTGCCCTTCGGGCGGGGGAGTGGGGTGGGCTCGGTAGACGGCATGCAGTTCGCCTGGTTCGAACCAAGTGGCACGGCAAGGGTGACAGCGGTCGAGCCAGACGGGCCCGGCCGGGAGGCGCTCCATGGGCAACGAGCAGGCGGGGCAGGGGTGGCGGGGGCCGGCTGGCTCGGTGGCTTCGGTGGGCGGGAGAGGGGAGGCGGCGGCCGCAGGCGGGAGGTCGCGGGGGTCGAGTCCCGCCGCTACGAGGGCATCGGGGAGCCAAGCGCCGCCGCACCGATGGCAGGCCCAGGCGGGGCTGGGAAGGGTGCTTTCGGGGCGGCGGTACGGGACGAGGGCAGGGCGTTCGTTGCAGGTGGGGCAGCGCGGCCCGCCGGTAGCGCGGTTGGCGTCGGTGTGGCGAGCGGCGAGGGCTGCGGCGATGGCCTCGCTATCGCGCTCCCACTGTCCGCTGCGGGCGCGGGCGCGAGCTTCGGCGAGCCATCTGGCGTCGAGGTCGTCGAGGCGTGCCATGGGTAGAGTATCGGCAGTCGGCAGGCCCGGGGGCAGGTATGCGCCGACGAGGGTGCGGACGTAGACTGCGGGCGTGAGCTGTGAGAACGACATTGCGGAGAGGCTCCGGCGGGCGGGATTTCGGCTGACGCCGCAGCGGCTTTTGATCGTGCGGGCGTTGCGGCATGGGGGCCGGCACATGAGCGCTGGGGAGATTGCCGAGGAGGTGCACAAGGTGCACCCCTATGTGGACCTGAGCACGGTCTACCGGACGTTGGATGTGCTGAAGCGGACTCGGCTGGTGACTTCGACGGACATGGGGTCGGGCGATGTGCTTTTCGAGTGGGCGGCGGAGGAGCCGCATCATCACCTGATCTGCTCGGTCTGCGGGCATGTGGTGGAGATCGGGCCGGAGTACTTCAGGCCGTTGGAGGAGCGGCTGCGCACGGAGCTCGGATTCGAGCCCGACATGCACCATTTTGCGGTGTTCGGGTTGTGCCGGGAATGCCGCGATTCGGCGGGGGACGAGGATGGCGACGAGGCGTGAGCTGCTCGCCGCGCTCCGGGCGGCGGTAGGGGAAGCGGCGGTCGTCTGGCGGCCGGAGGAGCTGGCGACGTACGAATTCGATGGCACGGTGGAGCGTTCGGTCCCGCACGCGGTGGTGCTTCCCGCGACGGCTGGCGAGGTGCAGGCGGTGGTGCGGGCTTGTGCTGGGCTGGGTGTTCCGATCACGCCGCGCGGTGCGGGGACGGGGCTGAGCGGGGGGGCGGTGGCGGCGAAGCGGGGGGTGGTGGTTTCGACGGCGCGGATGCGGCGGATTCTGGAGATCGACCCGGTGGACCGGGTGGCGGTGGTGGAGCCGGGGGTGGCGAACCTGGAGCTTTCGCGGCAGGCGGCGCGGTACGGGCTCTTCTACCCGCCGGATCCGAGTTCGCAGGCGGCCTGTACGATCGGGGGGAATGTGGCGGAGAACGCGGGCGGGCCGCACTGCCTGGCGCTTGGGGTGACGCAGAACTTCGTCTTGGGGCTCGAGGTGGTGACGGCAGCGGGGGAGGTACGATGGCTGGGCGGTCGCTCCCCGGACCCGTTCGGGTACGACTTGCGGGGGGCGTTCATCGGGAGCGAAGGGACGCTCGGGATCGCGACGAAGGTGGTGGTGCGGTTGTTGCCGGTGCCACCGGCGGTGGTGACGCTGCTGGCGGCGTTTCCGACGGTGGAGCAGGCCTGCGATGCGGTTTCGAGCATCATCGCCCGAGGGATCGTCCCGGCTGCGATGGAGATGATGGACCGGCTGTGCATCGAGGCGGTGGAGGCGCGCTTCGCGGTTGGCTACCCAATGGACGCGGGGGCTGTGCTGCTGGTGGAGGTGGATGGGCTCGCGGAGGAGGTGGAGGGGGAAGCGGGGAAGGTGCGGGCCGAGTGCCTGGAACGGGGTGCGACGGTGGTGCGGGTAGCCGCGAGCGACGAGGAACGGGCGTTGCTCTGGAAAGGGCGAAAGGGTGCGATCCCGGCGCTGGGGCGGCTCGCACCGAACTATTACATCGTGGATGGGGTGGTGCCGCGTTCGCGGTTGGCGTCGGTGATGGAGCGGGTTGGGGCGATTTCGGCGCGCTCGGGCCTGCGGATTGCGAATGTGTTCCACGCCGGCGACGGGAACCTGCACCCGCTGATTCTGTTCGACGAGCGCGAGCCTGGGGCGGCGGAGCGGGTGCTGGCGACGGCGGCGGAGATTATGCGGGTGTGCGTGGAGGAGGGGGGAACGCTGAGCGGTGAGCACGGGATTGGCGCCGAGAAGCGGGAGTTCATGCCGTGGCTGTTCGGGGCGGCGGACTTGGAGAACATGGGGCGGCTGCGGGGGGTGTTCGGGGCGGATGCGGCGCGCTTCAATCCGTGCAAGGTGTTTCCGGGCGGCACGGGGTGCGGGGAGATGGGCTCGCATGCGTCGGCGGTGCGGGCAGCGGGGCCGGATGCCTATGTCTGAGCTGCCGCGCATCGCGGGGGCGGCTGCGGTGGGGGTGGAGCGGCCGGCGAGTCTGGCCGAGCTGCAGGCGTTGGCGCGCGCTGCGCGGGAGACGCTGGTGCCGGTGGGTGGGGGGACGTTGCTGGATGTGGGATATCCGCCGGCCGGGCCGTTTCGGGTGGTGGAGCTGCGCGATGCGCTCGGCGGGGAGGTGGAACATCAGCCGGACGACCTGACGGCGGTGGTTCCTGCGGGCCTGGCGATCGAGGCGGTGAACGCGGTGCTGCGGGAGCGAGGGCAGGAGCTGAAACTCGACCCGCCGCTGCCTGGGCGTGCGACGGTGGGCGGGACGTTGGCAGCGGCGATGGCGGGTCCGCAACGGTCGCGGTATGGGGCACCCCGCGACCAGGTGCTAGGGGTGACGGTGCTGCGGGGCGATGGCGAGCTGGTTCGCGCTGGCGGACGGGTGGTGAAGAACGTAGCCGGGTACGATCTTTCGCGGCTGTGGTGTGGGTCGTACGGGACGTTGGGGGTGATCGTTTCGGTGGCGCTCCGGACTTGGCCTATCCGGGAGACGGTCGAGGCGGAATGGGAGGTGGGCGATTTGGAGACGGGGTTGGAGCTGGCGGCGCGGGTGACGGCGGCGGGATGCTGGCCGGAGGTTTGCGATGTGGTGGACGAAGGGGGAGAGGTGACGTTGGTGATGCGCATGGCGCCCGCCGCTCTGGCGACGGTGCGAGCCGTGCTGGGGGGGCGACCGCAGCGGGTCTGGCCCCCGGGGCGACTCGCGCTGCTGCGGGACGGAGGGTTTCGCGAGGGGGAGGTGTTTTCGGTGCGGGTTTCGGCGCCGTGGTCGCTGCTGGCGCCGGCGGCGGCGGCGCTGCGGGTCGCCCGGCCGGGGTTGCTGGTGGTGCGGCCGCTGGCGGGGATGGTGCGGGCGGTGGCGGCACGGCGCGAGGCCGCTTCGGCGCGGGAGTGGAAGGGGGCGGTGGAGGCGGCGCGGGCGCTCGTACGGGCCGTCGGCGGGAGTGTCGTGGTGGAGCGGATGCCCGAGCACTTTCGGAGGGACCTGGACCCGTGGGGCGATGCGCCGGAGGGGTTGGACGTGATGCGGGCGGCGAAGACGGCGTTCGATCCGGCGGGGCGGTGGAACCGGGGGAGGTTCGTCGGTGGGATTTGAGCGAGGCAAGGGAGGCGCGTGGCCGAATCCGGCGGAGGCGCCGGCGCCGGCGGACCTTGCGCGCTGCGTGCATTGCGGGCTCTGCCTGACGGCGTGCCCGACCTACTTGGTGACGGGGCTCGAGGCGGAATCGCCCCGGGGACGCATCCAGTTGGCGCGTCTGATCGAGGAGGGGCGTGCGGAGCTCACGCCGACGGTGCAGGCGCATTGGCAGAGCTGCTTGCAGTGCCGCGCGTGCGAGGCGGTGTGCCCGAGCGGGGTACCGTATGGGAGGATTCAGGAGCACGCGCGGGCGCAGATCCAGGTGCGGCCGGCGGTGGGGAGGTTGGGGCTGCGGGTGCGGCGGCTGGTGCTGCGGCAGGTAGTGGGCCGACCGAGGCTCCTGGCGGTGGCGGCGGCCCCGGTGCGCTGGTTCGCGCAGTGGCGGCTGCGGGGGTTGGTGGAGCGCGTGTTGCCGTGGCGGCTGCGGACCATGGCGCGGCAGCTCCCGGCGAACCAGGGGCGGCCGTTCCGGTTCGAGGGCAGGGAGACGGAGCCGAGCGGGCCGCCGGTGCAGCTTTTCGTTGGGTGCGTGATGCGCGAGCTGTTCGGTGAGGTGCATCGGGCGACGGTGCGGGTGCTGGAAGGGGCCGGTGCGAGGGTCGAGTTCGCGCGGGGGCAGCGGTGTTGTGGCGCGCTTCACGCACACGAGGGCGACCTGGAATGGGCGCGGCGGCTGGCGAAGGAGAACATCGCTGTTTTCGAGGGTTCGGAGGGGCCGATCGTGGTGAATTCGGCGGGTTGCGGTGCGGCGATGAAGGAGTATGGGCAGCTGCTGGCGGGCGTGCCGGGGTGGGCGGAGCGGGCGGAGGCGTTCTCGGCGCGGGTGCGCGACCTCTCGGAGTGGCTGGCGGGACAGCCACGGTTGCCGAGGGGCGCCTTCCGGGGGCGGGTGGTGTATCAGGATGCGTGCCACTTGGCGCATGTCCAGGGGATCCGCCGGGAACCGCGCGCGCTGCTGGAGCTGGCTGGGTGCGACCTGATGGAGACGGAGGGGGCGGATGTGTGCTGCGGGGCGGCAGGGTTGTACGGGGTGGTGCAGCCGCGGATGTCGGCGGAGCTGCGCCGGCGGAAGGCGGTGGCGTTTGCGGCGACGAGCCCGGATGCGATCGTGACTGCGAACCCGGGGTGTCATTTGCAGTACCTGGGGGCGGTGCGGGAGGCGGGCCTGCGGGTGGAGGTGCTGCACCTGGCCGAGGTGCTCGACCGGGCGTGGCGTGATTCGACGGGCGGTGGGGTGCGAGCCGAGGGGTGATCATCGGCCGAGGGGGGAAGGGCTTGAGCGTTCGTTCCGCGCTCGTCACCGAGCCGAAACTGACGCGTGGCGGGGGCAGGGTCGATTTTCGGGGTAGAAGGTGAGTTAGGGAGAGCGTCAGATGGGCACGACCGACCCGACGCTCCCGGAGGTACCCGCTTCGGAGCGGGCGCGGCAGGATTTGCACGTGATGGCGCTCCAGGGCGCTCTTGCGGGTTTTTTCGTTGCCGGAGAACTTCTGGGCTGGTTTGGGGATCATTCGGGGGCGAGCCGCGCGGCGGTGGCGTGGGTGGCGGTGTATCACTTGGCGCGGGTGGGGTATGTGGTGCGTTGGCGAGCTGCGCTGCGGCCGGTGCGGTGGGTCGAGGCGTCGATACCGTTTCTCGATATTTCGTGTGTGACAGCGGCGTGGGTGGTGCTGAACGAGCCGGCCTCGCCGTTTTGGGCGGTCTATCTGTATGCGCTGGTCGCTTATGCGCGCCGGATGCAGGGCGGCGAGTATGCGCGGACGGCGGTGTTCATCCTGGCGAACATCGTGGTTGCGGAGGGCGTGGTGCTGTGGCGACGGGGCGAGTCGCCGGTGAACATCGATGTGGTGACGATGGTGGTGATCGGGGCGACGATGGCTTCGCTGGCGCACAAGGTGGGGGCGGATTGGCGGGAGGCGCAGCGTCAGGCGCGGGCGCTGGCGGAAACGGACGCGCTGACGGGGCTCCCGAACCGGAGGCACTTTTTGGCCCAGTTGGAGGGGCGCGAGGGGGAGCAGTTCGGGTACGCGATTCTGATGATGGACATCGACGACTTCAAACGACTGAACGACGAGCACGGGCACCTGCACGGCGACGCGGTGCTGGAGCGCGTGGCGCGGGTCTTGCGGGCGAACGTGCGCGAAGGGGACCTGTTGGCGCGCTACGGTGGGGAGGAGTTCGTGGTGGCGATGCCGGGCGCGAATTTGGAGGAGGCGCTCCGGGCGGCGGAGCGGTTGCGACGCGCGGTGGAGCGGGATACGCCGTCATCGATTTCGGTGGGGTGTGCGGTGCGCTTGCCGGGCGAGCAGCTGGATGATGTGCTCCGGCGCGCGGACCATATGTTGTTGCTCGCGAAGCGGAGCGGGAAGAACGTGGTGCGGTGGGAGGTTCAAAAGCGGAGCGCCTGAGGTGGGTCAGGCGGCGAGGGTTCCGAGTCGGGCTTCGATGTCGTGGCGGGCCCACGGGTAGACTTCGGCGAAGGCCCGGAGGAGCCCGAAGCAGCCGGCGATCATCATGTCGCCGAAGGGGGCAACGAAGACGGGCTGGAGGGTGGAGCGGGCGAGGCGGCCTCGCTGGGGACCGGTGACGGCAACGACGGGCGGGAGTGCGGGGGAGACGATGCTGCGGTCGAGGTGGAGGGCGCCGTGGCCTTTGCTGGAGAACACTTCGTCGTTGGTGAGGGTGCCGTCGGCGAGGCGCTGGGCGAAGGTTTCGATCTGGGCATCGCCGACTTCGCCGGTGTGGTGTTCGAAGAGCGAGGCGATGGTGCGGCCGCGG
This sequence comes from Tepidiforma sp., assembly GCF_034432735.1. Lineage (GTDB taxonomy): Bacteria > Chloroflexota > Dehalococcoidia > Tepidiformales > Tepidiformaceae > Tepidiforma. The sequence continues at coordinate 3,774 of NZ_DAOUBJ010000009.1, read as the reverse complement.
AGGTGGAAGCCGAGCAGGTGCATGTTGCCGAGGTTGAGGACGAGTGATTCGGGTGCGCGACCGAGGCGTTCGTCGTGAAGGGCGCCGAGGGCGGCGGCCGGGCCGGTGTCCATGAAGGCGGTGGGGGCTTCGGGCGTGGCGGCGGCGACGGTGGCGCGGGCGCGGGTGAGGTAGGGCGGGAGGTCGGCTGGGGCGGTGGCGAAGGCGAGGAGGTCGTTGCGGGTTTGGACAACGCGGGCGAGGTGTTGGAAGCGGAAGATGCGGTCGGAGGTGCCGGGTGGTGCTTCGCCGTGGTCGAGGCAGCCGACGGCGATGCCATCGAAGGCGGTGGGCACTTCGAAGGCGGCGAGGGCGGCGCGGATGGCATCGAGGTCGAGGTCGCGGAGGGTGACGGTTTCGGCATCGAGGCGGACGGCTTCGTCGTCGCTGACGATGGTGATGCCGAGTTCGCGGACTCTTTCGAGGTCGTCGTCGAAGGTGCGGGCGGCGTCGGGTGTGGCGAAGGCGGGCAAGCCTGCGCGAAGGTGGTCTTCGATGGCCCAGGCGCAGGGGCCCCCTCCGGCGATGGTGCCGGTGAGGATGACGGGGCGGCGGGAGGCGGTGGCGCGGCGGATGCGGGCGGCGGCGATGGCGGTGGGGGAGGGAAGGACGAGTTTGGGGGAGTTTTCTACCGGGCCGCTGCTGTCGAAGAGGAGGATGTCTTGCGTGCCGGTTCCGATATCGACGGCGAGAATACGCATGGTCATAGTGTAGACCGGGCAGGGAACCTTTCGGGTGCCTCATCCGTTGTGGAGTTTGGCGATGGAAGCAGGGAGCAGGCTTTCGGGGGTGTTGGCGAGCCTTCCCTGGCGGCGTCGGGGGAGCCCGGGCGGGCAGGCGGCCGACGGGGAGGAGGAAGGTATCGAGGGGAGCCGGGCGGCGCCGGCGCGGCCCCGGCGGTTGGGCTGGCGGCGGGTGGTGGGGCTCGTGCTGCTTCTGGGCGTTCTGGTGGCTGGTGTGGCGTATGTCGAGAAGGACCGGATCGCGCCGGAGGTGGCTGACGCGTTGCGGGCGACGATCGGGGATGAGCGAACGGCGCGGGTGGAGGGCTGGTTTTTCGCGTTCGAGGACGCGGTGCAGAAGGTGAAGTTTCGCCTGTTCGGGGGCGAGGAGAACCCGTTCGAGACGGAGGAGGTGCGCGTCTCGTTCGTGGCCCGGCCGGCGGCGCGGACGGTGGTGGTGTGGGCAGGGAAGCGGGGGGTCGATGCGATGCCCAACCCGGATGCCTTTCTCCCGGCGCCGATGACGTTCCCTGCGACGCGGCAGCTACGGTCCAATCCGGAGCCGGGCGAGGGGAGCTGGTCGACGGTGGGGCTGCCACGGACCTCGCCGGCCGATCCGCTGATGGCGAAGACGTTCTTCCGGCCGGATCCGTCGCGGCCGTACGCGCTGGTGGGGGTGTTGTTGGTGGATGCGCGGCGGGTGCGGCTGCGGATGGTGGCGGGGACGGTGGACCCGGGCGGGAGCCGGGGGGTGAAGGGGCCGGGGACGATCCCGGCGAGCGATGTGCCGCATCTGGTGGCGGCATGGAACGGGGGGTTCAAGGGCGATCACGGGAACTTCGGGATGGTGGTGGAGGGGACGGAGTATCAGCGGCTGCGGAACGGGCTGGCGACGGTTTGTACGCGGAGGGATGGGTCGTTCGTGATGGGTGAGTACGGGCGGGACCTGGTGTGGGACCCGCAGACGATGACGGCCTGCCGCCAGAACGCGGTGTTGCTTGTGGATCGCGGGGAGGTGAGCAAGCGGACGGCGGAAGGGAACGATACGTGGGGCTATGTGCAGGTGAATTCGTCGGAGTTCATTACGTGGCGCTCGGCGATCGGGGTGACGAAGGACGGGAATTTGCTGGTGGCGGCGGGGAATTCGTTGAGCGCGGAGACGTTGGCGAGGGCGCTGTGGGCGGCGGGTGCGGAGTACGCGATGCAGCTCGACATCAACAGTCCGTACGTTCTGACGGCGTTGTTTTTTCCGCAGCCGGACGGTTCGGTGAAGGGGGAGCGGTTCATGGCGGCGATGCCGGATTCGCCGGGGCGATTTTTGCGGACGCAGGAGCGGGATTTCATGTACCTCGTGGTCGACGAATCGCGGTACCGCTAGGGGGCGGGGATTTCGGCGGTGCAGCTGGTGGTAGCGAAGGTCCAGGCGGGCGATGTGGGGGGGAAGGTGTGGAGGGTGACGAGGGCTGGGGGCAGGGCGCGGGCCCAGCGTGCCCAGCGGTGGCCATCGAAGGTGTAGGCGGCTTGGAGGCAGGGGAGGGCGGCGGCGATTTCTTCGCTGGGGAGGGCTGGGAGCACGAGGAGGGACCAGCCAGGCTGGAGGGTGAGGCGGCGGGGCCCGGCGGTCGGGCTGGGGGGCTGGGCAGGGTAGAGGGCGCGGATGCCGGCACGATCATCGGCGGCGAGTGTGCGGGCGATGCCGGTGTACTGGAAGTACATGACGGCGGCGATCTCTTCGGGGGTGCAGGGGCCCCACGGTGCGGGGCAGGAGTGTTCTAGGCCGGCCATGTGGCCGAGTTCGTGGAGGATGATGGTGCGCCAGTCGAGGACGGTTTCGAGGCCGAGCTCGGCGAGGGCGTTGGGGTTGCTGTTGAGGAGCATGTCGACTTCGTGGACGGTTTCCTTGCTGGTGAGGCCGAGGACGCAGCCTCTCTCGCAAGGGAGGTAGGCCCAGGAGACGACGTTTTCGCCGTCGGGGCCGGCTTGGAGGATGGAGGCGCTGCGTTCGGTGATGCCTGCGTAGGTGAAGGCGAAGCGTGAGCCTTCGACGGAGGACCAGGCCTGGAGGCCGGCGATCAGGGCCTGGGGGCCGGCGACGGGTGGCGCTCCGGTTGGGTTGTAGGCGACGGGGACGGGGAGCTCGTGGTCGTTCCAGGCCCAGCTCCAGGGGCGCCAGGCGGCGGTGGCGGTGGGTGTGCGAGGCTCGACGGGGAGGGCGCGGAGGGCTGCGCGGACGGCGCTTTCGGCTTCTTCGGGGGAGCGTGCGGCGACGAGGAACTGGAGGAGGGCGGGAGGGCCGGCGGGGCGTTGGATTTCGAGTTCGAGGGCGAGCGGTGGGAGCGCGGCCTGGGAGGGGTGCGGCGCGCTCCACGGGAGGGCCCCGGTGAGGGCGAGGAGGGCGAGGAGGGGGGCGAACCGGCTCACCGGGGGCTTCCGTTGGGTGGGCTCACGGTTCGAGGGCGATGGTGGCCGGGCCGCTCGCGAGGAACCAATAGACGCCACCGCGCTTCAGGAGGGTGAGGGTGTTGAGGTAGCCGGGGGCACCGGCGATGTAGCGTTTCCACTGGCCTGTCCACGGATCGTATTCGTAGACGGCGCGGATGGTGGGCGCTCCGGCGAGGGCGAGGGTTGGCGGGAGGTCGTTCCCGGGCCAGGCGAGGAGGTTGGCGCCGGGGAGGATGGGGAGGGACGGCGGGGGAACGGGGGTGGCGGATGGGGGTGGCGTGGCTGTCCGGGTGGGCGTTGCCGTGGGAGTGGGTGTCGAGGTGCGGGTCGGGGTGGGGGTGGCGGTGGGGAAGGATGGGGGGGTGGGCGTCGGGGTGGCGGTGGGTGGGAGGGTGGGGGTTGGCGGCGAGCCTGGCTGGGTAGGCGTGGGGGTTGGCGAGGGGCTGGGCGATGGCGAAGGGCTAGGCGACGGCGAAGGGGTGGGGGAAGGCGAGGGGCTGGAGGTGACGGTGGGGGTGCTCGTCGGGGTTGGGGTGCTCGTCGCGGTGGGGGTCGGGGTAGGGGTGGGGGA
>NZ_DAOUBJ010000008.1:0-3078 GCF_034432735.1 Tepidiforma sp. | reverse complement strand
CCGAGCATCGCGAAGGCGAGCAGGGCTGCGCTGCGGCCGGCGTTCTCGGTAAGTTGGAGGATGTCGAGTCCGAACTCTTCTTGAGCGAGTCGCTGGACGTCGCGCATCTGTGCAGCCGATACCGAGCAAACCTCGGAGCAGCGGCGCTGAGGGAAGCCTGCGGGGTCGGGCTTGACGGGCATGCGCACCTCACGGCCCCACCGGGGGCCACGGGTTGTGGAGTCTACGGAATCGTTCGGGGACGCGTCATGCCCCGGCAGTGCGAGACGGGTACGAAGCAGTGACACGGGCGCTGATGCCTCCGCGAGTGTTGAATTCGCCGACAACGGTCGCCGTGCGCGGCTGGATGGCAGCCACGATGTCGTCCAGGATGGTGTTGACCACGTCCTCGTAGAAGATGCCGCGGTTGCGGAAGGTGTGAAGGTAGAACTTGAAGCTCCGGAGTTCGATGCACTTCTGGTCGGGGACGTAGGTAATCCGAATCGTGCCGAAATCCGGCTGCCCGGTCATCGGGCAGACGCTGGTGAACTCGGGTGCAATGAACTCGATGACGTAGTCGCGCCCGGGGAATTGGTTGTCGAAAGCGTCGATCGTGCCGTCGGTGCGGAAGGTGTTGTTCGGATTCATGGTACTTCCATGTGCAGATTCGGACCGCGGCGCGGCTGGCGCAAGGTTACCCGCGGGGCAGGCCGAGTCCTCGCGTGGCAATGATGTTCCGGTTCACTTCGCTGGTCCCGCCGGCGATGGTGTAGCTCGGAGCAGCGAGGGCCCAACGCTCGATGCGACCACGGAGGGGCGCCCAGCGGGAGCCTGGCTCGAGTTGGCCCGGTAGCCCGAGGACACGAAGACCGGTGATACCCATCTGCCGCTGGAGCTCCGTGCCGAAGATTTTCGAAACCGAGGCTTCGGCGTTGGGCACCTTTCCTTCGCTCTGCATTTGGGCTACGCGGTAGCAGAGCCAGCGGCCAATTTCGAATTCCAAGTAGCGTTCGGCGAGTTCGTGTCGGATCTCGTCGCGGCGGAGGTGGTCGTGCTCGCGCACGTAGTCGATGAGGGCGTAGAGCGTGCTGCGGGTCATGACGACACGGTTGATGCTGGAGCGTTCCTGGTCGAGGGTGGTGGTGGCGATGTACCAGCCACGGTTCTCCTCGCCGACGAGGCAGTCGGCCGGAATGCGGACGTCGTCGAAAAAGACTTCGCAGAAGTGGCGGCTCCCCATGAGGTTGACAAGGGGACGGATCGTTATCCCTGGGAGGCGCATATCGACCATGAAGTAGCTGATGCCGCGGTGCTTCGGGGCCTCAGGGTCGGTTCGGGCGAGGAGAATGCCCCAGTCTGCCTCCTGGGCACCACTCGTCCAGATTTTTTGGCCGCTGACGATGTAGACGTCGCCATCACGCACGGCGCGGGTCTGGAGGCTGGCGAGGTCGGAACCGGCACCAGGCTCCGAGAAGAGCTGGCACCAGTGGTCATCCGCTGAGCGCATGCCGGGTAGCCAGCGCTGCTGTTGTTGGGGGGTACCGTGCATCATCAGGGCTGGGCCCGCGAGCCAGACGCCCTGGTCGTATGCGCCGGGGGCGCCTGCGGCGCTCATCTCCTCCATGTAGACAGTTTGGGTCATGTAGCTCGCGCCTGCGCCACCGAATGCTTTCGGCCAGCCCATGGTCAGCCAACCGCGGGCGGCGAGCTTCTTTCGGAACTGGCGGGTGAATTCCGCTTCCTCGGGCGTCATCTCTTCGCGGTCGTTCCGCATATCCCATGTTTCGCGCGGGAGTTCGGCGGCGAGGAATGCGCGTACCTCGGCGCGAAAGGCGGCATGTTCGGGCGAGTCGCGGAAGAGCATGGGCGAGTCCGGCGAGGCGAGTCTGGGCACCTGCAGTATAGCCATGCGTGGCCAAGCCGGAGGTGGGCAGCGCTACCGGGGTGGCGTAGGCTTCCTTCGACCGAACCCAAGAAGGGGGCTCATGCATGCACTTTCGGGACATCCTCTACAGCGTCCGCGACAGGGTGGCACGGATCACGCTGAACAAACCGGAAAAGTTGAACGCACTCTCGTGGGGCTCGTGGGCCGAGATCGAGAACGCTGTGGCGATGGCCGAGGCCGACGATGCGGTGCGCGCCGTCGTCTTCACCGGTGCGGGCCGGGGCTTCTGTGCCGGGACCGATCTGACCACGGCGACGACGGAGGCGGACTGGCCAGCTCGGCCGTTCCCAGGAAGGGCCGGGCTGCTGCGCTCACGCTTCCTCGCCACGGCGCAGGTTTACCACTGCCGCAAGCCGACCATCGCCGCGGTCAACGGTCCGTGTGTCGGGGCTGGGTTCTCCTTGGCCATGGCTTGTGACATCCGCATCGCGGCCGAGTCGGCGCGATTCAGTGCGATCTTCGTCAAGCGCGCCATCGTCGCCGATACCGGTTCGACGTGGCTGCTCCCGAGGCTCGTGGGACAGGAGTGGGCGTACCGGCTGCTCTACACCGGCGAGATGATCGACGCCCGGCAGGCCGAGCGAATCGGGCTGGTGAGCCAGGTGGTGCCGGATGAGGAGCTCCTGGAGGTAGCCGGAGCCCTCGCCTGTTCCATCGCGCGCGGGCCGAGCGTCGCGATCGAATTGATGAAGCGACTGGTGCAAGAAGGCGCGAGCCGCGGCCTCGACGAGCAGATCGAACTCGAGCAGTTCCTCCAGCAGATTACCCACGCCACGGAGGATGCGGAGGAGGGGCGGCGCTCGTTCCTCGAAAAGCGGGAGCCAATCTTCAAGGGCAGGTGAGCGGGTAACCCGCTCTCTACCCGGGCGCCACGAACCTGAGCGCGGGCGACGGCCTCGCTATGTCGACACTTGCGGTATGAACCTGCTCTCGGCCATCGCGCCGACCTCGATTCCGACGGACCCGGTCGAGGGCATCGCCGGGCGGGTGGGGTTCCAGGCGGCGGTGAAGGCAGTCCAGGCCGCTGCCGCGGCGCAGGCGGAGATCGTTCGTCTGCTCGACCCCAAGGTCGGTCAGTTTATCGACCGTTCGGCCTGAGGAACGTGCCCGCCGCGACTGGTACGCTTGCTGCATCACGAGTGTGGGATGCGCAT
>NZ_DAOUBJ010000007.1:0-11856 GCF_034432735.1 Tepidiforma sp. | reverse complement strand
GAATGTTCCTCTTCCCGTCCATGAACTCCGCGAACAGATCCGCCGGCCCCGCAAAATGCTCATAATCGATCCCGTTCGGGATGATGTTGAAATACCCCGGAAAGTAGCGGCTCACCAACTTCACCGCCGCAGGCGAAACCGCAATCTTCCCCTCCAGCTTCCTGAACCAACGCCGCGTCAGCGGCGCCGTATACCCATAGAACCGGTTGCCGCCATCCTTCGCCGCGTGGAACGTCCCCACCGTCACCGCCTTCGAATACCGCAAAAAGTGGTACGGCAAGAGCGGCATCAACGGCTCGTGGAGGTGCACCACGTCGAACTGGTACTCCTGCAACACCCGCTTCACCTCGGGCGACTTCCACGCGAACGTAATCCGCGCCACCGAACCGCTCACCCGCATCGAAACCGGACGGCCCATCACGTGGATCTCCTCCCGCACCTTCGCCGGGTCCGATGCCGGAGCGAAGATCACCACCTCGTGCCCCCACTCCCGGAACGACTGCGCCAAATGGCGGATGTGCGTCTTCACCCCGCCCTCCACACACCAGTCATAGGGGCTCACCAACGCAATCCTCATCGCCGCACCCCCAACATCCCCGCCGCCTTCCGGGGCGTCGCCGAGTAGCCCCAAGCCAGCCCGAGCGCCAGCTTCCCCAGCGGCACCGCGCGCTGGCCGATGCACCGCGCCCTCACCTCGCCCGCCTCTAGCGCCCGCCGCAGCGCCTCCGCGCCCTCCCCCTCGAACTCCGTCCAACCGCTCCCCACATGCTCCAGATGGTGCGCATCCGAACTCCCCGTCGCCGGCAGCCGCCACCGCGTCGCGTTCAAGCGCGCCGCCTTCCCCGCCGTCAGCCTCCCCGCCGGGCTCGGGTTCCCCAGCTCGATAGCATCGAAATGCACACCAACCTCCCCACGCTCCCAGAGCGCGTCCAGCGTCCGCTGCCCGATCGAACGCGTCAGCCAGCTCAGCGGATGCGGCGCAATCGCAAGACCACCCGCATCGTGAATCATCGCGAGGGTCGATTCTACTCCCCGAAAGCTTGGAATATCCCGCTCCACGAAAAGCGCCAGCACATGCCCCTGCAGCGTCGTCACCTCCACACCCGGGACGACCTCGAATCGATACCCCCGTTTCGCCGCCAGCTCCCGTGCCACCAACCCCCCGCGCACATCCTCATGGTCGGTCACCGCGATCACGTCCAAGTCGGTACCGTGCTCCACGAACTCCAGCAACTGCTCCACCGTGCCGAAGCCGTCGCTCACCCGCGTATGGAGATGAAGATCAGCCTTCCCCACAGGCGTGCACCCTCCAGAAATCCTCCAGCACCGCCCACTGCCCCGGATCACGCCGCAAGTGCTGCTCCAAGAGCCCCGCGAACCGCTCCACCGCCTGCCGGATGTCCCTATCCGCATCCTCCGACGCCGCCACCCGAAACGGCTCCCCCACATCGATCCGGAACTGGTCGCCCCGCTTCCGCCTCGAAAAAATCGGAATCACCAACGCCCCCGTCCGCCGAGCCAACTCCCACGGACCGCGCGGCAAACGCACCGCCCTCCCGAACAGCTCCGTGCAGACCCCCGTATGCTGAATATCCCGGTCCCCCATCATCCCCACCACGCCCCCCGAGCGGAGCGCCTCGATACACGCCCTCACCCCCGCAAAATTCGCCTCCAAAAACGTCCCCCCGGCCGAAGAACGCAGCCGCAGCAAATACTCCGCCCAATCGCGCGGCTCCAGCCGCTCCACCAGCGCCACGAACGCCCGCCCCCGGTACGTCAGCGCCTGAATCGCCAGCTCCGCATTCCCCGTGTGAGCGCTCACCAACAGCACCGCCCCGTTCGTTCGGAGCAACTCCAGCCGCTCGCCGTGAAAAATCTCCAGGTGCTCCTCCTCGAACCGCGACATGTCCCGGTGCGGCAACGTCACCAGGTCCAGGTAATACGCCAACACATGCTGCAGCGCCCGTCGGCCCTCGCGCCGTGCCCGCCTCCGGTCCCCCTCACAGAGCGGCAGCAAATTGCGAATCACCCGTCGTCGGAGCGCCGGGTTCAACTCCCAGACCACCCGCGCCACCAAAGGCGCCAGCGCATAGAACGGCCCCGGTCGCCGCCCCGCCACATAGAACGCCACGCGCATCGTCAGCGCCCGGAGGCTCACCGGCCTCCCTCCGCCCACAGCTCACGGAACATGTACCACTGGTCCGGACGCTCCCGAATGAAACGCTCGTGCGCCTCCATCACCCGCTGCGTCAACGCCTCGACGCACCTAGGCCCCGCTTCCGCGCACGGCAGAATCGAAAAATCCCCCACCAACTCCATCGACCGACCGAGGCGGTCCAGCCGCCGAAACGCCACCGGAACCAGCGCCGCCCCCGTCGCCAGCGCCAGCCGTGCCGGCCCCGCAGGCACCTCCACCCGCTCCCCGAAAAACCGCACCGCCACCCCCTCACCTGGCACCGGACGGTCGATCAACAACGCCAGCAGCCCATTCCGCCGCAACACCCTCACCATCGACGGCCCAGCCCGCTCCAACCGAATCACCTGCATCCCCAGCCGCTCCCGGGTCCCCAGCACCAGCTCGTCCAGCCGCGGATCGCCCAACCCCTCCGCCACCACCGCCAACGGATACCCACGGGCCGCAGCCAACGCCGCCCCCGCATCCCAGTTGCCATAATGCATACACACGATCACCGCCCCCTTGCCCCGCTCCAACAGCCGGTCCAGCGCCGCGAACGCCGTCTCCCCCACCACCTGCGCCGGCAGCATCCCCCTCCCACCCAACCGCATGAAGTCCACCAAATACCGGAAATAGCCCGCCAGCGAAGCCCGCCCCACCCGATCGACCGCCCCTCGTTCCGCCGTCCCCAACACCCGCGCAAAATTCGCCCGCATCGCCCGCCGCCCACGCGGCCAAAGCCAGTAGGCCGCCTGACCCAGCCCCCCAGCGACCCAATACGCCACCGCCGCCGGCGTCCGCCCCACCGTCGCTTGGGCACCACGCCACGCCCAATACCTCAGCGCCCCCCCGCTCGGTCGTGACAGCGAGGTCGCCGCCAAGCGCGTTCGGCCAACCCCGGTGCTTTCCCCCATTCTCGCCCCAGTGTACCCGGCCGCCCCGTACACATCCCTTTACAATCCCGCCATGCAGCTCAAAGTCACCCACTACCACGTCGACCGAAGCGTCGCCACCATCACCCTGAACCGCCCCGAGCGCCTCAACGCCTGGACCGGTCGCATGCACACCGAATACCGCTGGTGCCTCCAACAGGCTGAAACCGACCCCGCCGTCCGCGTCATCGTCATCACCGGCGCCGGGCGCGGATTCTGCGCCGGCGCCGATGCACGCGCCCTCGAAGGCCACATCCAAAAAGGCAGCTACGACCCTGGCACCCCCGCCGACATCCCAAAGCCAGGATTCGGAGTCCGCCCCGAGTTCGATGCCGACTTCGCCTACCACTTCGGCCTCGCCAAGCCCACCATCGCCGCCATCAACGGCCCCGCCGCCGGCGTCGGCCTCGTCCTCGCTTGCTATTGCGACATCCGCTTCGCCGCCGCCGGCGCCAAACTCACCACCGCCCACGGCCGCCTTGGCCTCCCCGCCGAATACGGCCTCTCCTGGCTCCTCCCCCGCCTTATCGGCCTCGCCCCCGCCATGGAACTCCTCCTCTCCAGCCGAATCTTCCTCGCCGAAGAGGCCCACCGCCTCGGCCTCGTCCACCAGGTCCATCCCGCCCCCGAACTCATGCCCGCCGTCTACCACTACGCCCACCACCTCGCCCGCACCATCGCCCCCTCTTCCCTCCGCGAAACCCGCCGCCAAGTCTACGCCGACCTCCACCGCGACGTCGCCAGCAGCGTCGCCGACGCCCAACGCCTCCTCGACCAACTCGCCACCGGGCCCGACTTCCGCGAAGGCGTCGCCGCCCTCCTCCAGAAGCGCGAGCCCAACTTCCTCCCCCTCACCCCGTCGCGCACACCGCCGCCAGCGAACTGATCGCCGTAATCCGGCGCCCCTGCTGGATCTCGTCCAGGAACCCATCCGTACAGTAACCCACCGAAATCCCCGACACCGGATCGCACCACCCAATCTGTCCCCCCGCACCCCCGTGCCCGAACGCCCGCGGCGAACACGTCCGCCCGAACCCCCGCAGGTGCGAAAACCCATCGTCGCCCGCCACCTGCACCACCAGCGCCCGGTTCACCGGATAATCCAGAATCGGCACCCGGTGGAACTCCTTCGTCCGGACAACCGTCGCCCAGGCAATCGTCTCGGGCTTCAGAATACGCTTCCCGTTCGGCGCCTCCCCCCCATTCACCAGAGCCTGGTAGAACAGCGCCAGCTGCGCCGCACCCCCAATGCCCCCACCCCCGGGGACCCCCACAGCCCGCACCTCCGGCCGATTGAACTGCAAAATCGCCTCCGGCGTCACCTCCCCCCAACCCCCCGGCGGCGGCACCGGCGGCACCAAATAGCGAACATCCGCTACCCGCCCGTTCAACCCGGCCGGCAGCCCCAAAAACAAGTCCTGCAGCCCCGCACGCTCCAGAATGCGCTCCCGAACGTACGCACGAAAATCCATCCCCGTTCGCCGCTCGATAATCTCCGCCAACACCCAGTGCGCACTCGTCGCGTGATACTCGAACCGCGTCCCAGGCTCCCAGTTCAACCGCCACGACGCGAACCGCCGCAGCCTCGCCTCCCGGTCGTCCCAATCGAACGGAGAGAACGGCGCGTACGGAAACCCCCCAACATGAAGCATCACCTGCTCCACCGTAATCTGGCCCTTCCCATTCGTCCCGAACTCCGGAACGATGTCCGCCACCCGCTCCTCCACCCGCAAAAGCCCCTCCTCGCACAACGCCCACACCGCCGCCCCCACGATCGCCTTCGTGCAACTGAAGATCGAATACAACGTCTCGTTCGTCGCCGGGACCTCCTCCTCCGAACCCCCGTGCCGAACCGTCCCGAACGTCCGCACCCCCGCCAGTCGCCCATTCCGCGCCACCGCCACCTGCGCACTCCGCAACGTCCCGTCCTCCACATCCCGCCGCGCCCGCGCGAACACCGCCTCCAGCCGCTCGCTATCGATACCCACATCCTCCGGTCGCTTCGCAACATACCCTTCCAGCGCCATCGCTCAGCCCCTCCGGTCGAATCGCAGCGAAGCTTACGCCCACCATCCCCCATCCGCGAGCTGCCCTCAGCCAATCGCCAGCTACAATGCCACCAGGCCCCCGTAGCTCAGGGGATAGAGCAGGCGCCTTCTAAGCGCTTGGCCGCAGGTTCGAATCCTGCCGGGGGCGCCATACCTCCCGTACACTCACCCCAGCCTCCCCGTAGAACCCCCATGCAAATCTCCCCCTCCGTCCGCGCCCTCCTCGTCCCCGACGACAACCCGATGCACCCCGAGTTCACCTGCATCTACCTCGTCGGCAAACCCGGCCGCCAGGCCATCACCATCGACTCCGGCGAAGCCATCGACCGCTACCGCTGGTTCATCAAAGGCTACCTCGCCGCCGTCGCCCACGAAGAGATCGCCATCGCCGCCATCACCCACCACCACGCCGACCACTCCGGCAACCTTCAATGGGCCAAAGAAGCCCTCCGCGCCGAGATCGCCATCCCTGCCAACGCCCGCCCCCTCCTCAAAGGCCGCATCCCCCGCGACGTCACCACCCTCCGCGACGGCGACGTCCTCACCCTCGATGGCGGCGTCCGCGTGCAGGTACTCGCTACCCCCGGCCACTCCATCGACTCCCTTTGCTACTACCTCGAAGAAGAAGGCGTCCTCTTCACCGGCGACACCCTCCTCGGGAGCTCCACCACCACCGTCTGGGACCTCGCCAGCTACCGCCGCACCCTCCAGCGCCTCCTCCAACTCCCCAACCTCCGCGTCATCTGCCCCGGCCACGGCCGCATCGTCCACGACCCCCGCCAACGCCTCCAGATGTACATCGAACACCGCAACATGCGCGAGCGCCAAATTCTCCACCTCCTCGAAGGCGGAGGCGCACTCACCAGCTGGGAGATCATGCTCCAGCTCTACCCCGAAATCGACCCACGCCTCCGCCGCGCCGCCGACAACAACGTCCGCGCCCACCTCGCACAACTCGCAGCAGAAGGCCGCATCCGCGAATACCCCGGCGTCCCACGCCGCCCGCCCTCACCCCGCGCCATCCAGCGCGCCGAAGAGCACGCCCGCCAGCGCGACCTCCTCATCGCCCGCGCACGCCGCCTCGAAACCCAAAAACGCCGCCAAGAACTCCGCCGCCAAGAAAACCCGCCCACCACCGAGTGGAAAGAGCCGCCCCGCTACGAACTCATCGGAACCGCAAACGACGCAGCCCCCTAGTTCCCCGCCCGCGGCGTCCCCGTCCCTCCCTCGCCCCCACCTGCCGCCGTCGCCCTCGGCGTCGGTTTCGGCGTCGGCGTCGGCGTTTGCGTCGGCGTCGGCGTCGGCGTCAAAATTGGTTGCTCCCGCGGCGGCGGATTGAGCGGATCCAACACCAAAACCGGCGTCGTCACCAACACCAACTGAATCCGCTTCCCCGTCCGCTGGGCCACGAATGCCTGAATCGTCTCCGCATCGTCCAACGTCGCCGGCCGGTCCACCTGCGCCTCCACCCGCACCCGCCTGCTGCCATCGTCCCCCGAAGAATGCGTCACTCGCTCCACCGAACCGTTCGGAAAGAGATTCGAGACCGCCTCCCTCGCCGCCGTCGTAATCGCATCCGTCTCCCGCGCCTCCTGCACCGCCCGCGCCGTCAGCCCCGTCACCGCCAGCCCCACCACCACCACAGGCACCACGCTCAGCACCAGGCGCGGCCCCGGGTGCGTCGGCGACGTATGGTGGCGGACCCCGCTCAACAAAAACACGAATGCCCCAGCGCTCACGATCGCGCTCAAATTCGTCACGAACAGCAAAAGCGCCCCGCCCCACGTACCCCGGTCACCCAACGAAAGCCCAATACCCACCGTACACAACGGCGGCATCAGCGCCGTCGCAATCGCCACCCCTGGCAACGCCTCCGCCGCCCGCAACCGGACCAGCGCGAACGCCCCCGCGCCACCCCCCGCCAGGGCAATCCCCAAGTCCAGCGGGTTCGGCCGCGTCCGCGCCGCCACCTCCCCAGGAATCGTCTCCAGCACCGCGAACGGCGAAGCCCGGAGCAACTCCGCCAACACATACGACACCGCAACCGCCGTCACCACCCCCTCCGCCAACGCCCACATCGGCGCCACCGGCTCCCGCCGTGCTCCCCCCAACAACGCCAACGACAGCGCCATGATCGGGCCAAGCAACGGCGCCACCAGCATCGAACCAACCACCACCGCCGGCGAATCAGCCAACAACCCCAGCGTCGCAATCACACACGAAAACCACACCAACAAGCGAAACCGCAGATCCGGCCGCCCTGCCCGGAAAATCTCGGCCCGCAACCGGCCCTTCGGCAGCCGCTCATGATTCGGCATCGCCCACGAGTTTCGCGCATCCAACCCCTTCAGTCGTCCCCCCAATCGCTGATGCCTGCCCCTCCCCCTGCCGATACCTCCCGGTGAAAACCCGCGAAAACCACCACCGGAGCGGCCCCCATGCTCAAAGGCGAACGCACCATCCTCCGACCCATGCGCCGCGACTACCTCGACCGCCTCCTCGAATTCCACAACGACGTCGAACTCCAACTCCTCGGCGGCGAAGACATCCCCCTCCCGCTCACCCCCGAACACCTCGCCCAGCGCTTCGAACACCTCCACACCGGGCAAAGCCCCCAACCCTCATGGTTCGCCATCGAAGTCCAAGGCGGAAAAATCATCGGCCACTGCATGCTTCGCAACATCGACGAAGCCGCCCGCACCGCCGAACTCCGCATCACCATCGGCGACCGCGACTACCTCGGTCGCAAATACGGGCGCGACGTCGTCCGCCTCCTCGTCAAATACGCCTTCCGCCTCCGCAACCTCCGGAAAATCTGGCTCGCCGTCCCCGCATCCAACGAACGCGCCCGCCGCTGCTTCACCGCCTCCGGATTCACCATCGAAGGCATCCAGCGAGCCCACACCTGGGTCGACGGGCGCTACGATGACCGCATCCTCATGGCCACCTTCCGCGAACCCCTCGAAGAGCCACCAGCGCCCCCGTCACCCCCAACCCAAGAGGCCCAGCCCCATGCCCAGAATGTCCCCTGAAACCCTCGCCGAGTTCCTCCAGCTCCCCACCGTCGGCGTCATCGCCACCCTCCGCCGCAACGGCATGCCCTACACCGTCCCCGTCTGGTGGCTCCACCGCGACGACGGCATCTGGATCACCGGCACCTACAACCGCGTCTGGTGCAAACACCTCCTCCGCGACCCACGAGCATCCCTCTGCATCGAATCCGGCCCACCACTCGTCGGCCACGTCGAATTCGACGGCACCGTCACCCCCTTCGAACTCCCCGCCTTCGACATCTGGCCCATCTCCCGCCTCCTCGCCGAAAAATACGTCGGCCGCGGCGACCCCGCCAACGCCCCCGCCGTCGAAGCATTCTTCACCAACATGCAGACCGAACCTCGCCTCCTCTTCCGCCTCCAGCCCCAAGTCACCCGCGCCATCGACATGCGCGTCTACCGCGGCAAACGCGCCGACCGCGAATTCCAACAGCGCCGCACCCAGGGCCAGTAACCCCACCGGCGGGCAATTCCCTTCCTCGCCCCCCTCAGGTACGATCCAAAGACCCTGGAACAGCGCCGCACACCCGGCACCGGAGAAGCATGGCCAACGACGTCGCCCGCCGCCTCGCCATCAGCGTCCAGCCCGTCCCCAAGCAGGACCCCGAAGAGCGCAAACGCAACTTCGAAGAAACCTACCTCGGGTTCGACCTCAACGCCGCCCGCATCGAAGCCTCCCGCTGCATCCAGTGCCCCTCCGCGCCCTGCCAAGAAGCCTGCCCCGTCCACAACGACATCCCCGGCGCCCTCGCCCTCCTCGAAACCGGCGACATCCTCGGCGCCGCCGACAAATTCCGCGAAACCTCCAACCTCCCCGAAATGTGCGGCCGCCTCTGCCCCCAAGAAAAACTCTGCGAAGGCGCCTGCGTCGTCGGCTTCGCCATCCGCCCCGACGGCCGCCAAGAACCCCCAGTCACCATCGGCAAACTCGAAGCCTTCTGCACCGACTACCAGCGCCAACAGCTCGGCGGCTACCCCATGCCCCGCTACATGCCCGAACCGACCGGCTTCAAAGTCGCCGTCATCGGCTCCGGCCCCGCCGGCCTCGCCGTCGCCGAACAACTCGCCGACAAAGGGCACAGCATCACCGTCTACGAATACTGGCCCGAGCCCGGCGGCGTCCTCGTCTACGGCATCCCCAACTTCAAAATGCGCAAAAACATCGTCGACGAATACATCGCCCACCTCGAGGCCATGGGCGTCACCTTCATCTGCAACACCTACGTCGGCCGCGACATCACCATCGACGAACTCTTCCAGCAGGGCTTCCACGCCGTCTTCATCGGCACCGGCGCCGGCGTCGGCAACGAAATGGGCATCGAAGGCGAAGACCTCGAAGGCGTCTACAGCGCCACCGAATTCCTCGTCCGTGGCAACCTCGCACCCGAACTGCTCCCCGAACGCCTCCGCAGCCCCCTCCCCCGAATGCACGACGTCGTCGTGATCGGCGGCGGCGATACCTCCATGGACTGCGTCCGCACCGCCGTTCGCCTCGGCGCCGAAAACGTCACCTGCGTCTACCGCCGAACCGAAGCCGAAATGCTCGGCCGCGCCGAAGAGCGCAAAAACGCCCGAGAAGAAGGCGTCCGCTTCGAAATGCTCACCCTCCCCACCCGCATCCTCGGCAACGAACACGGCCGCGTACGAGCCGTCGAATGCCAACGCATGCAGCTCGGCGAACCCGACGAATCCGGCCGCCGCCGCCCAATACCCGTCCCAGGCAGCGAATTCCTCATCCCCGCAGATACCGTCGTCATCGCCATCGGCTACGGCGCCGACCCCGTCGTCCCCCAGACTACCTCCGGCATCCGCACCGACCGCAAAGCCCTCATCCAGGTCGACGAAAAAGGCCGAACCACCCGCCCCGGCGTCTTCGCCGGCGGCGACAACGTCAACGGCGCCGACCTCGTCGTCACCGCCCTCGCCGACGGACGCCGCGCCGCCGAGGCCATCCACGAATACCTCATGACCCTCCCGGCGGCCCGCCGCTGAGCCACACGTATTACACACCGTTTACATAGCCTCCCTGCGCAAAACCCCGCCCCCGTTCGATCTTCATAAGTGACATCGCACGGGGCTCACCATGAACAAACCGCCCGTCCTCAACGCCTTCCTCCTGCCCGCCCAGGAGTCCGCCGAGCTCGGGTCGGTCGAAGCACCCCTCGCCGTTCGCCTTCTGCGCCCGGCCTCCTTCGCCGTCTGGCTCCTCGTCTTCTGCGTCCAGGCCCAAACCGTCATCGCCCGCGGCGGCGGAACCAACTGGTTCGTCCTCGCCTTCACCACCATCCTCTTCGCCGCCGTCCACCTCCAATTCTGGTACGAAGAATCCGAACAAGGGCGCCGCTTCCACCGCGCCCTCGACCGCCTCCGCGGCCGCATCTACGAAGACCAAATCACCAACCTCCCCAACAGCCGCCACTTCGTCTTCGAACTCCGCCGCCAAATGATGCGCTCCGTCCGCAGCGGCCGCGGCTTCTCCCTCGTCCTCACCGACCTCATCGGCTTCGAAACCCTCACCAACCCCGAGACCGGTTTCCTCCCCACCGTCGGCCGCGCCCTCCGACACGCCGTCGGCGAAGGCGACTTCGTCGCCCACCTCCAGGGCCCCATCTTCGCCGCCATCATCGCCGACGACCGCCTCGCCACCGCCGCCATGAAAGCCGACGCCATCCTTCCCGCCATCGCCTCCGCCATCCCCAACGACCGCGCCACCCGCCTCACCCCCGTCGTATCCCTCACCGGCTACGAAGGCGAACTCGAAGTCCGCGACTTCCTCCGCCGCGCCCAGCGCGACCTCGTCGCCGCCCGCAACGCCGACCCCACCGCCCGAATCGCCGCCACCGCCTCCCAGCCACACCGCCCCGGCCACCCCTCCGACCCGCCCCACCCCGCCGTCGCCTGACCCCCGCGCCACCCACACCACCGACACCGTACATTTCATAACGAAGCAGCGAACCTAAACCTTCCCCGCTCACCCAGCCCCCTCGCCTTTACACCCGACCACCCCGCTCCGTACGTTCCTGCCGAAATGCACCGTCGAGCGGATCCCGCGCGGCGCCCCACCCACCCATCGGCTCCCCTCCTGCTTACCGCCGGGCTGATCGCTGCCCTGCTCCTCCCGGCCTACCTCCATAGCCCCACCCGTTCCGCCAGCGCCAACCTCCTCGCCAACCCCACCTTCGACCCCGCCACCATCGAAGACGATTGGCACCCCGATGGGCTCGCCATCGAAGGCACACAACTCCGCCTCACCGCCGGAATCGGACGCGTCCAGCAATACGTCGATGCCGTTCCCGGCGCCCGTTACGACGCCTCCGCCACCCTCTCCTCCGCCCAGGGCGTCACGGCCCAACTCCTCCTCGAGTTCTGGAACACCAGCGGACCCATTTCCGCCGCCACCGTCGTCTCCCCAGTTACCGCGGTCGGAGCATCCGACACGACCCTCGCCGCCTCCACTCCCTCCGCGCCCCCCGGAACCATCCTCGCCCGCTTCGTCATCGAAGTCCGCGGCGCCACCGGAACCTCCGTACGCTTCTCCACCGCCTCGCTCACCCAATCACCCGGCACCCCCACCCCCACCCCGACACCGACACCGACCCCCAGCGCTACCCCGACCCCTACCCACACGCCCATCCCCGGCGACCAGC
>NZ_DAOUBJ010000006.1:0-9334 GCF_034432735.1 Tepidiforma sp. | reverse complement strand
GCGGCCGGTGGGCGAAGGCTGCCTGCGACGGTGGAGGAGGCCCGCGAGGGTCGCGAGGCGGTGGGGCGGGGGCGGGATTCAGCCCGCGGAGCGGCGGCGGAGGCGGACCAGGCAGCTCGTGCGGCGGTGGAACAGGCGATAGCCGCCCAAAGGGAGGTGGACGCGCTGAAGCAGCGGGTGAACGCGCTGCGGGAGCAGCTGGAAGGACTGCGTGAGGAGGTGGCGAAGGCGGAGCGCGAGCTGCCGACGGCGCAGCTCGACGCGGACCTCGCCGCAGCGCGGGGCGAGGTGGCTCGCGCCTTGGCGGAGCAGGGGGAGGCGGATGACGCGGCGGAGGCGCTCGCGGCCGCCGCCGCAGAGGCGGAGGCGGTCGGGCAGCGGATCGAGGGGGCGGAGCGGCAGCTGGCCAAGATCGACGAGGAGATGACGTTGGCGCGGGGTGCGCTGCAGCACGAGGGCGAGGGGACGCTGCAGGCGGAGTTGGACGAAGCATTGTCGCGGCTGGCAGAGGCGGAGACGCGGCTCCTGACGGTAGAGGGACGAGCGAAGGCAGCGAAGCTGCTGTTCGAAACGTTGGAACGGCACCGCGAGGCCGCGCGGCGGGTGTACGGGCCGCGGTTGGAGGAGCGGGTGGCGATGCTCGGGCGTGCGGTCTTCGGGAGCGATTTCGCGCTCCACTTGGATGGGCGGTTGGCACCTTCGGAGCGGACGCTCGGGGGCGAGCGGCTGCCTATCGGGCAGTTGAGCATCGGCGCGCGGGAGCAGATCGCGGTGCTGTATCGCGCGGCGTGTGCGGCTGCGGCTGCGGAGGACGGTGTGCCGTTTTTCCTCGACGATGCGCTGGGGTGGAGCGACGAGGAGCGCCTCGCGCGCATGGCGGAGGTTTTGGCGGAACTGGCGAAGGAGGTTCAGGTGGTGGTGTTGACCTGCCAGCCGGGGCGATTCGCTGCTGCCGGCTCTGCCGAAGTCGTACGGATCGAGGGCGGCCGGACGGGCGGGATGGGTTCGGCGGCGGGCGGACGGCCTGGGGGCGCCTGACGAGGCGGGGCGGGGAGTTGCCCGCGCGGGTGAGACTGAGTATCGTTGGTCATTGATGATACTTCATCTCAGGGGCAAGTCGATGACAAGGAGCTTGCGGCGGGTGCTGGCCGCGGTGGTGACGCTCGGCGCCGCGGCGGTGCTGGCGGTGGCGTGCGGCGGGGGAGACAGTGACGGCGACGGGGGGCCCCGCGTTGTGGCGACGACGACGCAGATCGGTGCGCTGGTGCGGGAGGTGGCTGGGGATCGGGTGACGGTCGACGTATTGCTCGCGGCCGGGGCCGATGCGCACGATTACGAGCCTTCGCCGCAGGATTCGCGGCGGCTGCGTGAGGCAAATTTGATTCTGAAGAACGGAATCGGGCTGGACGACTGGCTCGACGACTTGATCGCGAACTCGGGGACGAAGGCGCCGGTGGTGACGGTGACGGAGGGCATCGAGCCGCTCGCTGGGGGGGAGCATCACGAGGACAAGGATGGGGGCCATGGGCACGAACATGAGGAGGGCGATCCGCACGTCTGGCACGATCCGGAAAACGTGAAGGTGATGGTGGCGAACATCGCCGAGGCGCTGGCGAAGATGGACGAGAAGAATGCCGAGATCTACCGGGAGCGTGCCGCTGCGTATTCGAAGAAGTTGGACGATACGGACCAGCAGATTCGGGCGCTTTTCGCGCCGATTCCGGAATCGCAGCGGAAGGTGGTGACGAACCACGAGTCGCTGAACTATTTCGCGCGACGGTACGGGATCGAGGTGGTGGGGGCGATCGTTGCGGGTACGGCGGCGGAAGCGCAGCCTTCGGCGCAGGATCTGGCGCGCCTGACGGACCTGATTCGAGCGGAGGGGGTGAAGGCCATCCTTGCGGAGGCGGAGATCGATCCGAAGGTGGCGGAACAGCTGGCGAAGGAGACGGGGGCACGGGTGGTGACGGGGCTGTATGCTGATTCGCTGGGGCCGGCCGGCAGCGGCGCGGAGACCGTGGATGGCATGCTGCTGCACAATGCCCGGCTGATTGCGGAGGCGCTTCGATAGCTGCGTCGAGCCAAGTTCGGGCTTCGAGTGTGCTCGCCCTGAGGGAAGTGGCGGTTGCGTATGGCCACAATGTCGCGGTCTGCGATGTGACGGCGGATATTCCTGCGGGGGCGATTGTCGGGCTGATCGGGCCGAATGGGAGCGGGAAATCGACGCTGCTGAAGGGGATTGCGGGGTCGGTTCCGCTGGCAGGGGGGAGTGTGGTGTTCGGCGACCGGCCGATCCGGGAGTTGGGCGGGCGGGCGGCGTACGTGCCGCAGCGCGAGGAGGTGAACTGGGGGTTTCCGGTGACGGCTTTGGATGTGGTGATGATGGGGCGGTACCGGGCGCTGGGGTGGCTGCGGTGGCCTGGCCGGCGGGAGCGGGAGTTGGCGGAGGCGGCGTTGGCCAAGCTCGGGCTGGGGGGCATGGGGGGAAGGCACATCAGCCAGTTTTCGGGCGGGCAGCAGCAACGGATTTTCCTTGCCCGAGCGATGGTGCAGGAGCCTGCGCTGGTGCTCCTGGACGAGCCGTTCACTGGCATCGACGTCCAGAACCGGGCTGTGTTCCACGAGCAGATTCGGCGGTTTTCGGCGGCCGGGGTGACGGTTCTGGTGGCGACGCACGACTTGGACGAGGTGCGTTCGATGACGTCGCACGTGCTGCTGTTGAACCGGCGGATGGTGGCGTTCGGGCCGACGGCGACGACGTTCACTCCGGCGAATTTGCGTGCGGCGTTCGGGGGCCAGGTGGCGGTGTTCGAGCAAGTTCCGGTGTACGAGCAGCTGCCATGAGCTGGTTGACGGAACCGCTCCAGTACGGGTTCATGCAGCGGGCGGTGCTGGAGGTGCTGATCATCGGGGCGCTGTGCGGGCTGGTGGGGAGCTTCGTGGTGCTCCGGGGGCTCGCGTTCATCGGCGATGCGCTGGCGCACGCGGTGTTCCCGGGTGTGGTGCTGAGCTACCTGGCGGGGCAGAGCATCCTGGTTGGCGCTTTCGGCTTCGGGACGCTGACGGCGTTGGGGATCGGGCTGCTTTCGCGGAGCCGGCGCGTGAGCGAGGACACGGCGATCGGGGTGTTGTTCGCGGCGTTTTTCGCGCTGGGGGTGGTGATCCTGAGCCGGCAGGGCGGGTTTCGGCGGGATTTGGGTTCGCTGCTCTTCGGCAACATTCTCGGGGTTTCGATGACGGATGTGGTGATTACGGGGGTGATTGCGGGGGTGGTGGTGCTGGTGATGGCGGCGTTGCTGAAGGAGTTCGCGCTGGCGGCCTTCGATCCGGTGATGGCGCGGACGTTGGGGTACCCGGTGTTCGCGTTGGATCTGCTGCTGTTGCTGCTGGTTGCGGCGACGATCGTGGTGAGCTTGCAGACGGTGGGGAACATCTTGGTGTTGGCGCTGATCGTGACGCCGGCGGCTACGGCGCGGCTGCTGACGGACCGGCTGTTGCGGATGGTCGGGCTGAGCATGGGGATTGCGGCCCTGGCGGGGGTGAGCGGGCTGTGGGTTTCGTACCATGCGGGGACGGCGGCCGGGGCGACGATCGTTTTGGCGGCGACGGTGCTGTTTCTGGCGGCGCTGGTGTTGGCGCCGAACCACGGGCTGGTGGCGGAGCTCTGGCACCGACGGCACGGGCGGCACCACGTGCACCACTACCACCCTGCGGGTGAGGAGCACCATCGGGGGGTGGATGCTCGCGGGTAGCGATCGCCGCGGGGGAGCGGTAGAGTGCGAGCGCGAATTTCTGTAGGAGTGCCCCTTATGTCTGTTGCAGACCAGCCCCACGCGGGGGACCGCCACCTGACCGACGCGGAGATCATGGAGCTCCGGGAGCGGGTGAAGGCCTTCATGGCGGAGTACATCTACCCGAACGAGCCCTTTTTCCACGCGAATCATCCGCGGCAGTCGGCGGCTGGCCGGGAACGGATGAAGGAGCTGCAGGCGATCACGAAGTCGCTCGGGATGTGGGCGCCGCACCTTCCAGCGGCGGCGGGTGGTATGGGCATCGGCTTCATGCCGTATGTGTACATGAACGAGATTCTGGGGCGCAGCCCTTATGCGCCGATTGCGTTCGGTTCGCAGGCGCCGGACTCGGGGAATGCGGAGATTCTCTGGCAGTTCGGGACGCCGGAGCAGCAAGAGAAGTTCATGAAGCCGCTGGTGGCCGGGGAGATTTGGTCCTGCTACTCGATGACGGAGCCGGAGGTTTCGGGGGCGGACCCGACGGGGCTGCGCACGACGGCGATTCGGGACGGCGACGAGTGGGTGATCAATGGCCACAAGTGGTTCACGAGCCAGGCGGAGGGTGCGACGTTCGCGATTGTGATGTGCGCGACGGAGCTCGATCAGCCGCCCCACCGGCGGTTCACGCAGATTATCGTGCCGACGGATACGCCGGGGTTCGAAATCGTGCGGCCGGTGCCGGTGATGGGCGAGGTGGAGGGTTCGCACTGTGAGATTCGGTACACGAACGTTCGGGTGCCGCTGACGAATGCGCTGGGGGAGCCCGGGAGTGGCTTCCGGATCGCGCAGAAGCGGCTGGGGCCGGGCCGCATCCACCACTGCATGCGCTGGCTTGGGCAGATGCAGCGGGCGTTCGAGTTGATGTGCGAGTATTCGCTGAAGCGCGAGGTTTTTGGCTCGACGCTTTCGGAGAAGCAGACGGTCCAGAACTGGATCGCGGACAGCTATGTGGAGATTCAGGCGGCGCGGGCGCTGACGCTTTCGGCGGCGAAGAAGATCGATCAGGGCGACGAGGCACGGGTGGAGATTTCGGCGATCAAGTTCTTCGGCGCGCAGGTGCTGCACAATGTGATCGACCGGGCGATCCAGGTGCACGGTGCGCTCGGGGTTTCGGGCGATACGCCGCTGGAATCGATGTACCGGAATGCGCGTGCGGCGCGGATTTACGATGGTCCGGACGAGACGCACCGGATGGTGGTGTCGCGGCGGATTCTGCAGAGCTTCAAGGCCGGGAACGGCTGGGATTTTGGCCTGCAGTAGGCGGGAGTTCGCTGGGGGATGGCGCCGGGGCCGCTCGAGCGGCCCCGGCGTTTCGTTGCAAGGGCGGGTGGAAATGGGGAGACTTCGGGTACCGGCCGGGATGGGCGGCCGGTGGAGCCAGCCGCGGGGGCGTTGAGATGGAACTGGATGAGCTGCGGGCGCGCCTGGAACCGTTCGTTCGGGCGAAGCTGGAGGACCCTGGGGCCCGGGTCGTGGACCTTACGAAGGGGACCGGGCACGCGGGGTTTTCGTATTTTTTCGACGTCGAGAGCGGTGGGGGGGAGCGACAGGCGTATTTTTTGCGGCTCCCGCCGCCCGGGGTGAAGCTGGAGGGGACGGCGGACTTGATGCGGCAGGTGACGGCGGTCCGGGCGCTGGAGGGCACGGGCGTCCCTCACGCGCCGATCACGTGGGCGGGCACGGAGCCGGAGTGGTTCGGCTCGCCGTATTTTGTGCAGCCGCGGCTTCCCGGGGACACGCTGAAGGACGACTATCCGGAGCGGTTCAGCGATGCGCAGCTGCGGGGGATGGCGCGGCAGGCGATGCGGGCGCTGGCGGGGATCCACCGGGTGCCTCGCGAGCGGCTGGGGTATTTGGGCGATTTTTGGGGGTACGAGTTCGACGTGACGCGCTGGGACCGGTTCTACGAGCGGGCGGCGGAGCAGGAGCTGCTCGCGCTTCAGCCGCGGGTGAAGCAGCTGCTGCTGGAGAAGGCACCTCGCGATGCGACGATTGGGCTTTACCACGGTGACTTTCAGTGGTCGAACCTGCTCTATTCGCCGGAGGGGGAGCTGCTGGCGGTGATCGATTGGGAGCTGTGCGGTGTGGGGCCGACGTTGAACGATTTGGGGTGGATTTGCGCGTTCAGCGATCCGGCGGCTTGGGCGCACGATCGGGGCAGCCGGATGCCGCATGGGGACGAGCTGGAGGAGTGGTATTGGGAGGCGCTGGGCGAGCGGCCGGGGGATATTCGCTGGTTCAAGGCGCTGGCGGTGTACAAGTTCGCGATCATCAGTGGGTTCAATTTGATGTTGCATCGGCGTGGGAAGCGGCACGACCCTCACTGGGAGGAGATCAAGCCCTCGATGCAGGCGAACATGGAGTACGCGTTGCGGATGCTGGGCGGCTGAGGCGACACGGCATGTCGCGGGCAGGCGGTAGGGTCGCCTATCTGGTGGACCGGGGAAGGGGACCATGACGAACGTGCGGGTGATGTGCGTGCCGTGCGGCGAGGCGCGCGGGGCGTTGGCGGCGCTCATCGAAGAGGCGAAGGTGGGGGATCCGCTGGCTCCGGTGACGGTGGTGGTGCCTTCGAACTTGGTCGGGCTGGATGTTCGGCGGGCGCTGGCCGGGAGGAGGGCGCTCGCGAACGTGCGATTCCTGGTGATGGATCGCCTGGCGGAGCTGGTGGCGGCGCCGCTGCTGCAGGCGCAAGGGCGGCGGCCGCGAACGCGATGGAAGTGGGTGGACTGCCTTCGGACGGCTGCGGAGCGCCAGGGCGAACCGCTCCGGGGTTTCGCCGGGCATCCGGCGACACTGCGACGTTTGGCGGCGCTGGCGGCGGACCTTCGGGGGGCACCGCCGGCCGTACGGGAACGGCTGGAGCGGCATCCTGACGCGGTGGTTGCGGCAGCGGCGGCTGCGGTAGCGGAGGCGGAACGTGCGGCGGCGGGGCTGTACGACGAGCACGATTTGCTCGAGGCGGCGGCGAGGGCGGTCCGCTCCGGGCACCGAGCTGCGGACGAGGTGGGGATGCTGGTGGTGTATCTGCCGGACCGGTTGCCTGGCGACGCGGTGGAGTTGTTGCATGCGATGGCCGGCCGGGGGGGTGCTTGCGCCATTCTGGGCCTGACGGGGGACGCGGAGGTGGACGGGCAGATGGAGGAATGGGCGCGAATGCTGGGGGCGATTCGGCCGGAGCCTGGACGCGGCGAAGGGGCGCCCGTGGGCGACGAGCCGCGGTTGCCGGGACGGCTGGCTGTGTTGCCGGACCCCGAGGAGGAGGTGCGATATGCGATCCGCGAGGTTTGGCGCCAGGCGGAAGGGGGGGTGCCGCTCCATCGGATGGCGATTCTGTACGGGAGCGTGGAGCACTATGCGGCGCTCGTTCACGACCGGCTGGAGGCGAGCGGTATTCCGCACAATGGGCGGGGCTTGCGCCGGTTGGCGGATTCGTTGGCGGGGAGGGTGGTGTTCGGGGCGCTGCGGTCGGCGCGGCTGGGATGGCGGCGCGAGGCGGTGATCGACTGGGTGACTTCGGCGCCGGTGGAGCACCGGGGGCGGGAGGTGGCGGGACACCGATGGGATACGCTTTCGCGCGAAGCGGGTGTGGTGCGGGGGCTTCTGCAGTGGAGGCGAGCTGCGGCGGTGATCGAGGCGTCGCTCCGGCCACGGGTGGAGGAGGGATTTCTTTCGGAGGAGGAGCTTGGCCGGCGGGTGGAGGTGGCGCGGCAGATGGGGGAGTTCGTGGAGGATGCGGCGAATCGGTTCGGGGCGGAGCCGCTGCGGCCGCTGCCGGTGTGGGCGAGGGCGATGCTTACGGGGCTGGAGGCCTGGCTTCCGGCCGGGGCAGTGAGGCGGGTCGCTGGAGAGGGGGGCCTGGCGGAGGCGGAGGTGGCGGCCTACGCCGAGGTGGTGCGGACGCTGGATGGGGTGGCTGGGCTGGACGAGGGGACGGCGGTGAGCCTGGCGACGTTCGAGGGGCTCCTCCGGGAGGCGTTGGATGCTCCGGCCGAACGGCACGGGAAGCTGGGTGAGGGCGTGTTCGCGGGGTCGATCGAGGAGGCGGCTGGGATGGTCTTCGACTTCGTGGTGATGGTGGGGCTGGCGGAGCGGGTCTTTCCGCCGCAGCCGTCGGACGACCCGCTCTTGCCGGAGCGGGTTCGGCGGGAGCTGGACGGGGCGGTGCCGTCGGCGGCGGAGCGGGTGATTCGGGCGCGGCGGGCGTATCTGATGGTGTCGGCGTGTGCGAAGGGGTGCCTGGTGACGGCGCCGCGGGTTTCGTTGCGCGATCAGCGCCCGGCGCAGCCTTCGCGGTGGTTTTTGGAGGCGGCGTCGAGGCTGCACGGTCGGGGCGTGTATGCTCGGGATATCGAGCGGTGGATTCACGATCCGCGGGGCCGGCCGCCTTGGTTGGAGGTGGTCGATTCGTTCGCTGCGTGGGTGGTGGGAGGCGACGTTTTCGCGGACTTGGCGGAACGGGACCTCGCGGAGGTGTGTCGGGGTGGTGGGGCCCCGTGGGAGCACCCGCTGCTGGTGGAGCTCGGGGTGGATGCAGGGGTGCGGGCTCGGGCGGAGCGGGCGCGGCGATCGCCCGCGGGCGGTTCGAACGGGCTCACGGGGTGGACGGGGGAGGCGCTGCCGGCGATGGATGCGGAACCTGAGCTCTCGGCGAGTGCACTGGAGACGCTGACGAGCTGCCCGTTCCGGTTCTTCCTTTCGCACGAACTGGGGCTGCGCGAGGTGGAGAAGCCGGAGGACCTGGATGTGGTCGACCCGGCGAGCCGTGGTTCGATCGTCCATAGCGTGCTCGAGCGGTTCGTCCGGGCGGTGAAGGAGCGGCGAGGGACGGAGGTGATCGAGGGTAAATGGAGCGACGCGGAGCGGGCGCTGCTTTTCGAGGTTGCGGATGCGGAGTTCGAGGCGTTCGAGCGGCGCGGACTGACGGGTCGTCCGGCGGCGTGGGCTGCGACACGGGAGCGACTGCGGCAGGATTTCGGGCGGTTTCTGGACGAGGACGAGCGCTGGCGGACCGAACGGGGGGCGGCGGTGCGGGATGTGGAGCTGGCGTTCGGCGCGCGGGTGGGTCGGGAGGTTTCGATCACGCTGATGGATGGGCGGCGGGTGCGGTTCGTGGGGAAGGCGGACCGGGTGGATGTCTTGCCGGGCGGAGGGCTCGTGGTGACGGACTACAAGAGCGGCAAGCTGGATTCGTACGCGCAAGCGGCGAATGGAGGGCTGCAGCGCAAGGAGGGAGGGTGGCTGTTGCAGTTGCCGATCTATGCGCTGGCGGTGCGGGGTGGGCAGGAGGTGGATGTGGCGGCGGCCTACTGGTTCGTCTCGGAGGAGGGGCGGTTCGAGCGGGTGGAGGTGAGGCTCGACGAGGAGACGGAGGGGGAGTTCCGGCGCGTGGTCGAGGCGGGGCTGGAGCTGCGCCAGTTGGGGCTGTACCCGGCCATTCCGGGAAAGCGAAAGTGGAACGGTTGGACGAATTGCCAGTTCTGCCCGTTCGACCGAGTGTGTCCGGGAGGTGAACGGGACCGTCTTTGGGAGCGGCTGCGGGT
>NZ_DAOUBJ010000005.1:0-8017 GCF_034432735.1 Tepidiforma sp. | reverse complement strand
CAACAACGACAACTGGGAGTGGCTGTACTTCGAAGCCGTCAAAGGCGGGAAGGGCAAGTGCACCGCGTACAACGTTCCGGCCACGAAGAAGATCGTCATCGAGAAGGAGTTCGTCGGGGTCAGCCAGGTCACGGAGGCCGACTATCCCACCTTCACGATCAGCGATGGCATCGACTTCGCGCAGGCCTGCACCGGTCCGACGCTCTCCTCCAGCAACGGCTCCGTTCTCGCTACCTGGACCTGCACCGTTCCGCTCATCTGGAATGGGACGGTCAGCGAGACTCCGGCACAGGGCTGGGAGCAGTGCGAAATCGCGGTAGCCGCCCAGACGAACGGCGAGGGGCCCCAGACCTTCCCGTTCACCAACTGCAAGAAGCCGACGGTGACCGTCAAGAAGGTCGTCACCAACGTCGTGAACGACACCACCCAGTTCACCGTGACGCTCTACGGGTCCCAAAGCTCGCAGACCGGCCAGATCGCCGAGTCGAGCGCCAACGGCCCGGTGAACGCCACCTTCACCGCCTCGTCGTACCAGCAGTACACGGTGACCGAACAGGGGCAGAACGGCTACCAGGTCCTCGGCTGGGCGTATGCGACCAACGGCGTCTGCCCGACGGGCCCGGCCCCCAACACCAACGGCACCGCCTCGCTCGGGACGCTTCTGCCCGGGGAAAACGTCGTCATCTGCTTCTACAACGAGCGCTTCGGCAACGTCGTCGTCGATAAGCAGGCGCCCTCGGGGGCCGTCGTGCCCGGCGTCCCGTTCAGCTGGGTCATCTCGATCAGCGTGGCCAACGGCCCGACGTCGTCGCAGCTCACGCTGACCGACACCTTGCCATCCGGGTTCACCTACGGCAGCCCGGTCGCGACTTCGCCGCTGAGCTGCACGCTCTCGAGCGGCACGCTGATCTGCACCCTGCCGGGGAACACGCAGACCGGCACCTACACCGTGACCATCCAGGCCACGGCGCCGACGGGCACGTTCGCGATTTGCGGGGAGCACACCAATACCGTCAGCTTCGTTGGCGCCGGCACCGAAGGGAGCGACAGCGCCACGGTTACCGTCGGCTGCACGGCGAGCGACGGCCGCATCCTCGTGAAGAAGGTGGTCCGCGGCCCCGGCCAGTCGGGCGATACCACGGTCTTCACGGCCAACCTCGCCGGCCCCGGGATCACCGGGACGGCCGCCGAGCACTTCAGCCAGCAGAACGTCGGGTTCTTCCTCGGCCTCTCCGCCGGCAGCTTCACCCTCAGCGAGACGCCGAAGCCTGGCTACGCGTACGCCGGCTGGGCCGTTGGCGCCATCTCCGGTGATGCCGTCATCTGCCCGGCGAACCCGACGAGCACGGACGTCAACGCGCTCGTGTCGATCACCAACGTCGCCCCGCAGGCCGCCATCTGCTTCTACAACGACCCGAAGGTCACGATCCGCGTCCACAAGACGCTGAACGTGGTCGGGTTCACCTCGGATGGGGCGGGCTGGCAATTCACCCTGACCGGCTGCGGGATCACCCCGCAGACCGGGACGACCGGCGCGAACGGCATCGTCGAGTTCACCAACCTGCCGCCGGCCATTGGCTGCAGCTACACGGTGACCGAGACGGTGCAGGCCGGCTGGAATCCGCAGTTCGTCTCCCAGACGGCCCAGCCCACCCAGGGCGGCCAGGTGGTGACGCTCGAATTCCTGAACATCAAGACCTTCAACCCGCCGTGCGTCGACCCGAACGACCCGCGCTGCAGCCCGCCGCCGCCGAGCACGCCGACGCCCACGCCGACCACGCCGAGCCAGCCGACGCCGACGAACACGCCGACGCCGACCACGCCTGGCCAGCCGACGAACACACCGACGCCGACGAACACGCCGGTGACGCAAGTCGCAGGTGAACGGACGCCCGGTCCTGGTCAGTCGCCGACGCCGCTGGCCCCGGCCACAGGCTACGGGTTCGGGGCGAGCCAGGGCGGGACGAGCCTGCTGCTCGTGCTGGCGGGCCTCGTGAGCCTCAGCCTCGGCCTCGCGTTCCTCGCCCTCGGCCGCCGGCGGAGCGACCGCTAAGCCCCCGCCGGGGAAGCCCGGCACCATGCACCCCAACGAGGGCCCCGGGAAGCCACCCCGGGGCCCTTCGCTCGTCCGGCCCCTATACTCGCAGCATGACCATTCGGATCGGCCTCATCGGAGCGGGCGCCAATACCGTCGCCCAACACATCCCGGGATTCCGACGCATCCCCGGCGTCGAGATCGTCGGCGTCGTGAACCGTACGCCGGAAAGCTCCCGGCGCGTCGCCGACCAGTTCGGCATCCCGCGCGTCTTCGAAAGCCCGGAAGCGCTCTGCGCCGACCCGGAAATCGATGCGATCTGCATCGGAACGTGGCCGTACCGCCACCGGGAATACACCGTGATGGCGCTCGAAGCCGGCAAGCACGTGCTCTGCGAGGCGCGCATGGCGATGGACCTGGCCGAGGCGGTGGAGATGCTCGCGGCGAGCGAACGCCACCCCGAGCTCGTCGCCCAGCTCGTGCCGGCACCGTTCGACCTTCGCCTCGGGCCGACGATCACGCGGCTCGTGGCCGAAGGTGCCCTCGGCGAGGTGCGCGAAGTGACCGTGCGGGTGCTCAACGGTCAGGGGCTCGACCCGCACGCCCCGCTCCACTGGCGCCAGCGGCGCGAGTACTCGGGGCGCAACGTGCTCATGTTCGGCATCTACGTCGAGATCGTCGAACGGTGGCTCGGCCGCCACGCTGGCAGCGTCACCGCCGATGGCGCCATCCTGGTGCCGGAGCGGCGCGACCCGGAGACCGGGCAGCTGGCGCCCGTCACCGTCCCCGATACCTACGTCGTCAGCGGCGAATTGGCGCGTGGCGCACGCATCACCTACCACCTCAGCACGATGGCGGCCGGGGCCGAAGCCAACGGCATCGCCATCCACGGGACGAAGGCGGTTTTGCGTTGGCATCCGGGCGACACCGCCGAGATCGTGACCTTCGGCCAGCCGCACGGCCACCCCATCGAACCCGACCCGGGCACCGACCGCGGCTGGCGGGTGGAGGAGGACTTCATCGCCGCGATTCGTGAGGGCGCGCCCGTGCGATTGACGAACTTCGTCGATGGCGTCGCCTACATGCGCGTCGTCGATGCCGCCCACCGCAGCTTCGAAGAGGGCCGACGCATGCCGCTCGGCGAGTAGGCTAGCCAGCCCGCGGTCGCCACCCTACCGCTCGCCTTGTCCCTCCTCCCAATACCGCCGCCCGAACAGCTCCTCGGCGAGCCTCGCCTCTTCGTCGTCGCGCGGGGGGAGGCCGTGCATCGCCAGGCCGAGGAGTTCGGCCTCGCGCAGGGCGCGATCGCGGTCGTACGGCACCTGTCCCGCGGAGAGCACCACCCGGAGCGCCGCGACGATCGCTTGCGCCCGGCTCGGCTCGCACTCCTCGTGCCAGAGGGCATCGATCAATCGCCATGCGGCCGCGAGCGGGTCGCGCTCCGCCGGGGTGCGGCGGCGCGGGCGGGGGGCCGGGCGGTCGGTTCGCTGGTTCGCCATGTATGGAGCGTCGATGGCAGCCGGGCGAGGCCCGAGCGCTCGCTGGCACGGCGCGGCACCTGCTGACGAGTTGCCGGGCGCGCGCCATGGCGGCCTTGGCACGATGCGAACATTCGTTCTAATCTGGCCGGCACAGACCCGTGAGGAGGGGCCAGAGATGCCCGAGCCGCTTTCCCGCCCCGCCCGCTGCGACGCGCTGCCCGAGCACACGGAGTACCGCGATACCGGCTGCGAGATTGCGCCATCGTGCCTCGCCTGTCCGCTGCCGCGGTGTCGGTACGATACCCCCGGCGGCCTGGCGGCGATGGTCCGCACGAGCCGCGATGCGGCCATCGCCGATGCGGTCCGGCGGCGACAGCTCCCCATCGACGACGTCGCGGAGATGTTCGGCCTCTCTCGCCGGAGCATCTACCGTGCCCTGCGGCGGACAGGCCGTCCGCCGCACCCGTCGCGGCCGGCCTGAGCCGGTCGCGCAGTCGATTGGGGGGCAGCGCCCGGTGCGGGCGGGACATCCCGTTCGGGCGCTGCCGGGGAGGAACCCTCCGATATGACAATCGGCAGGTTTCTCCCTTTACAACGTATCGAGTCTGCGAAAGGTTTCGTCGGCTTCGGCAGTCTCACGGCAGGGCCCGCGCCGGCGTGCTGGGTTCCCCGGCCTGCCGCCGGGCGGTAGGCTGAAGGAGTGGAACCGCTCATCGGCCATGGAGCCATCCGCCGCGAGCTGGCTGCCCTGGCCGCCAGCCCCGAGCCGCCCCATGCGCTCCTCTTCGCCGGCCCCGAGGGTACCGGCCGGGCTGCGCTCGCGCGCTACCTCGCCATGTGCTGCAACTGCGAGGTCCTCCACCCGCCGACGGCCAGAGCCTCGCTCTTCGGCGAAGCGCTGCCAACGCCCGCCGCGGCGGCCACCTCCGAGCCGTGCGGTGCCTGCCGCCCTTGCCGCCTCATCCGCGAAGGTGCCCATCCCGATGTCATCACCGTCGGCCCGGGCGATACCCTCTGCAAGCCGCGCGATGGCGAAACCCACCCGCCACACCCCGATTCGGCCGAGATTCGCATCTGCCAGGTCCGGGGCATCGGCGACCTCGTGGCCCGCTACCCCTTCGAGGCGCGGACGCGGGTGATCGTCATCGACCCCGCCGACCGGCTCGCCCTGTTCGCCGCGCCGGCGCTGCTGAAGACGCTCGAGGAGCCGCCGGGCCACACCATCTTCTGCCTCGTCACCGCCGCCCCGGAGCGCACGCTCGAAACCATCCGCTCCCGCTGCCGCCGGATCGATGTCCCGCCCGTGGCGCGTGCCGAAATCGAAGCCGGCCTACTCGCCCGCGGCGTCGAACCGGCGCTCGCCGCGCGAGCAGCCGAGGCGGCCCGGGGGCGCCCCGGGCGCGCCCTCGCCTTCATTGCCGAACCCGATCTCATCGGAGCGCGCGCCCGGATCCTCGAGCGCTGTGCGCTGGTGGCCGCCTCCAGCGTGCCGGCCCGGTTCGATTACGCCCGCTCCCTCGCCGAACGCTGGCGCGGCGATGCCGAGGCGGTCCGTTTCGAACTGGAGTGCTGGGAGGCCTTCTGGGAGGAGCACCTTCGCCGTGCGGCCCGCGGTAACGATCGGCGGGGCATCGCCGGCGCCCTCGAGGCGCTCCGCGCCATCGCCGCCATCCGCGAACACCTCTTGGCCAACGTCCAGGCCCGGCCCGCCTTCGACCTCATGCTCCTCCGCTTTCCGCGCGTTACACTGGAACGTAGCAGCGAGGAAGAACTCCCGGCCCATGCCTGAACGACCTCCGCGCGTCGCCGGCGTGCGCTTTCGAAACGCCGGCAAGATCTTCTATTTCCACGCCGCCGGACTTCGTCTCGAACCTGGCGAATACGTCGTGGTCGAAACCGTGCGCGGCCCCGAGATCGCGCGCGTCGTCATCGCGCCCGACCAGGTCGTCGTCGATGAACTCCCGCGCGACGAGCTCAAGCCGATTCTGCGCCTCGCCACCGAGGCCGACATTCGGCGGGCCGACGAACTCCACCGGAGGGCAGAGGAACTCCTCCCCGAGGCGCGTCGCCTCGGCGAGGAGACGGGCTTTCCCGCCCGGATCGACCACGCCTCCTTCACCCTCGACGGAAAGCGGCTGACCTTCTCGTTCACCAGCGAAGAGCGGCTCGACTACCGGGAATTCGTGCGGCGCGCCGCGCAGCAGTTCCATGCCCGCGTCGAGATGCACCAGATGGGCGCTCGCGACCGGGCGCGGCTCGCCGGTGGATACGGCATCTGCGGCCGCGAACTCTGCTGTGCCAGCTGGCTCGAAACCTTCCCCTCCATCTCCATCCGCATGGCCAAAGACCAGGAGCTGCCGCTCAATCCGCAGAAAATCTCCGGCCTCTGCGGCCGTCTCCTCTGTTGCCTGAGCTACGAAGACGAAGGCTACCGCGAAATGCGGAAATCGCTCCCCAAAATCGGGCAGCGCTGCAGCACCCCCACCGGCGAAGGCAAAGTCGTCGCGATCAACATCCTCAAACGGCAGGTCACCCTCCTCGTCGATGGCCAGCGCATCGAGGTGGGGGACCGCGACCTCGGCACGGTGGTCCGCTGGGACCCTTCGAGCAAGAGCGCACCGCCGCCGCCCAGCCTCACCCGCGAAGAAGCGGTCGCTCGTGGCCTAATCGAGCCGGGCGACGAGGCGGACGAGGCCGATGCGGCGGAGGAGGATGCAGTGTACGAACCGGGCCCCGGTCGCGGTCGGCTGCCGGGCGGCGGCCCCCGGCGGATCGTGCCGGCCCGCCCGGCACGCAGGGAACCCCTTCGCCCCACAACGCCGGCACCCGAACCGCCGCCGCCCGCGGACCTCCGCCGCACACGGGGTGCCGTGCCCGCACCGCAGCAACCCGCCTCGGGCCCCGCGGGCGGAGGGCCGCCGCCGGCCGGCCGCGTCTTTCGCCGCGCCGCCTCGCCGGGCGGCACCCCACCCGGCGCCGGACAACGGCCTCCGACCGCTCAGGGGCCGCAGCCGCCAGCCTCCCAGCCGCCGCAGGACGGGGGCCGGCGCCGGCGCCGCCGCGGACGCGGCAGCCGTCCCGAAGATTCCGGCGCCGGCGATTGACCCCCTCAGTCGAGCGCGGCCAGCGCCGCCTCGAGCTTCTCCCGCGCCGCCTTCGCCACCTCCGCCACCGCCGGATCGTTCACGATGCCCATCGCCGCCACTGGGTCCATCGCCTCGACGACGATGCCGCGGCCCGTATCGCGGACGACCACGTTGCACGGCAAGAGCATGCCCACTTCGGGGTTGGCGGTCAGCGCCCGGTGGGCAAGCGGCGGATTGCAGGCCCCGAGGATCAGGTAGGGCGGCATCTCCGCCCCGAGCTTCGCCTTCAACGTCGCCTGCACGTCGATTTCCGTGAGCACGCCGAAGCCCTGCGCCTTCAGCGCCTCGCGCACGGCCTCCACCGCCTGGTGGAACGGCAGCCCCGTCTCCCGCCGCAGTCCGAATGCCAGCTGTTCGATCGCAACGGTCATTGCGCATCACCTCCACCACCCAGCGTAGCAAAGAGGCGTTTGCCCGGCCCGATGCCTCGGCCGCGGGACGGTGAGACCGAGCGGTCATCCAGAGCGCAGAGGCGGCCGCCGCCGCGAAGACCCGCCCGACCCCTCTCCGGTATCATCGCGCCACCATTCGACACAGGAGTTTCAACACCCGTGGAGACATCGCCCCGCAGCGCGGGATTCTCACCCGCGCGCCTCGAACGGATCGCCGCTCACCTCGAACGGAACTACCTCGAGCCCGGCAAGATCGCCGGCTGCCAGGTTCTCGTCGCCCGCCACGGCATCCCCGCCTTCGCCCGCTCCTTCGGCTACATGGACCGCGAGCGCCAGCGGCCCATGCGCGACGACACCATTTTCCGCATCTATTCGATGACGAAGCCGATCACCTCCGTGGCGCTCATGCAGCTGTTCGAAGAGGCGCGCTTCATGCTCAACGACCCGGTCGCGCGCTTTCTTCCCGGATGGGAGGCGCAGCGGGTGTGGGTGAGCGGAGACGGCGAGGAGATGGAAACCAAAGAGCCAGCCCGGCCGGTTACCTTCCGCCACGTCCTCAGCCACACGGCCGGGCTCACCTACGGCGCCACCAACCACCCGGTCGACCGGGCCTATCGCCGGCTCGGCATCCAGCGCGGCCCCGGCGAAACGCTCGCCACCTTCGTCGAAAAGCTCGCCCGCGCTCCCCTGCGCTACGAACCGGGCGAACGGTGGATGTACTCCTTCGCCACCGACGTCTGCGGGGCGCTCGTCGAGCGCATCTCCGGCCGCCGGCTCGACGAGTATTTTCGCGAGCGCGTCTTCGAACCCTTGGGCATGGTGGATACCGCCTTCTTCGTCCCGCCCGAGAAGCGCGAGCGGTTCGCCGCCAACTACCGGCGCCGCCCCGACAAAACCCTCGAGCTCATCGACGACCCCGAGACCAGCAGCTACCTCCGCGAGCCGTCGTTCCTCTCGGGCGGG
>NZ_DAOUBJ010000004.1:0-11520 GCF_034432735.1 Tepidiforma sp. | reverse complement strand
GGGCGGTCTGGGGAGGGAGCGGACTTGGTCGAGGGTGAGTCGGATGGTGGGGGTGGGCGTGGGGGCAGGACCGGTGGGTTGGGTGGCTGGGTGGTCGGCTTGGGGTGTGGCCGGGGTCTGGGGGCTGTGGCCGGGGGTGTGGGGTTCTTGGGCGGTGGGGGTGGGGGTGGATGGCGGCGGGGCTGCCTTTCCGCCGGTCGTGGATTGGTAGGCGAGGGCTCCTGCGGCGAGGAGTGCGGCGACGAAGACGAGGTTCCCGGTGTTCACGCGTTCCTCCATGGTGGGGATCGGCGGGCGTGAGGGGGCGGCAGGGGGGCGTCAGCGAAACGCTGGGGTGACGGGATGGTGACGGCCGAGACGCGCCGAGGACCCCGGTGGCGGGGTCCTCGGTGGGTGTTGGGGATGGGGGTGGGTGGCCCGGGGATTAACGCTTGGTGAACTGGGGTGCCTTGCGGGCGCGCTTGAGGCCTGGCTTTTTGCGTTCTTTCATGCGGGCGTCGCGGGTGAGGAGGTTTTCGGGCCGCTTGAGGAGGGGTTTGACGGTGGGGTCGGAGGCGACGAGGGCGCGGGCGATGCCCATTTGGATGGCGCCTGCCCAGCCGCTGATGCCGCCGCCGGCGCATTTGATGGTGGCGGAGAAGCGTCCTTCTCGTCCGAGGCGCTTGAGCGGGGCGAGTATTTCGACGCGGTGGGTGTCGCGGGTGAAGACTTCTTCGAGGGGTTTGCCGTTGACGATGATGGCGCCTGGGCCGGGGATGAGGCGGACGCGTGCGACGGCGGTTTTGCGGCGCCCGGTGCCGTAGTAGTACTGCTGCTCGGCCATGGTGGTTACTCCTCGGTCTCTTCTGCTTTTTTGCGGCGGCGAGCGGGTTTCTGTTGGGCTTCGGTGGTTGGCTCGGTGGATGCGGCCGGGGGTTCGGTGGTGGCGGGGGCTTCGGTGGGTTGGGCTTGCTGCTCGAGGACGCGGGCTCGTGCGCGGCGGGCGACTTCGGCGGCTTGGCTGGATGGGGCAGCGGGGACGATGGTTTCGCTGCCGGTGAGCGGGCGAAGCCCCTTGGGCCTGTAGGGTGTGGTGGCGAGCTGGTCGAGGGCGGCTTTGCGAGCTTCCTGGGCGCGTTGGGAGGCGATGACCTGCGCCTGGTGGGGATGTTGGGGGCCGCCGTAAACCTTGAGGTGCCGCATCATTTGTTTGCCGAGGGGGCCTTTGGGGAGCATGCCCCAGACGGCGCGTTCGATGACTTTTTCGGGGAAGCGCTGGAGCTGTTCGGTGAAGCTGCGCGATTTGAGGCCGCCTGGGTAGCCGGAGTGGCGGTAGTAGACGCGTTCTTGGGCTTTTTTGCCGGAGACGCGGACTTTGGCGGCGTTGACGACGATGACGAAGTCGCCGTCGTCGAGGTGGGGCTCGTAGGTGGGTTTGTGTTTGCCTCGGAGGAGGGTGGCGATTTGGGTGGCGACGCGGCCGAGTGGCTGGCCGGCGGCATCGATGACGTGCCAGTCTTTATAGATTTGGGAGGCTTTGATGCGAACGGTGGTGTTCATGGTGTGTATCCCTCGTCGTACCAGACGCGTTCGAGACAGAGGCCGTGGGCGGGAGCGAGGTGGGTGAAGGCTCCGGGCCGGGGCTGTTCGAGCAGGCTGACGATTTCCTCCTCTGTTGCGGCGTGGCGTCCGACCCGGACGAGGGCGGCGACGATGCGCCGGACCATCTGGGGCAGGAACGCGTCTGCCTCGATTTCGATGTGGAGCCATTCGCCGGTGCGATGGACTCCGGTGGTGAACACGGTGCGCAGGGGTGAGCGCCCCGGTTCGAGTTTGCCGGCGAAGGCGCTGTAGTTGCGCCGGCCGATGAATGCTGCGGCGAGGTGCTGCATGGCTGGTAGATCGAGGGTGCCCTCGAGGTACCAGGCGTAGCGGCGGGCGAGTGGGTCTCGCGCCTCGCCGTTGGCGATGGTGTAGCGGTACTGCCGGCGGCGGGCCCAGCGGCGGGGGTCGAATCCCGGCGGGACTTGGCGCACGGCGCGCACTGCTACATCTTGGGGCAGGAGCGCGTTGAGCGCATGCCCGATGGTGGCTGCTTCGAGCCGGGTTTCGGCGGTGAAGGCGGCCACCTGGCCTCTCGCGTGGACGCCGGTATCGGTGCGTCCGGCGAGTTGGACGCGGACCGGGGCTTGGAAGAGCCGTCCGGCGGCGCGTTCGAGTTCTTGTTGGACGGTCCGGCCGTTGGGCTGGACTTGGGAGCCGACGAAGTCGGTGCCGTCGTAGCTGACGGTCGCCGCGAATCGCTTCGCGGTGGCCGGTTCAGTCGTTCTTTTCCTCCTCGGGTTGGGTTTGGGCCGCGGTTTGGGCCTGTGGTGTGGTGGTGGCTTCTGCTGTGGTGTCTGTTTCTGGTGCGGTTTCGGGTTCGGTTTGGGGTGCGGGGCTTTCGGCTTCGGGGGCGGCGGGTTGGGCGGTGCGGGCGGCTTCGATGTCGGCGGCGGCGCGGGCTGCGGCGGCGGCGCCGGGGGTGGGGGTGCGGGTGGTGGTGGGTGGGGCGGTGACGCGCTGGGGCCGCGGCATGGCGACGGAGCCGGCGATGTCGACGAGCTCGATGGTGGCCATGCGGGCGCCATCGCCTTTGCGGGGCTCGAGGGCGGTGATGCGGAGGTAGCCGCCGGGGCGGTCTTTCATGCGGGGGCCGATGTCGTCGAAGACTTTTTTGACGACTTTGGGGTCGTAGAGGAAGCGGAGGGCCTGGCGGCGGGCGTGGAGGTCGCCGCGGCGGCCGAGGGTGATGATGCGCTCGGCCATGGGCCGGATTTCTTTGGCTTTGGCTTCGGTGGTGGTGATGCGCTCGTACCGGAGGAGGTCGGTGACGAGGTTCCGGTAGAGGGCGATTCGGTGGCTGGTTTCGCGGCCGAGGTGGCGGCCGGCTACGCGGTGTCGCATGGGGCTACTCCTCGTCGTCTGCGCCGATGAGGTCTTCGGCGCTACCGTCTTTGAGCAGGGCTTCTTTGAGGGCTTTACCGAGGGCGCTGAGGTTTTCTTCGTCCTCTTCTTCGTCGTCCATGATGATGGCGCTGGTGCGGGTGGCTGTCCGTGCGGCTGCGCTTCCGGGGCGTGCTGGGCGAGCGGCGGGACGGGTGGACTGTTCGACGAGTGGGACGAGGCCGGGTTGGTTGGGGTCGATGTAGCCGAGCTCGATGAGCCGTTCGCGGAGTTCGTCGTAGGATTTGCGGCCGAAGTTGCGGAGGCTCAGGAGTTCGTCTTCGGTTTTTTCGAGGACTTGGCCGACGGTCATGAGGCCGGAGCGTTTGAGGCAGTTGTAGGCGCGGACGGAGAGCTGGAGGTCTTCGATGGGGGTGTTGTAGCGGTCGGGCGGCATGAGGAGCCCGCCGGGGCCGCCGGTGGCGATGGCTGGGTGGTAGGCGTGGGCGAGCTCGGGCCGGGTGTGTTGGATGAAGAGGGTGAATTGTTCGACGAGGATTTCGGAGCTGAAGCCGACGGCTTCGACGGGGTCGATGGTGCCGTCGGTCCAGACTTCGAGGATGAGGCGGTCGTAGTTGGTGGATTGGCCGACGCGGGTTTTTTCGACGCGGTAGTTGACTTTGCGGATGGGGGTGAAGATGGCGTCGACGGGGATGACTCCGAGGGGGAGCCCCTCGATGGTGCCTGCGGGCTGGTAGCCTTTGCCGAGTTCGGCGTGGAATTCGGCGCTGATGCGGCTGCCGGGGGTTTCGAGGCGACCGAGGTAGAGGTCGGGGTTGACGAGTTCGAAGTCGGCGGGGACTTGGAGGTCGGCGGCGGTGATGACGGCGGGGCCTTCGACGTCGAGGGAGATGGTGGCGGGCCGGTTGGAGATGGGCTTGAGCCGCACTTCTTTGAGGTTGAGGAGGAACTCGGTGGTGTCTTCGGCCATGCCGGGGATGGCGGAGAATTCGTGCTGGACTTGGTCGATGCGCGCGGAGGTGATGGCTGCGCCTTCGAGGGAGGAGAGGAGGACGCGCCGGAGGGCGTTGCCGAGGGTGATGCCGTAGCCGGCTTCGAGGGGTTCGGCGACGAGGCGTGCGTAGGTTTGGGTTTGTTCTTCGACGGTGAGCTGGGGTTGGGCGGTTTGTGCCGACGTTTGCCCGAGCATCTCCAGTGAATCCATGGTGGGTGCCCTCAACCGTGACGGGGTTAGCGCGAGTAGTACTCGATGATGACGTTTTCGTTGAAGAGGTGGGTCTCACCGGGGACGACGGCGGGTGGGGCGGTGACTCTGCCGCTCATGTTGGCGACGTCGAGGGTGAGCCAGGTGGGGGGGTTTTTGGATTTGATGGTCTCCTGGACGATTTTGTAGAACTCGCTCCGCTGTCCGCGCGGGGTGAAGGTGATGGTGTCGCCTTCTTGGAGGTGGGCGGAGGGGATGTCGATTTTTTTGCCGTTGACGGCGATGAGGCCGTGGCGAACGATTTGGCGGGCTTGGGCGCGGGAGTCGGCGAAACCAAGGCGGTAGACGATGTTGTCGAGCCGGGTTTCGAGCAGGCGGACGAGGTTTTCGCCGGAGACGCCGGGGCGGCGGATGGCTTCTTTGTAGTAGCGGACGAATTGTTTTTCGAGGATGCCGTAGGAGGCGCGGGCGCGCTGTTTTTCGCGGAGCTGGAGGCCGCGGTCGCTGATTTTGCGGCGGCGCGCTGGGCGTGGGCCGGGTGGGTTGGGGCGGCGCTCGAAGGCGCATTTGGGGGTGAAGCAGCGTTCGCCTTTGAGGTAGAGTTTTTCGCCGTGGCGGCGGCAGAGGCGGCAGACGGGGCCGGTGTAGCGTGCCATTGGTGTTCGGGCTCCTAGACGCGGCGCCGCTTGGGTGGGCGGCAGCCGTTGTGGGGGATGGGGGTGACGTCGCGGATGGCGGTGATGGTGAGGCCGGCGGCCTGGAGGGAGCGGATGGCGGCTTCGCGGCCGCTGCCGGCTCCGCGGACGTAGACTTCGACGGACTGGAGGCCGTGCTCCATGGCGCGGCGGGCGGCGTTTTCGCTGGCCATTTGGGCGGCGAAGGGGGTGCCTTTGCGGGATCCTTTGAAGCCGGAGGCGCCGGCGGATGCCCAGGCGATGACGTTGCCGTTGGGGTCGGTGAGGGTGACGAGGGTGTTGTTGAAGGTGCTCTGGATGTAGGCGCGCCCGCGCGGGATGGACTTGCGTTCGCGTCGCTTCAGGCGGCGGTTTTTGTCGGCACCACGTTTTTGGTCGGCACCACGTTTTTGATCGGCCATGGGGAGCTCCTGTTACTTCTTTCCGGCGCGCTTTTTGCCGGCGACGGTTTTGCGGGCGCCGCGTTTTTGGCGGGCGTTGGTGCGGGTGCGCTGGCCGCGGACGGGGAGGTTGCGGCGGTGGCGCTGGCCGCGGTAGCAGTTGATTTCGATGAGGCGCGCGATGTTCTGGCGGACTTCGCGGCGGAGGTCGCCTTCGACGATGTAGTTTTTTTCGATGACTTCGCGGAGGCGAAGGATTTCTTCGTCGGTGAGGTCGCGTGCGCGGGCATCGGGGGAGATGTTGGTGGCGGCGAGGACTTCTTTGGCGCGGGTGGGCCCGATGCCGTAGATGTAGGTGAGGGCGACTTCGAGTCGCTTGTCGGCTGGGATGTCGACTCCGGCGATACGTGCCATGTGGCGTTTACCCCTGGCGCTGTTTGTGTTTGGGATTTTCGCAGATGACCATGACGCGACCGTGCCGGCGGATGACTTTGCACTTGTCGCAGCGTGGTTTGACGGATGCTCGTACTTTCATGGCTCTCCTGGTGGTGGGCCGGGTGGGCCTATTTGAATCGGTAGGTGATTCGTCCGCGGCTGAGGTCGTAGGGTGAGAGTTCGACGAGAACGCGATCGCCGGGAAGGATGCGGATGTAGTTCATCCGGATCTTTCCGCTGACATGGGCGAGCACTTCGTGGCCGTTGGCCAGCTCGACCTTGAACATGGCGTTGGGGAGGGGTTCGACCACGGTGCCCTCGACTTCGATCGCGTCCTTTTTTGCCATAGACCCTCGTGCGGTGATGTTGGGAACGTCAGGGGAGGGTGAGGATTTCGGCCTCACCCTCGGCGCGGATGGCGATGGTATGTTCGAAATGACAGCATAAGCTACCGTCTTTTGTGCTTACGGTCCAGCCGTCGGGCCCTTCGATGACTTCGGGCGAGCCGGCGGTGACCATGGGTTCGAGCGCGAGGACGAGCCCGGGTTTGAGCTCGGGCCCGCGGAAGCGCTGGCGATAGT
Organism: Tepidiforma sp.; assembly: GCF_034432735.1. Taxonomy (GTDB): domain Bacteria; phylum Chloroflexota; class Dehalococcoidia; order Tepidiformales; family Tepidiformaceae; genus Tepidiforma. The sequence continues at coordinate 5,300 of NZ_DAOUBJ010000004.1, read as the reverse complement.
TTTCGACGTGTGGTTCTTCGTGCATGTCGCGGCCCACGCCGTGGCCGCCGTACCCTCTGACGATACCAAATCCGTGCGGTTTGATCGCGTCTTCGATGGCGCCTCGGATGTCGTTGAGGTAGTTGCCGGGGCGGGCGGCGCGGATGCCGGCCCAGAGGGCTTCTTCGGTGACGCGGATGAGTTTTTCGGCGAGCGGGCTGATTTTGCCGACGCCGACGGTGATGGCGGCATCGCCGACGTAGCCGTTGAGGGTGGCGCCGAGGTCGAAGGTGACGATGTCGCCTTCTTGGAGTTGGCGGTCGACGGGGATGCCGTGGACGAGTTGTTCGTTGATGCTGATGCAGATGTTGGAGGGGTAAGGGGGGTAGCGCGGGGAGGGGCGGTAGTTGAGGAAGGTTTCTTTGGCGCCGGCTTTTTTGAATTCTTGGCGGACGAAGGTTTCGATTTCGCGGATGTTGAGGCCTGGCCGAACCATTTCTCGGATTTGGGCGAGGGTGCGCCCGACGAGGCGGCCGGCTTCGCGCATGAGGCGGATTTCGTCTTCGGATTTGAGTTTGATGGCCATGGTATTGCTACTTGATGGCCTCGAGGAGGGCCTGGGTGACTTCGTCGAGGGGGCGTTGGCCGTCGATTTCGCGGAGGACGCCTGCCTGGCGGTAGTGTTGGATGAGGTCGGCGGGGGGCTTTTGTTTCTGGAGGCGTTCGCGGACGACTTCGGGTTTGTCGTCGTCGCGTTGGTAGAGTTGGCCGCCGCAGGTGTCGCAGATGCCGGGTTTTTGGGGTGGGTCGTTCTGTTGGTGGTAGAGCCGGCCGCATTGGCGGCAGATCCAGCGTCCGCTGAGGCGGTTGACGAGTTCTTCGTCGGAGACGGTGATGAGGAGGGCGCGGTCGACGCGGGCGCCACGGCTGGCGAGGGCTTGGTCGAGGGCGATGGCTTGGGCGAGGTTGCGGGGGAAGCCATCGAACATGGCGCCGGCTTGGGCGTCGTCGCGACTTATGCGTTCGAGGAGCATGCGGATGGTGATTTCGTCGGGCACGAGTTCGCCGCGGGACATGTATTGGTTGGCGAGCTGGCCGAGTTCGGTGTTGTTTTTGACGTGCTCGCGGAACATGTCGCCGGTGGAGATGTGGAGGAGGCCGGTGGCGGCGGCGATGCGTTGTGCTTGGGTGCCTTTTCCGGCGCCGGGTGGACCTAGGAGGACGATGTACACGTTAGCGGATGAACCCCTCGTAGTTGCGCATGAGTAGTTGTGCTTCGAGCTGTTTCATGGTGTCGAGGACGACGGCGACGACGATGAGGAAGCCGGTGGAGGAGATGGTGAGGGCGCGGACGTCGGTGAAGAGGCCGACGAAGAAGGGGATGATGGCGACGAAGCCGAGGAAGATGGCGCCGGCCCAGGTGATCCGGGTGACGACGCGCATGAGGTAGGCTTCGGTGGGCGGGCCGGGGCGGATGCCTGGGATGAAGGCGCCTTGGCGCTGGAGGTTTTTGGCGATCTGTTGCTGCTGGTACTGCACCATGGTGTAGAAGAAGGTGAAGATGACGACGAGGATGAAGAGGATGAGCCAGTACCAGCCGGTGCCGCCGCCGCCGCGTCCGCCCTGGAATTGGTCGACGAAGAAGTTGGCGACGGAGCCGACCCAGCCGCCGGAGCTGATGAAGTAGGAGGCGATGGTGGCGGGGAGGATCATGATGGAGAAGGCGAAGATGAGGGGGATCATGCCGGCCATGTTGACGCGGAGGGGGATGTGGCTTTGGCCTTGTTGGCGGTACATGCGGCCGCCGCGGAAGGCGGACCGGGCGTATTGGACGGGTACGCGGCGTTGGGCTTCTTGGAAGAAGACGACGAGGTAGATGAGGGCGAGGGCGCCGAAGGCGAAGCCGAGGACGGTGAGGATGCTGGTGGTGGTGATGTTGGGGATGAGGGAGGGGAGTGTGGCGACGATGCCGCCGAAGATGATGAGGGAGACGCCGTTGCCGATGCCGTTTTCGGTGATGAGTTCGCCGAGCCAGACGAGGAACATGGTGCCGGCTGCGAGGGTGAAGAGGGTGGCGAAGGTGCCGATGACGTCGTTCTGGAAGCCGAAGTCTCGGACGACGTCGGTGCCCTGGGCGTTGATGAAGAGGATCTGTCCGTAGCCTTGGATCATGGCGAGGGGCACGGTGACCCAGTGGGTGATGACCTGAATCCGCCGCCGGCCTTGTTCGCCTTCTTCGGCGAGGTTGCGGAGGGAGGGCACGAGCGGCTGGAGGATTTGCATGATGATGGAGGCGGTGATGTAGGGGTAGACGCCGAGGGCGGCGACGCTGAGGTTCTGGAGGGCGCCGCCGGAGAAGATGCTGAGGAAGTCGAGCAGGGCGTTGCCCTGGAAGGCCGAGCGGAGGGCGTCGCGGTCGACGTTGGGCAGGGGGACGTGGGCGACGAAGCGGAAGACGACGAGCATGGCGAGGGTGAAGAGGAGCTTCTGCCGGACGTCTTCCTGGCGGAAGGCATCGACCATGGCTTGGAGGAGCCGGGGGCGCTGCGCTGCCTGGACGGTCATGGGTTAGCTGTCCTTTTGGCCGGGCTCGGTGATGAGGATGGCGGTGCCCCCGGCGGCTTCGATGCGGGCTTTGGCGGTGGCGCTGAAGGCGTGGGCGGTGATGGTGAGTTTGCGATGGAGTTCGCCGCGCCCGAGGATTTTGACGGGCTGGCGAAGGTGTTTGAGGATGCCGGCTTGTTCGAGGGTTTGGGGGGTGATGGTGGTGCCGTCTTGGAAGCGGTCGAGGGCTTCGAGGTTGACGGGCTGGTAGGGGATGCGCCACTTGTTGTTGAAGCCGCGGAGGACGTGGAATTTGCGGGAGGTGGGGAATTGCCCGCCTTCGAATGCGTCGTAGGGGAGGCGCTTGCCGGAGCGGGAGGATTGGCCTTTGAGGCCGCGGCCGGCGTAGGTGCCGTGGCCGCTGGCGTTGCCGCGGCCGACGCGTTTTTTGGGGTGGGTGGCGCCGCGCGGGGGGCGAAGGTTGTGGGCACCGTGCATTAGGCGTCTCCTTGGTTGATTTCGACGAGGTGGGAGACTTTGGCGAGCATGCCGCGGATGGCGGGGGTGTCGTCGACCTGGATGGTTTGTTGGAGCCGGCGGAAGCCGAGTCTGCGGATGGTGTCTTTTTGGTCTTGGTTGTAGCCGATGGCGCTTTTGCGCCAGGTTACGGTGAGGCGTGCCATGTCACTGTTCTCCCCGTGCGATGGCGAGCCGTCGTTCGCGGGCGCCATCGGTTTCTTGCATGGTGGCGAGTCCGCGGAGGGTGGCCTGGGCGACGTTGACGGGGTTGCGGGAGCCGAAGGTTTTGGCGAGGACGTCGGTGACGCCGGCGGCTTCCATGATGGCGCGGACGGCGCCGCCGGCGATGACGCCGGTGCCGTGGCTGGCGGGTTTGAGCATGACTTTGGCGGCTTTGAAGCGGACCCAGACGGGGTGGCTGATGGTGCCGCTTTTCATGGGGATGCGGACCATGTTGCGGCGTGCTTGGGCGGCGCCTTTGCGGATGGCTTCGGGGACTTCGTTGGCTTTGCCGAGGCCGACGCCGACGGAGCCGTGTCCGTCGCCGACGACGACGAGGGCGGAGAAGCTGAAGCGGCGGCCGCCTTTGACGACTTTGGCGACGCGGTTGATGTAGATGACTTTTTCGGAGAGGTCTTCTGGTCCGGGTTGTTCGAAGCGGTCCGGGCGATTGTCGGCCATTTAGAACCCCAATCCTGCTTCGCGCGCGGCTTCTGCGAGTGCGCGAATGCGTCCGTGGTAAAGGAATCCGCCGCGGTCGAAGACGACGGTTGCGATGCCTTTGGCGCGCGCGCGTTCGGCGATGGTGGCTCCGACGAGTGCGGCGCGTTCGGTTTTGGTTTTGCCGCGGGCCTGCTGGGCGAGGGCGGGCTCGGTGTCGCTGGCGGCGGCAAGGGTGTGCCCTTTGGTGTCGTCGATGATTTGGGCGTAGATGTGTTGGGCGCTGCGGAAGACGTTGAGGCGCGGGCGCTGGGGGGTGCCGGTGATTTTTTTGCGGACGCGGGCGTGGCGCCGTTTGCGTGCGAGGACGCTGGTGGTGGTGCTCATTTCTTGCCTACCTTTCCGGATTTGCCGGCTTTGCGGCGAACGCGTTCGCCGAGGTAGCGGATGCCTTTGCCTTTGTAGGGCTCGGGCGGCCGGATGTGGCGGATGTTGGCCGCGATTTGGCCGACGCGCTCTTTGTCGATGCCTTCGATGGTGATGCGGGGCCCTTCGACGTTGAAGCGGATGCCTTCGGGCGGGGCGACGATGACGGGGTGGGAGAAGCCGAGGGCGAGCTGGAGGGATGAGCCTTGGAGCTGGGCGCGGTAGCCGACGCCTTGGACTTCGAGGACTTTGGTGAAGCCGGTGGTGACGCCGGTGATCATGTTGGCGAGGAGGGTGCGGGAGAGGCCGTGGAGGGCGCGGACGTGGCCTTCGTCGCTGGTGCGGCGGACGGTGAGGGTTCCGTCTTGGCGTTCGAAGGTGATGGTCCGGGGGAATTGGCGGGCGAGTTCGCCTTTGGGCCCTTTGACGGTGATGTGGTTGTCGTCGGTGATGGTGATGGTGACGTTGGGTGGGATGGGGATGGGTTGTCGGCCGATTCGTGACATTGGTGCGGCGCCCCCTTACCAGACGTAGCAGAGAAGTTCGCCGCCGACTTCTTGGCGGCGGGCTTCCTGCCCGGACATGACGCCTTTTGGCGTGGAGAGGATGGCGATGCCGAGCCCGCCGTAGACGCGCGGGATTTCGCGTCGTTGGACGTAGACGCGAAGGCCGGGGCGGGAGACGCGCTGCAGGCCGTTGAGGACGGGCTGTTTGCGGCCGCTGTAGCTGAGCTCGACGCGGAGGTTGGGCTGGGGTTTGCCGGGCTCTTCGATGACTTGGTAGTCGCGAATGAAGCCCTCTTCTTTGAGGACTTTGGCGATGGCGATTTTGATTTTGGAGGCCGGGATGTTGACGCTTTCGTGCCGCGCGGCGTTGGCGTTGCGGATGCGTGTGAGCATGTCGGCGATGGGGTCACTGACGGTCATGTGCGATCTCCCCCTGGCGTTTGCTTGCGCACTTACCAGCTGGACTTGGTGACTCCGGGGAGGAAGCCCCGGTGGGCGTACTCGCGGAAGGTGATTCGCGAGAGTCCGAATTTGCGGATGTAGGCTTTGGGCCGGCCGGTGACGAGGCAGCGGTTGTGGATGCGGGTGGGGCTGCTGTTGAGGGGCAGTTTGCGGAGTTCGGCGTAGAGCTCGGCGACGCGTTGGGGGTCGCCCCAGGCTTTTTTA
>NZ_DAOUBJ010000003.1:0-5608 GCF_034432735.1 Tepidiforma sp. | reverse complement strand
CAGCGCCTGCAGCAACTCCACCTGGGAGCCCTCCCACGTCCTCATGGCCATGGGCGTCCCGATTCGGCGCGCCGTCGGCAGCATCCGTTTCTCCCTCGGCGAAACCACCACCCCCGCCCAGATCGACGCCGTCCTCGCCCTCCTCCCCGAGGCCGTCCAAGTCGCCCGCGCCCGGTTCGTCGGCTCCCGCGCCTGACCCTTGGCCCGCGCCCCCCTACACTCGAAACGGTGAACGCCGAGGCCCTCCCCTACACCCTGCTCATCATCCTCGCCGAAATCACCATCGGCAGCCTCTGGGTCACCCTCTACAGCGACCTCCGCGGCGGCGTCACGCGTGGCTTCGTCCTCACCATGGCCCTCTGCATCGCCATCGCTGGCAGCCTCACCCTCTGGACCGCCGCATCCCTCACCATCGGCACCGCCGTCGATGGCTACCCCATCGACCCCGACCCCTTCCCCCGCTTCCGCACCGCCATCCTCCTCACCACCATCGCCAGCGGCATCTACCTGTTCGCCGTCTTCATGGGCTGGGATCCCCTCGGCCGCATCGCCGGCATCGTCGGCTCCCTCGCCGGTCTCGCTGCCATCGTCCTCCTCGCCATCATGTTCGCCCCACCCACCTGGGGGTACCCCGCCATCTTCCTCGGCCTCTTCGCTGGCACGCTCGCCCTCGGCGGCGTCTCCGTCGCCATGACGTGGGGCCACTGGTACCTCACCGAAGGCGCCCTGCCCGCCTGGCCCCTGCGCGACCTCTGCCTCCTCCTCCTCGGCGCCCACGGCCTCCAGGCCGTCATCCTCGTCCTCAACCTCGCCCTCCCCGTGCGCGAAGTCCCCCTGCCAGCCAATCCCATCGATGTCGGCCTCTTCCAGAACCCCGTCCTCTACCTCCGCATCGGCGTCGGCCTCGTTTTCCCCATCATCCTCGCCTACCTCGCCTACCGCACCACCCGCATCCGCGCCATGCAGAGCGCCACCGGCCTCCTTTACATCGCCATGGGGGCCGTGTTCGTCGGCGAAGTCCTCGCCAAAGGCCTCATGTTCCTCACCGCCCGCCCCACCTAGTCCCCCCGCCCTTGCTCCCCTTGCCCCCTCCCCGTAGAGTCCCCCCGACAGCTCTCCCCGAGGAGGACCCCGTTGGACCCCCAGGTCGAAGCCCTGCTCCAGATGATGGCCGCCCAGGCCCAGGCCGCCGGCGTTCCCCCCCTGTGGGAACTCCCCCCCGATGTCGCCCGCGCCAACGCCGAAATCTCCTTCCAGGCCTTCAACCAGCCACTCCCGCCCACCGTCAGCATCACCGACCGCACCATCCCCGGCCCCGCCGGCGAAATCCCCGTCAAAATCTACACCCCCACAGGCAATGGCCCCTTCCCCCTCGTCATCTACTTCCACGGCGGCGGTTGGGTAATCGGCTCCCCGGCCACCCATACCAAGCTCTGCGCCGAAATCGCCGAAGGCGCCAGCGCCGTCGTCCTCAGCGTCGATTACCGCCTCGCGCCCGAACACAAGCCGCCCGCCCAGCTCGACGATTGCATCGCCGCCACCCGCTGGGCCCTCGCCAACGCCGCCGAACTCCAAGCCGATGCAGCCCGTTTCGCCCTTGCCGGCGACAGCGCAGGCGCCAACCTCGCCGCCTGCACCGCCCTCCGCCTCCGCGACGAGGGCGGGCCCCGCGCCCGGCTCCAACTCCTCCTCTACGGCGCCTTCACCGGCAACAACGACCTGCCCTCCGTCATCGAAAACGGCGAAGGCAAAATCCTCACCCGCCAAGCCATGGACTGGTTCTACCGCCACTACCTCTCCGGCGGAGCCGACCCCAAAGACCCCTACCTCTTCCCCATCCACGGCAACCTGCGCGACCTCCCGCCCGCCCACCTCATCGTCGGCACCCTCGACCCGCTCCTCGACGATTCCAAGCTCTACGCCGAGGCCCTCCAAGCTGCCGGCGTCCCCGTCCAGCTCAGCATCTACCAAGACCAGCCCCACATCTTCCTCCAGCTCACCGCCCTCCTCGACGGCGCCAAAAAAGGCATGGCCGAAGCCTGCCAGGCGCTCCGCACCGCCCTCGCCTGAACCTCACCCTACCCCCGCACCACCCGCGGCCGGCGCCAGCCCAGCGCCGGCCGCCACCGCCTTTCGGTACTCTCGCAGCCAACCCACGTACAGCGGCGGAAGCAAAAGCGCGAAAACCGCAGCCGTGAAGGCGAACGCCGCCCGGATGCCCACGTCATCCGCGATGAAGCCCAACACCGCCTCCAAAAACGCCACCTGCACACTGAACGCCAGCGAAACCACGCTCAGCACCGTCGCCCGCCGGTCGCTCGGCGTCTGCTCGTTGATGAACGCATCGAGCGTCGGCCGCGCCAGCCCTTGCACCATCGCCGGAACCGCAAAGAACGAAAAGGCCGCCAGCGAATCCCAGAGCGCCAGCCCCGCGAACGCCCCCACGATCGCCGCGCACGCCCCCGCCAGCAGCCGGTCGCGCCCCGCGACCGCTGCCAGCCGCCAGGCCAGCACCGCCGCCCCGATCCCCAGCAGCCGCACCGGCGCCTGGAACACCCCGAACCATCCCGTCGGCACCTCGTGCACGATCAAAAACGGCTGCACCAGCACCACCGGCGCGAACGTCGCCATCAAAAGCCCCGTCAGCAACAGCATCCCCGCACGGACCGGACGGTGCGACCATGCATACCCGAACCCCGAGCGCAGCTGCTCCACATATCCCCGCCGCTCGTGCGCCAGGCGCGGCTCCTTCATCGAAAGCGCCAACACCATCGCCACCAGCGGCGTCACCGCGCTCACCTGCACCGTGAACGCCATCCCAGCTGCCGCCGCGACAACACCGCCGAGCACGATACCCGCCAGCCCCGCCGCCATCGTCAGCGCGAACCCTCGCCCCGCCACCCGCGAAAACTCACCCTCACGCCCCGCAGCCTTCAGCGAATCGAACACCACCGCCTGGTCCGCCCCGCTCCTGCACGCCTGCGCCACCGCCCAAAGCATGTAGTCCGCGAACAACATCCAATAATTCGTCGTCAGGCCGAACCCCAGAATCGTCACCGAATACACCGCCGACCCGATCGCCAACACCTTGCCGTGCCCAATCCGGTCGGCGAGCGCACCGAACGGCGCTTCCAAGCTCGCCACCGCCAGCCAAAACGGCAGGTCCATCAGCAGCACATACTTCAGCTCCAGGCCCCGCTCCACCACCAAATACTTGATCCAGATCCCGAACCAGAGCCCGAAATCATTGAAAAACACGAACCCGTAGTAGAGTCGCGTGTTCCGGCGAGCCACCGCTTCGGGCGTCATGACCCGCCATCTTCGCACGTCACCCGCTTACGCCCCCGCCCGGGCCGCAAGCCGGCACGGCGGGGCCCCGCTCATGCCCCGCTTCCACCATCCGAGACCGTCGCCAGCAGCCCTACGGAATCTGCTGCAGAATCGCGAAAATCCCCGCGCCGATGATCGTCGTATCGCTCGAGAAAGCGATGATGCTCAGCACCAGCACCCAGACCGCCAGCCCCGCCAGATTCGCCATCACCACCTGCGTCGAATCCGCGTTCGTCACCGCCTGCGCCGCGTAGATGCTCATCACGAACAACAGCACCACCGAACCGATCGCGAAGACCGGATAGAGCACCGGGATGAACATCAGCACACTCAGCGCCAGCGGCCAGGCCGCATATCCCATCGTCCGAAAGAGTGCCTGCACGTCTGCCGATGCCTTGTACACCTGGGCCAGCATCACGTACACCACCAGGACCCAGACCGCGTACAGCGCCGCCATGAACACCCCGCCGAGGATGAACAGATTCAGCCACGGGTTCTCGGGGCCGAAATCGAAATTGAACTCCCAAAAGAGCGTCGCTCCCAGCCCCGCCAGCAGTGCCGAAATCCCCGCAATAATCAGCGCGGGGATCAGCTCGTTCACGTCGTCCCGAACTTCGTCGAATACCGACGTATCGAACCGCACGAGCCGCAGGACATGATTCACCATAACGTTCGGATCCATGCTGCCTCCTGCATGTCTACCGTATCGGCGCCTGAATTTGGGCTTTCCCACGCCGATCGGCGCGCACTATAGCACGGCAACACTCCCCTGCGAATAAATCGATCACCCCCATGCGCCAATGTCGCCCAACCTCGTCACCCCGCGCCGATCGGCCGCCGCTCCGGCGTCCCCGGCCGCCGCGGAAACCCCTCCGGGCAGGCCCGCCCCTTCCTCAGCAACGCCACCCGGACCGATGCACTCACCTCCGCGCGCATCGGCTCCACCCCCAGCAGCTCGCAGCCGAGCATCGCCATCGCCTCCCCCGCCTCCGCCAGCTCCCCCTCCAGCCGGCTGCCCTTCGGCAGCGCCACCAGCCCCCCCACCGCCGCCAGCGGCGCCGCATACTCCAGCACCACCCGAAGCTCTGCCACCGCCCGCGCCGTCACCAAATCGCATCGCTCGCGCAACGAACCCCGCCCCGCCTCCTCCGCCCGGATAGCGTGAACGGTCACATTCCCACACCCCAATTCCCTCGCCGCTCCCTCCAAGAACCGCGCCCGCTTCTGCAACGGCTCGATCAGGTGCACCTCCCACGCCGGCCGGGCCAGCGCCACCACGAGCCCCGGCCAACCCCCGCCCGTGCCCACATCCGCATAGCGTACAGCCGCCCCCGAAGCCAACCTCCCCTCCGCCAAGCGCAGCAACTCCAGCGACTCCGCATAATGGCGCCGGATAGCCTCCTCCCCCTCCACCGCCGTCAGCCGGCCCGCCTCCCTCCGCATCCTCACCAGCCCCCAGTGCCTCGCCATCCGGTCGCGCACCTCCGCCGGGAGCGCGAACACCTCCCCGAGCCAATCCCACCCCCACATCTCATCCATGTTCACCGGCACGAATGCCTCCACAGTGCTACAGTAAAAGCATGACGCATACGCCCTCGGGCGCACCTCCCACCCACGTCACCCTCCACGACGCACTCCGCGAATTCTCCGCCACCCTCAAACCACGCGACCACGACTTCGCCACCTACGCCGAAAAATTCTGCGCCGACATCGGCCCAGAAAGGTCGCCCGCCGACCTCACCCCCGCCGCCGTCGAACAGTATGGCGAGCGCAACCTCCGCGCCACCGACCCCAACGGGCAGCGCCGCCTCGTCGCCCTCAAAGCTTGGTTCAAATTCCTCAAAACGCGCGGCTACACCGAAAAGAACCTCGGCACCAGCCTCCGCCTGCCAAAATCCAACGGCCCACGCACCTCCGCCCAGGCCACCCGCGTCGTCGAAGCCCCCCTCGAAATGACCGCCGACGGCATCGAAGCCCTCCAGCGCGAGCTCGCCGACCTCGAACGTCGCATCCCCGAACTCGTTCGCGCCGTCGAAACGGCACGCTCCGACGGCGACCTCCGCGAGAACGCCCCCTACCACGCCGCCCGCGAAGCCCTCGCCTTCGCCGAAAACCGCCGCCGCCAGCTCGAAGAATCCCTCCGCCGCGCCGTCGTCGCCAATCGGTCCGACCTCGACGCCGACATCGCCGCCATCGGCTCCGGCGTCACCGTCACCTTCCTCGACCGCAACATCCAGGTCACCTACCAGCTCGTCGGCCCGCGCGAAGCCAACCCCGC
>NZ_DAOUBJ010000002.1:0-17656 GCF_034432735.1 Tepidiforma sp. | reverse complement strand
ATGTCGGGAGCTTAGCAGGTTGGGGAGGGCGAGCGGTGCGCTACCGGCCGGCGGCGGCGGTGCCTTGGGAGGGGGCGCGGCGGAGGCTAGGGAGGGGGACGACTCCCTGGACGATGAGGACGCCGGCGAGGATGGCTACGAGCCCGGCGAGGACGTCGAGGCCGAGGGGTTCGCCGAGCAGTGCCCACCCGAGGAGTACACCCCACGGTGGGATGAGGTAGGTGACGAGGGTGGAGCGGACGGCGCCGATTCGCTGGATGAGGTTCATGTAGAGGGCGACCGCGGCGCCGGAGCCGAGCACGCCGAGGACGGTGGCGGCGGCGATGACGCGCCCGGACCAGGCGGCACCCTCGAAGCTGCCGGCTGCGAAGGCGAGGGGAAGCAGCACGGCGGTGGCGGGGACGAGTTGCCCGAGGGCGACGACGACGGGTTCGAGCCCGCCGAGGGCCCGGCGGATGGCGATGGCGGAGGCGGCGTAGCTGAGGGTGGAGAGGAGGACGAGGCCGACGCCGAAGGCTTGGCCGGAGAGCTGGGCGAGGGACGCCGGGCCGGCAAGGAAGACGATGCCGGAGAAGCCGATGGCGAGCCCGAGTGCGCGGCGTGGGGTGAGCGCGTCGGTGCGGAGGAAGGCGACGGAGAGGATTGCTGCCCAGAGTGGGGCGGTGGAGTTGGCGATGGAGGCCATGCCGCTGGAGATGTGGTGCTCGGCGAGGGCAATGAGTGTCCAGGGGATGGCGAAGTTGGTGATGCCGAGGATGCCGAAGAGGAGGGCGGTGCGGGGGCTGGGCGGGGTGCGGCGCAGGGCGGGGAGGGCGAAGGGGAGGAGTGCTGCTGCACCGAGGAGCGTGCGCAGGCCTGCGACGCCGAGGGGTGCGATGCCGGCTTCGAGTTGGACTTCGATGAAGAGGAACGATGCTCCCCAGATGACGGAGAGGAGGAAGAGGGTGGGGAGATGGCGGGCTGGCACGGGCGGGGCGACTCCTCCTGCGAGGGTAGGGGGTCGGTGGGTAGCGGGACAGGGGGGACTCAGGCGAGGTTTCGTTGGAGGTGGTCGGTTTCGGTGAGGAGTTGGAGCCAGGCTTCGGGGGTGAGTGGCGGGCCGGTGAATCCCGGGCAATGGTCGTGTCCGAGGAGCAGGGGGACGATCGCTCCGCTGGCGGCGATGGCCTGGAGCGGGGGCGGGTCCTGGTAGACGGGGCGGGAGGTTTGGGTGTTCCAGTAGATGACGAAGTGGGGGTAGAGGCGGCAAGCGGTGGGGCGGGCTTCGTAGGCGCCGCAATGGTGGCGGGGCTGAAGGAAGCGGCAGTGTCCGTCGTCGCGGGCGAGGAGGTAGGGCTGGGCGAGGGGGAGGCGGATGGGTTCGTTGTCTTCGGTTTCGAGGAAGTGGATGGGTTGGAGACCGGTGAGGCGGGCGAATCGCTCGACGTCGCGGTCGTGCATGGCGACGGAGAAGGCGCGGCAGCAGGCGGCTTCGCAGGTGTCGACCTGGCAGACGAAGCTCGGGGAACCGGGGAGGACGAGGTGGTAGGCGGTGAAGCGGGGTGCGGCATCTTGCCACGCGGCGCGCATGCGGCGTTCGAGGGTTGGGGCTTGGGCAGCAGCGAGGGCCATGGGAACATGGTACGGCGGCGGGGAGAGGTGGCGCTGGTTTGCCCGAGGGCGCCGGCGGACGTATCCTTTCGGCTTCGCCGGGCGCAAAGAAAGCGGTGAAGGCATGACGAACGAGACGATTCAAGAGGAGCTGACGCCCGAGGAGCGGGCGAAGTTGAAGAAGCAGTTGGCGGAGCAGGCTGTGAAGCTGGCGGTGAGCGGCCGGTGGCAGGAGGCGCTGCAAATCAACCGCGAGTACGTGCGGCTGTTTCCGAACGAGGCGGACGGCTACAACCGCATGGGGAAGGCGCTGAGCGAACTGGGCCATGTTCAGGACGCGCTGGATGCGTATCAGCGGGCGCTGGACTTGGACCCGACGAACCTGATCGCGAAACGGAATCTCGATCGGCTTGCGGCGCTGCGGGATGCGCCGGTGGACGCGCCGCCGACGCAGGTGGATACGCGGCTGTTCGTGGAGGAGACGGGGACGGCGGCGGTGGCTTCGCTGCAGGCGGTGGATCCGAAGGTGGTGGCGGTGCTGGATGCGGGGGACATCGTTCAGCTGGAGGTGCAGGGAAACGCGGTGAACGTGACGACGGTGCGGGGGGAGTACGTGGGGATGATCGAGCCGCGGATCGGGTTGCGGCTGGCCCGGATGATGCGCGCCGGGAACCGCTACAGTGCGGCGATGGTGAGCACGGGCGACCAGCCGAAGGTGATTCTGCGGGAGACGTTCAAGCACCCGTCGATGATCGACAAGGTGAGCTTTCCCCAGTCGCGGCTGGCGGAGATCCGGGCGTACACGCGCCGGGGGCTGTTGCGCCGGGACGAGGACGAGGAGTGGGCCTACGACGAGGACGAGGAGGTGGAGGAGGAGACGGAAGATGGGTGGAGCGAGACGGGCGAGGACCTGGACACGACTCCGGATCTGGACGTGGAGGACGACGAGGAGGGGTTCGACTAGGGGCCCGCGGGACCGGGTCGCCGGGATGCGGTAGGCTTCCGGCGAGAATGGACTGGGAGCATGTGGTGATGGTCTCGAAACAGGAGTTGGCCGAAGGGATTCGGTTCGCTGGTCGCCGGGCTGCGGCGGCGGCGGAGCGAACGAAGGATTGGGACTATCGGTTGGGGCATCGGTGGACGAGCGGGGATGCGTATCGGCACATTGCGGCGGTGGCGGGCGGGGCCGCGCGGCTGTACCCGTTGCTGGACGCCGGGGTGCTCTCTTCGGTGACGGTGGAGCAGGCGGCGCAGAACAATGCGGCTTCGATCGCGGCGCTGGCGGGGAAGTCGCGGGAGGAGGTGATCGCGGCGATCCTGGAGGGGCACGAGGCGTCGGCGCGGTTCGTGGAGACGTTGGACGAGGCGGATCTGGCGACGGTGGTGAAGCTGGGCGGGTACGAGATGGAGAAGGCGGAGATCATCGCCCAAATTTGGATTCACCATTCGATTGCGCACGCGTACGAGGCGAGTGCGCGCTGGCCGATTCTCTAGGGCAGTTGGGCCATTCGGCCCCGGAGGGGGCGCAGGGTGGACGGCGCAGCGCTGCGGCTGGGGAGTAGACTGCGGGCATCGATTTCGTGGAGGGAGTTGCCATGCAGGTTTCGCCTGTGCCGACGCTGGACCCGGAGATCAATGCGATTCGGGAGGCGACGGCGAACATTGTCAATCGGTACATCATCCCGAACGAGGACCGACTGGGGGACTATCGGAATCCTGAGACGCAACAGCTGCGGCGGGAGATCCAGGAGCACGTTAAGGCGGCGGGCCTCTGGGCGCCCCATTTGCCGAAGGAATACGGTGGGATGGGGATCGGCTTCATGAAGCACGCCTACATGAACGAGATTCTGGCCTGGAGCCCGTATTCGAATCCGCTCTTCGGGGTGGTGGCACCTGATTCGGGGAACCAGACGATCTTGTTGAAGTACGGGACGGAGGAGCAGAAGAAGAGGTGGCTGGAGCCACTGATCCGGGGGGAGATTCGTTCGTGCTTTTCGATGACGGAGCCGGATGCGCCGGGGTCTGACCCGTATGCGATCCAGACGCGTGCGGTGCGGGATGGAGACGAGTGGGTAATCAATGGGCGGAAGTGGTTCACCACTGGGGCGGACGGTGCGGCTTTTGCGATCGTGATGTGCCGGACGGAGGAGCCGGACGGGCAGGGCGGCCAGAAGGAGAAGATGACCCAAATCATCGTTCCGACGGACACGCCGGGTTTTCGGATCGTGCGGAAGATCAAGGTTTGGGGTATCGAGTCGAATCACTGCGAGGTGGAGTACCGGAACGTTCGGGTGCCGGTGACGAACCAGCTGGGGCGGACGGGGAGCGGGCACCAGGCGGCGCAGGATCGGCTGGGGGCGGGCCGGGTGTTCCACTGCATGAACAGTGTGGGGCAGATGTGGCGGGCGTTCGATCTGATGGTTCGCCGTTCGATGGAACGGGAGGTGCGGGGCGGAAAGCTGGAGACGAAGCAGTTCATCCAGGGGTTCATCGCGGATTCGTACATCGACATCGTGACGGCCCGTTTGATGACGATTCACACGGCGGAGGTGATCGATAGCGGGCTCGACCCGCGGACGTTGATTTCGGCGTTGAAGGTGTACGTGCCGGCGGCGCACGAGCGGGTGGTGGACCGGGCGATTCAGGTGCACGGTGCGATGGGGGTGAGCGGGGATACGCCGCTGGCGGGGATGTATACGGGGGCGCGCACGCTGCGGATCGCGGACGGGCCGGACGAGGTGCACCGGATTTTGATCGCGAAGAACGTGCTGAAGGTGTACCACGATGGGGCGAGCTGGGACTTTGGCGTGAGCTGAGCGGGACCGTGGGCGGCGGCCGAGCAGGGGCCTGGGTGTGGCCGGGCCGCTGCTCGGCCTCTGCTGGGCCGGAGCGGCGACGGCCCTCAGCCGTCGCCGGGCGCGAGGAGGTAGGCGCAGGTGGCGTCGCCGGTGGGCCGGGTGGCAGTGCGGTGGACGACGTGGCGCGGAAGCGCGGCTTCGAGGCAGCGCTGTTCGGCGTCGCAGATGAGGCCGCCGAGGCGGGAGGCAGCTGCGATGGGGCAATGGTGGAGGACGAGGGTGGTGCCGGCGGGGGTTTCGGTGAGCTCTGGGATGTAGCCGGCTTCTTCGAAGACGGCCACGACGGCGTGCAGCGGCGATTGGCTGGCTTCGCGCTCGAAGGTCGGGCGGTAGTGTTGGATGGCGCGGGCGGCGATGCGCTGGACGAGGCGTTGGCGGAGGGCGGGGTCTTCTTCGCGGACGGCGTGGAGGAGGGCCTGGAGGGCTTCGTGGTCGGCGCGGGGGAAGAGGGCTTCGCCGCGGGGGGTGAGGGTGAAGCGATGGCGGGGCCGGCCGGGCCCGCGCCGTTCGGGCGCGTGGGCGAGGAACCCCTGGGCTTCGAGCGACTGGAGGTGCTGGCGGGCGGCGCCCTCGGAGAGGAAGGTACGGGCGGCGACTTCTTCTACGGTGGCGGAACCGAGCCGGCGGAGGGTGACGAGGATGGTCCGGCGGGTTGGGTCGAGGAGGTCGAGGCAGGTGACTGGGGGCATGGTGGGAAAGTGTGGGGGCCGGTGACGGGGTGGTAAACGGGCCGCCGCTGTATCTGGATGCTATCGCAGGTTTTGTCGCTTCGAAAGTGCAGAACTGGAGGACGGGACGGGGGTGATGCGGCGGGCGAGAATAGGAGGGTGAACGCGGAGCTGACGGAGAGGGTGAAGGCGATCTGTCGGGAGGCCGGGTTCCCGATGGTGGGGGTGGCACGCGCAACGCCGGCGGTTGGGGCGCGGGAGGCGGCGTTGCGGGCGCTCGAGGCGGGGCACTTGGCGGAGATGCGGTGGATGGATGCGGATTGGGTGGTGCGAGCGACGGACCCGAGTCGGTTCTTGGCGGGTGCTCGGAGCTTGGTGGTCGTGGCGCTGCCGGCGCGGGCGCCGGATCCGGTGCGACCCGATGAGGAGCCGCGGGGCATCGTGGCGCGTTACGCGCGTGGGCGGGACTACCATCGGGTGTTCGAGGGGCGGCTGCGACGGGCGGCCCGGGCGATTCGGGGGGAGTTGGGGGGAGAAGTCCGGGCGACGGTGGATTACGGTCCGCTGCTGGAGCGGCCGTACGCGGCGGCGGCGGGGCTGGGGTGGCTGGGGAAATCGACGATGCTGTTGGTGCCGGGGTTCGGGCCGTGGGTCTTGCTGGGGGTGCTGGCGACAACGCTGGTCCTCGAACCGGATTCGCCGGTGAAGAAGAGCTGTGGCAGCTGCCGTCGGTGCATCGTGGCGTGTCCGACGGGGGCGATCGGGGCGGAGGGCGGGGTGGTGGATGCGCGGCGGTGCATCAGCTATCTGACGATCGAGCACCGTGGGCCGATTCCGCGCGAGCTCCGGGAGGCGATGGGGGCGCGGGTGTTCGGCTGCGACGATTGTCTGGACGCGTGCCCGGTGGGGGCGCGGCGGTGGGAGGGGGATGCGGAGTTGGCACCATCGCAGGCAGATGGGGCCTGGCCGCTCTTGCGAGCGTTGGTGGCGCTCGACGAGGAGGGTTTCCGGCTGCGGTATCGGGGGACGGCGCTGATGCGGGCGAAGCGGGAGGGGATTGCGCGGAACGCGTGTGTGGCGCTGGGGAATATTGGCGGGCCGGACGAAGTGGGCATTCTTTCGGTGGCGTTGGGGGATAGCTCGCCGTTGGTGCGCGGGCACGCGGCCTGGGCGCTGGGGCGGATCGCCCGGAGAACGGGGGCCAGGGTGGGGGAGGTGCTGGCGGATCGGCTGGCGGTGGAGGATGTTGCGTGGGTGCGGGAGGAGCTGGTGCTGGCGCTCGGGGAGGCTGACGGACGGGGCTGGACGGGGTAGGCTATCGGCGCCGAATTTCTCCCCGCTCGGTGCGGGGCAAAGGAGTCGTGACGCATGGGAGAGATGGTGAGCTTTCCTGCGAATGGCGGGACGTGCAGTGGCTATCTGGCGAAGCCATCGTCGGGGTCGGGGAAGGGGGTGATCGTGATCCAGGAGTGGTGGGGTCTGAACGACAACATCAAGGGCATCGCCGATCGGTTCGCGGCGGAGGGGTTCGTGGCGCTGGCACCGGACCTGTATCACGGGGTGGTGACGAAGGAGCCGGACGAGGCGGGGAAGCTCTTGATGGCCTTGAACATTCAGCGGGCGGAGGCGGATCTGAGGGGTGCGGTGGCGTACCTGAAGGAGATGACCGGGGGACCGGTGGGGACGGTTGGCTTCTGCATGGGTGGCGCGCTGTCGCTTTTCGCGGCGTGCAATAGCGACGGGGATGTGGGGGCGTGTGTGGACTTCTACGGTGGGCACCCGGCGGTGCGGTACAACTGGGATGGTTTGACGGCGCCGGTATTGGGCATTTGGGCGGAGCACGACGATTTCGTGAATCCGAACATTCCGACGTACAAGGCGGAGCTGGAGAAGCGGAACATTCCGCACGAGTTCATCACGTATCCGGGGACGCAGCATGCGTTTTTCAACGACGAGCACCCGGAGCCGCAGTACAACCCGGCGGCGGCGAAGGATGCTTGGGAGAAGACGTTGGCCTGGTTCCGGAAGTATTTGTAATCGGAGAAGGCCGTGATGGAGGGCCCCGGCGGGTGCCGGGGCCTTTTCTGCGGGCGAGTTTTGGAGGTACTCGGGATGGGAGCTTTGGATGGGAAGGTGGCGTTGGTGACGGGGGGTGCGTCGGGGATCGGGAAGGCGATCGTCGAGGCGTTCGTGCGGGAGGGGGCGCGGGTGATCGTGGGCGATGTGGACGGGGCAGGGATTGCACGGCTGATCGGTGAGCTGGGGCACAATCAGGTGGACGGGGCGGAGGTGGATGTGCGCGACGAGGCCGCAGTGGAGCGGATGGTGGGGCAGGCGTTTCGGCGGTTCGGCCGGCTGGACGTGGCGGTGAACAATGCGGGGGTTGGGGGCTTTTCGCCGATCCAGTCGTATCCGCTGGAGGAGTGGGAGCGGGTCATCGGGATTTCGCTGACGGGCACGTTTCTGTGCATCAAGCACGAGGCGGCGCGGCTGATTGCGCAGGGGCAGGGGGGAAGCATCGTGAATATCGCGAGTCTGAACGCGATCCAGCCGACGGAGGGCTTCGCGGCGTACTGCTCGGCGAAGGCCGGGGTGGCGATGCTGACGAAGGTGGCGGCGCTCGAGCTGGGGAGGTTCGGTATTCGGGTAAACGCGATCGGGCCGGGGCTGATTCACACGCCGGCGACGGCGCCGATGACGGCGATACCGGGGCTGGAGGCGGCTTTCGTGGCGGAGACGGCGCTCGGGAGGGTGGGGGAGCCGGAGGACGTGGCGGGGCTGGCGCTCTATCTGGCCTCGGAGGTTTCTTCGCTGATGACGGGGCAGACGCTGTACATCGATGGTGGGGCGAGCCTCAAGAAGTATCCGGAGCTGTTCTCATTTTTGGGGGGCGTCTCGGCGGGGGGCTGAGGGGGGGAGGTCGGCGGCTTCGGCGGTGTCGCGGCGGAAGACGCGGTCGACGAGCTCCATCCACTTTTGGTGGGCGACTTCCCAGGGGAAGTCGGGGTCGTCGGTGTGGGGCGGGTCGAAGCGGATTTGGTCCCAGTAGCTGTCGCGGGGGAAGGGTTGGGCGAATCGGTCGGCGAGTGCGCGCGCTTCGGGGGAGATCTGGACGGTATCGGCGACTGGGGGTGGATGGTGCAGGAAGGGGCTGCCGTTGCCTGGGAGGAACGGGCGGTAGGCGGCGGCGCCGAGGAGGCCGGTGACGGGTCGCGTTTCCATGGGCGGTACCCGCGCTTGCGCGGTGCGCAGAGGCTTCACTGAGGTTTTCGCCCTAGGGGAATTCCCGTACGGGTGCAGGAGGGGAGCAGGGGGGTTGCAGGGGAGGAACCGGTGGGCGAAATGGGGGCCTAGGTTGGTTCGCGAGGCGTCGGTGGGGGAAACTGGTGGGGCCGGCGATGCGTTGTCACCGGTGTGGAGGTGCGATGACCGGAGCCCGGACATCTCGCGCGGCGAGATCGGTGGTCGTTGGTGGAGACCCGCTCTGGTACAAGGATGCGGTTATCTATGAGCTTCACGTGCGGGCGTTCCATGACGGGAACGGGGATGGTATCGGGGATTTCGTGGGGCTGACGCAGAAGCTGGACTACTTGGTGGAGCTCGGGGTGACGGCGATCTGGCTTCTGCCGTTCTATGAGTCTCCACTTCGGGACGATGGCTACGACATTGCGGATTATCGCAAGATCCACCCGGCGTACGGGACGCTGCGGGATTTTCGGAGGTTTTTGCACGCGGCGCACGAACGGGGGTTGCGGGTGATCACGGAGCTAGTGGTGAATCATACGAGCGACCAGCATCCGTGGTTCCAACGGGCGCGCGTGGCACCGAGGGGGAGCGTGTATCGCAACTATTATGTGTGGAGCGATACGGCGACGGAGTATGCGGATGCGCGGGTCATTTTCAAGGACTTCGAGCGGTCGAACTGGACGTGGGATCCGGTGGCGGAGCAGTATTATTGGCATCGTTTTTATTCGCATCAGCCGGATCTGAATTTCGAGAATCCTCGGGTTCGGAAGGAGATCTTGGAGATCGCGAGTTTTTGGCTGGGGATGGGTGTGGATGGGTTTCGGCTGGATGCGGTGCCGTATTTGTTCGAGGAAGAAGGGACGACCTGCGAGAATTTGCCGAAGACGCATGCGTTTTTGAAGGAGTTGCGGGCGCACGTGGACAAGTATTTTCCGGGTCGGATGTTGCTGGCGGAAGCGAATCAGTGGCCGGAGGATGCGGTGGCGTACTTCGGGGAGGGCGACGAGTGTCACATGGCGTTTCATTTTCCGCTGATGCCGCGGCTGTTCATGTCGGTCCGGATGGAGGACCGGTTCCCGACGACGGAGATTTTGGAGCAGACGCCGGCGATTCCGGAGACGTGTCAGTGGGCGCTGTTTTTGCGGAATCACGACGAGCTGACGCTGGAGATGGTGACGGACGAGGAGCGGGACTATATGTACCGGGTGTACGCGGCGGAGGATCGGGCGCGGGTGAATTTGGGGATCCGGAGGCGTCTGGCGCCGTTGTTGGCGAACAATCGGCGGCTCATCGAATTGTTGAATGCGTTGTTGTTTTCGCTGAAGGGGACGCCGGTGGTGTATTACGGCGACGAGATTGGGATGGGGGACAACATCTATTTGGGTGATCGCGACAGTGTGCGGACGCCGATGCAGTGGAGCGCGGACCGGAACGCGGGGTTTTCGCGGGCGAATCCGCAGAGGCTGTACCTGCCGGTGATCATCGATCCGGAGTACCACTACGAGGCGGTGAATGTGGATGCGCAGCAGGCGAACCCGTCGTCGCTGTTGTGGTGGATGCGGCGGCTGATCGGGTTGCGGCGGCGGCACCCGGCGTTCGCGCGGGGGAGTCTGGTGTTCGTGGAGGGTGACAATCACCGGGTTTTGGCGTTCGTGCGGGAGTACGGGGGGGAGCGTCTGCTGGTGGTGGCGAATCTTTCGCGGTTTGCGCAGGGGGTGCACCTTTCGCTGGAGGGGTACGCGGGTGCGGAGCCGGTGGAGTTGTTCGGTCACGGGCGGTTTCCGCGGATTGGGCACGAGCCGTATTTTCTGGCGCTGGGGCCGCACAGCTTTTACTGGTTCGAGCTGGCGACGGAGGGGCCCGACGGGAAGCCGGAGCCGACGTTGCCGGAGATCCGGGTGGTGGCGGGGGCGGAGGAGGTGTTCGATGGGCGGCGGGAGGAGCTGGATCGGGTGTTGGCGGAGTACGTGCCGGCGCGGCGCTGGTTCGGCGGGCTGATGCGAAGGCCGCGTCGGATTCGGGTGGTGGATCGTATCCCGTTGCGGGCGGCGGGGCTGCCGCCGACGGTGTTCGCGGTGGCGATGGCGGAGTACGAGCAGGGGGAGCCGGACCAGTTCGGGGTGCTGCTCTCGGTGGTGAGCGAGGAGCGGCGGGCAGCGGTGGAGGCGGCGGCGGGGTGGGCGGTGGTGGCGTCCCTGGTTTCGGCGACGGGCGAGCGGTGGGTGCTGGTGGATGGATTGGCACTGCCGGAGGTTTGCAGTGCGCTGCCGGGCCTCTTCCGGGGGAGGACGCGAATGGCCGGTGAGCGAGGGGCGCTCGTGTTCGTGGCGGAGCCGGGGATGCGCTTCGGGGCGGTGACGGCGGCGCCGGTGCTCGGTCGGGCGGAGCAGAGCAATACGTCGGTCCATTTCCCAGGGCAGTTCGTGTTCAAGGCGATTCGGCGGCTGGAGCCGGGGACGCATCCGCAGGTGGAGCTGGGGGAGTTGCTGGCGAAGACGCGGGCGGCAGGGATGGTGCCGCGGCTCGCTGGTTATGTGGAGTATGTGCGAGATGGGGTACGGCCGATGGTGGCGGGGGTGATCGAGGCGGCGGTGCCGCACCAGTACGATGCGTGGACGTTCGCGACGGAGCAGCTGGGGCGGATGCTGGAGGAGGTGGCGGCGGCGCGGGTGGAGGCGCCGGTGGTGACGGAGGGCGATGACCCGCTCGGGTGCGGCCCGGCGCCGGAGCGGCTGCTGGAGTTTTCGGGGCCGTGGCTGGAGTTCGTGGAGACGCTGGGGCGGCGGACGGGTGAGCTGCACGCGGCGATGGCGGGCATCGACCATCCGGACTTCGTGCCGGAGCGATACACGCCGTTCTACCAACGGGCGCTGGCGCAGGGATTCCGGGTACAGGCGAGGCGCGTGCTGGCGTCGCTGCGGCGGGCGCTGCCGCGGCTTTCGCCGGAGGCGGTGGAGCTGGCGGGGCGGGTGCTGGAGAAGGAGGGGGCGTTCGTCGAGCGGTTGCAGGCGGTGGGGTCGCGGCGGTTGGAGAGTTTGCGGATCCGCTGTCATGGGGATTTGCATTTGGGGCAGGTGTTGGTGAACGGGCGCGAGCCGGTGTTCATCGATTTCGAGGGGGAGCCGCTGAAGTCGCTGGGGGAGCGGCGGATGCGGCGGTCGCCGCTGCGGGATGTGGCGGGGATGGTGCGGTCGTTCCACTATGCGAGCCGTGTCGGGCTGCGGGAGGTGGTGGAGGGGCATGCGGCGGGTTCGGGGACGGACTTGGAGCGATGGGCGTTGGCGTGGTACCTGTGGACGAGCCGGGCGTATCTGACCGGGTATTTCGAGGTTGCGCGGGCGAGCGGGTTACCGGGCGGAAGCGAGGAGGAGCAGCGGTTTTTGCTGGCGACGTTCGTGTTGGACAAGGCGTTCTACGAGCTGGGGTACGAGCTGGACCGACGGCCGGGGTGGGAGGAGATTCCGCTCCGGGGGCTGCTTCTGGTGGCGGCGCAGGAGGGACTGTGAGCAAGGCTGGGTTTCGTTCGGCTTTTGGCGAGCAGGATCTGTACCTGTTCAACGAGGGGAACCATGCGGGGCTGTACCGGCTGATGGGGGCACACCCGGTGGAAGGTGGCGTGCGCTTTGCGGTGTGGGCGCCGAACGCGAGCGAGGTCTGTGTGGTGGGGGATTTCAATGGTTGGACGCCGGGTGCTCACCGGCTGGGGAGCTTGGGGGTGTCGGGGGTTTGGGAGGGGTTCGTGGAGGGTGCGGTGCCGGGCGACCGGTACAAGTTCTGGCTGAGGAATCGCGAGACGGGGGAGGAGCTCTGGAAGGCGGACCCGTTCGCCTTCCGAACGGAGGTGCCGCCAGCGACGGCGTCGGTGGTGGCGGAGCTCGGTTATGCGTGGGGGGACGGGGACTGGTTGGCGGGTCGGGGACGGGTGAATCGGCACGACGGGCCGATTTCGATTTACGAGGTGCACTTGGGTTCGTGGCGGCGCGGGCCGGGCGGGGAACAGCTGGGGTACCGGGAGGTTGCGCCGCTTTTGGCGGAGTATGCGGCACGGATGGGGTTCACCCACGTGGAGTTGATGCCAGTGATGGAGCACCCGTTCTATGGTTCGTGGGGGTACCAGACGACGGGGTATTTTGCGCCGAGTAGCCGGTGGGGTTCGCCGCAGGACTTGATGTTTTTGGTGGATACGCTGCACCAGGCGGGGGTGGGGGTGATCCTGGACTGGGTTCCGTCGCATTTTCCGGACGATGCGTTCGCGCTGGCGCGGTTCGATGGGACGCATCTCTACGAGCACGCGAACCCGCGCCGGGGGTACCACCCGGATTGGGGGAGCCTGGTGTTCAATTATGGGCGCCACGAGGTGCGTTCGTTCCTGCTGAGCAGCGCGCTGTTCTGGCTGGACGTGTACCACGCGGACGGGCTACGGGTGGATGCGGTGGCTTCGATGCTGTATCTGGATTATTCGCGCAAGCCGGGGGAGTGGGAGCCGAACGTTTTCGGTGGGCGGGAGGATTTGGATGCGATCTGGTTTTTGCGGCGGCTGAACGAGACGGTCTACCTGTTGGCGCCGGGGGTGCAGACGGTAGCGGAGGAGTCGACGGCCTGGCCGATGGTGTCGCGGCCGACGTGGATGGGTGGGTTGGGGTTCGGTTTCAAGTGGGATATGGGGTGGATGCACGACACGTTGCTCTATTTTGGCCACGATCCGGTGCATCGGAAGTTCCACCATCGGTTGTTGACCTTCCGGGCGCTGTATGGGTTCACGGAGAATTTTGTCTTGGCGCTTTCGCACGATGAGGTGGTCCACGGGAAGGGTTCGCTTTTGGGGAAGATGCCTGGGGACGATTGGCAGAAGTTCGCGAATCTCCGGCTGCTGTATGCGTATCAGTGGACGTTGCCGGGCAAGAAGCTGTTGTTCATGGGTCAGGAGTTCGGTCAGTGGGCGGAGTGGAGCCACGAACGGGAGTTGGACTGGTGGCTGGCGGAGTTCGAGCGGCACGAGGGGCTGGCGCGCCTGGTGAGGGACCTGAACCGGCTCTACCGTGAGCTACCGGCGCTGTACGCGACGGATCACGATCCGGCGGGCTTCGAGTGGATCGACTGCAACGATGAGGAGCGGAGCACGTTGTGTTTTCTGCGGCGTTCGCCGGATGGTCGGCGCGAGGTGGCGGTGGCGCTGAATTTTACGCCGGTGCCGCGGGTGGGGTATGTGGTGGGGGTGCCGCACGGGGGGCTCTGGCGCGAGGTGTTGAATACGGACGCGCGGGAGTATTGGGGGAGCGGGATGGGCAATCTGGGTGGGGTGGAGGCGGAGGCGGAGCCGGCGCATGGGCGACCGTGGTCGCTGCGGTTGGTGTTGCCGCCGCTGGGGGCGGTGGTGCTGGCGCACGATGGGTGAGGGGAAGGTGGTTGGCGCGCGCCTGAGGTCGGGCTGTCGTAGGATGTGCGGCCATGGCGCAGGAGGCTGCTCGGGCGGGCGGGGTCGATGTCGGCGGGGTTGGCTCGCGCAATCCGTTTTCGGAGCCTCGCTATCGGATGTGGTGGATGGCTTCGGTGGTGGCGGGACTGGGTGTGGGGATCCAGGCGGTGACGGTGCCGCTGTTCGTCCGGGACCGGGTGGGCGAGGATGAGCGCGCGATCGCGATCGCGGCGGCGCTGATCTGTCAGACGTTACCTGGGGCGATTTTGGTGCTGGTGGGGGGTGTGGTGGCCGACCGGGTGGAGCGGCGCCGGGTTTTGATTCGGACGTACGGGGTGGCGGCTGCGGTTTCGCTGGTTTACGTGGTGCTGGCTGGGGCGGACGTTCGCCACGTCTGGCCGGTTTTCGGGTTGGCGGCGATCGTTGGTTCGGCGGGGGCGTTCACGAACCCGGCGCGGCAGGCGATGATGCCGCAATTGGTTCGCCCGCATCAGATTCAGAACGGGGCGATTTTCGGGACGCTCGCGTTCATGGCGACGTTGCAGTTCGGTGGGCCGATGCTCGGGGGGCTTTCGGCGGATGTGGCTGGACTTCCGGCGGCGTTCGCTCTGGAGGTGGCGATGCTGGTGGCGGCGGCGGTGTTTTTTGGACGGATCGAGACGGACCGACCGGTGCCGACTGGTCGCTCGGTGGGGGCCGACCTGGTGGAGGGGGTGAGGTACGTGCGGGGTCACGCCTCGCTGCTGGGCATCCTTGCGCTGACGACGGTGCCCGGTGTGCTGGTGATGGGACCGTTCGCGGTGACGATCGTGTTGATGGTGCAGGACGAGTTCGGTGCGGCGGACCGGTGGGTGGGGTTCTTGTGGGGGGCGTTCGGCGCTGGGATCGTGGTGGGTTCGTTGCTGTTGAGCATGGTGCCGTTGCGGCGGCGGGGGTTGCTCTTGGCGAGTTCGCTGGTTTTCGGCCCGGCGTTCACGTTGGGGTATGCGCTGGCGCCGGGACCGGTCGTGGGGCTGGGCTTTTTGTTTTTGGCGGGGCTGACGGGGCCGGCGATCTTCGTCAATTTCGCTGTGGCGCTTCTGCAGGAGTATGCGGAGCGGGTGATGATGGGGCGGGTGATGAGTATGTACGGGTTGGCGTTCACGGCGAGTGTGCCGTTCGGGTATCTGCAAGCGGGGATTCAGGCGAGCCTGTGGGGACCGCGTCCGACGCTTCTGGCGAGCTCGCTGCTGTGCGTGGGGGTGGGGGTGCTGGCGGTGGCGTTCCTGCGGCCGGTGACGCGGTTGCGGTAGCTTTGCCGCGGGGCGGGGTCGGCTCGTTAGAGGATCGGGAACTATCTGGCCGTGAGGTATTGACGAGCGATCGGGTGGTTTTCAGAATGCAGCGACCTCGGCGGTTGTTGCAGATGTGCCCCGAGGTCGGGCAGGGGGAATGGGACAGTACCTTGCGAAGCGCGTGCTCTTGGCGCTGGTGGTGCTTTTCGTCATCAGCATCGTGGTGTTCACGGCGGTGCGGTTGATTCCCGGCGACGTTTGCAGGATTGTGCTGAACACTCCGGACGTGACGGAGGCGCAGTGCCAGGCGATTCGGGATGACCTGGGGCTCGACGAGCCGCTGGTGCGGCAATACGTGGTCTATATGGGCGGGGTGCTGACGGGGGACTGGGGGACGACGATCATCAGCAAGCGGGATGTCTGGACGGAGATCCGGACGCGCATTCCGCTGACGTTCGAGTTGGCTTTCCTGAGTACTGCGTTCGCGTTGGCGATTGCGATTCCGATCGGGGTGGTGAGCGCGGTGCGGCAGGATTCGGCGCTGGACTATGTGTTGCGGGTGCTTTCGATTGGCTGGTTGAGCATTCCCGGGTTCTGGCTGGGCACGATGTTGATCGTGTTCCCGGCGAAATGGTGGGGGTATACGCCGCCGGTGGGGTATGTGGATATTTGGGAGGATCCGCTGAAGAATCTGGAGCAGCTGTATTTGCCGGCGATTTCGCTGGGCTTGGCGTTGAGCGCGAGCCTTGCCCGGGTGACGCGGTCGTCGATGCTGGAGGTTTTTCGGCAGGACTATATCCGGACGGCGCGGGCGAAGGGGCTGGCGGAGCGGATGGTGGTGGTTCGCCATGCGTTGAAGAACGCGATGATCCCGGTGGTGACGCTGTTCGGGCTGCAGTTCGGGGTGCTGCTCGGGGGGACGGTGGTTCTGGAGAACATTTATAGCCTGCCGGGGCTGGGGCTCCTGACGTTCACGTCGGTGACGATCAAGGACTATCCCCAGGTGCAGGGCCTGGTGCTGTTTTTCGCGACGGTGCTGGTGACGATCAATCTGCTGGTCGATCTGAGCTACGCGTGGTTCGACCCGCGCATTAGGTACGCGTGATGGGTGCGGAGGCGGTGAGCCCAGCGCCGATGGTGGCAGAGGCGCTCCAGCGACGGGCGGGGCGCGGGGTGCAGCTCTGGCGAATCGCTCGGCAGAAGCCGTTGGGTGCGGCGGCCGGGGTGGTGTGCTTGCTGCTGATTTTGGTGGCGCTGGGGGCCGATGTGGTCGCGCCGCAGGCGGCGGATGCGGTCGACCCGATCAAGAATCCTCGCCTGCAGGCGCCGAGCTGGGGGCATCCGTTCGGGACGGACAATTTGTTCCGGGATATGTTCAGCCGGGTGGTGATCGGAAGCCGAATTTCGCTGGGGATCGGGTTCGCGGCGGTGGCGATCGGGACGGTGCTGGGGACGGTTCTGGGGATGGTGGCGGGCTTCTTTCGGGGGTGGGTGGACATGGTGGTGAGCCGTGCGATCGAGGTGGTGCTCGGGTTTCCGCCGCTCGTTTTGGCGATCTTTTTCCTTTCGATTTTCAATCCGGAGCGGGGGTACAGCCTGCGCTCGTTCCTGATGGTGAGTTTGGCTATCGGCATCATCATCACGCCGACGACGGCGCGTATCGTGCGGGGCTCGGTGCTGAGCGTTCGGAATTTGCAGTATGTGGAGGCGGCGGAGGCGCTGGGGAACGGGCCCTTGCGGATCATGTGGCGGCATGTGCTGCCGAATGTGGCGGCGCCGATCATCGTGATCGCGAGCATTCAGGTGGGGAATGCGATCCTGGCGGAGGCGGCGTTGAGCTTTCTTTCGCTGGGGATCGCGGATGCTTCGCACCCGAGCTGGGGTGCGATGCTGCAGGATATGCGGCAGGTGTGGCTGGAGGCGTGGTGGACGGCGGTGGTGCCCGGGGCGGCGATCAGTGTGGCGGTGCTCGCGTTCAATCTTTTCGGGGATGCGCTTCGGGACGTGCTCGATCCAAGATTGCGTCAATCGTCGTAATAGAAGTGGGGAATCGCAGCAGATGCTGCTTCCGGATAGGGGAAAGGACAGGACCATGGAACAGCGAGACAACTACTGGCTTCGACGGAGGGTGAACCGCCGCACAGCGCTTCGCGGGACGGCGCTGGCGGGCGCTGGGGCTGCGACCTGGGCGCTGGCGGGGTGTGGGGGTGGCGACGACGGCCAAGACCAAGATGGTGGAGGCGGCCCTGGCCTCCTGCCGACGGCTGCGCCGACGCCGACGCCCGCGAAGCAGCCGAAGCCGGGCGGCTCGCTGACCTTCCAGATTTCGGCGGCGCCGCCCAGCCTGGAACCATACACGCAGTCGTCGTTCATCGCGGCGTACAACCACGGGTTGAGCTACTCGAAGCTCTTCCGCTTCAAGGCTGGGACGCCGGACGTGGCGCCGGCGGACAACTCGATGGAGCCGGACCTGGCGGTGGCGATGCCGGAACAGCCGGACGAATTGACGTTCGTGGTGAAACTGAAGCCGAACGCGAAGTTCCACGATGTGGCGCCGGTGAACGGTCGGGCGGTGACGTCGAAGGATATCGCTTATGCGTACGA
>NZ_DAOUBJ010000001.1:0-39947 GCF_034432735.1 Tepidiforma sp. | reverse complement strand
GCCGGCGACGAAGTCGGCTCCGAGCTCGCGAACGGGTTCGAATCCGGCCGACTGCGGATAGCAGCCGGTGACGGCGACGCGGGCGGTGGGAGAGAGCCGGCGCATGGCGCGGATGAGCTTGCGGGACTTCGCGTCGGCGACGTGGGTGACGGAGCAGGTGTTGATGACGTAGGCCTCGGCTTCGCAAACGTGGTCGACGACCTCGAAGCCGACGGTACGCAGGCCGGCGGCGATTTCGCCGGAATCGGCGAGGTTGAGCTTGCAACCGAGGGTGAGGACGGCGGCGCGTGGGCGCGGCATATGCCAAGGGTACGACAGTGGGCGGGAGGCGCGCCTCTCCCGCGAGCATGCGAAACTCGCGGCATGGCCCGGCTTCGCCCGAAACCGAACAGTACGCCGGACGACATCGCGTTCGGGGTGAACCCAGTGGCGATGGCGCTCGAAACGGGGCACGCGAAGGCGCTTCTGTACTATCGGGAGGCGACGAACGAGCGAGTCCTGGCGTTGGTGGAACGGGCGCGCGCGGCTGGCCTCCGGGTGGAGGCGGTGGAGGCGCGGCGGCTCGACGAGCTGACGGGCGATGGTGTGCACCAGGGGGTGCTGGCGCGGGTGCGCCCGGTGGAGCCGATCGACCTGAAGGCGACGGCGCGGGCGGCGGGCGCGCGGTCGCTGGTGCTCCTGCTGGACCGCGTGACGGACCCCCAGAACGTGGGGGCCATTTTGCGAACGGCGGTCGCGGTGGGGGTAGATGCGGTGGTGCTGCCGCTCCGCCGCGGGGCACTGATCACACCGGGAGTGCACCGGGCGAGTGCGGGCCTGAGCTTCGTGGCGCCGGTGGCGGCGCCGCAGAACCTGGCGCAGGCGGTGCGCGTGCTGAAGGAGGCGAACTACTGGGTGGTGGCTGCGGATGCGGGCGAGGGTAGCCAAGCGGCCACGGTGTTCGACTGGCCGGGGAGGACGGCGCTGGTGGTGGGGAGCGAGGGGGAGGGGGTCGGGCAGCTGCTTCTGCGGGAGAGCGACTTCCGGGTAGCGCTGCCGATGGACCCGCGGGTAGAGTCGCTCAACGTCGCGGTGGCGACGGGGGCGTTGGCCTACCTGTGGCGCCGGCAACATCCGTTCCCGGAGCAGGTGCCCGGAGGCTGAGGGCCGGTGGCCGGCCGAGGAGCAGGAGGGCGAGGGCGGCCGACGAGGCGGCGAACATCCCGCCGGCGAGCGTGCCCGGCCCCGGTTCGACGGCGGCGGCGAAGCCGATGCTGGCTCCGGAGGCGAGCGCCATCTGGCTGAAGCCCAGGACGGCCGAAGCGAGACCGGCGATCTCGGGGAATTCGCCCAGGGCAGTGGCGGTGGCGGCCGGCCGGGCCATGCCGTTGCCCGCGAGGATGAGGAACGCCGGGATGACGGTGGCGGGGAGGCTGGCTGCGCCGCTGGCGGCGAGGCCGACCATGACGGTGGCGGCGGCCCAGCCCGTCGCAGCGGCGGTGAGGACGATCCGGCCGGGAGGCCAGCGCCTGCTGAGGCGGCGGCAAACCGTCGCCCCGGCCATGATGCCGAACGAAACGAACCCGAAGGCGAACCCGAAGCCGAGCGGGCTGGCGCCAAGGTCGTCGACGAGGACGAAGGAGCTCGTCGAGATGAAGATGAGCTGCCCGGCGAAGAGGAGGCCCATGAGCAACGCGGCCGTGACGAAGGTTCGGGAGCGAAAGAGGCGGCGGTAGTTGGCAGCGAGCCGCCGGGGGCGGAGCGCGGCGGGGTCGGGGTTGCGATTGGTCTCGGGGACGAGGAGGAAGAACGCCGCCGCGAGGAGCACGCCAACGGCGCCCTGGAAGATAAAGACGACCCTCCAGCTGGCGTATTCCTGGATGATGCCGCCGAAAACGGGGGCGATCATCGGGGCGAGCGCGATGGAGAGGGTGATGAGCGCGAGGACCCCGATCGCACGCTCGCGGCGATAGGTATCGATGACGACGGCGTTCGCGATCGCCGGGCCGACGCCGCCTCCGAGCCCTTGGAGAACGCGCCCGGCGAGCAGAACCGGGATGCTGGCGGCCACGAGGCAGAGCAGGCTCCCGCCGACGAAGAGGGCGAGGCCGGCGAGGAGGGCCGGCCGACGCCCGGAGCGATCGGACAAGGGGCCCCAGAAGAGCTGGGCGCCAGCGAAGGCGACGATGAAGAGGGTGACGGCGAGCGACACCGTGCCCTCGCTCGCGCCGAACTCGCGCGACATCGCTGGCATGGAGGGGAGAAAGATATCGACGGCGATGGGCGCGAGGGCGGCGATGCCGACCAGGACGGCGGTGGCGAGCGGGCGCTCGACGCGGGAGGGCGGTGCGGCGGTCACAGCGCGCATCCTACGGGGCACCTCGGGCGTGGAGACAGGGGGAGCCGGGGGCTCGGGGTGGCGGCAAGGGGCACGACCTGCCGGCCGGGCGGAGGCGCCGGGCTCGGTCGGGCATGCGGGCGAGGCATGGAGCGCGAGCGCCGCCGGTGGGCCACCCGACCTGCTACGCTGGGGTGCATGGAGCTACGGGTGGCCCACCTCTATCCGGATGTGATGAACCTTTACGGTGACCGCGGCAACGTGGCAGCGCTGCGGGCGCGGTGCGAGCGTCGGGGCATCGGCTTCCAGGTGGTGGCGGTCGGGCTCGGCGACCGGTTCGACCCGGACACGGTGGACCTGGTGCTGATCGGGGGCGGGCAGGATCGTGAGCAACGACGGGTGGCGCCGGACCTCGCGGCCCGGGGCCCGGCGCTGCGCGAGGCGGTGGAGGGGGGGCTCCCGGTGCTGGCCGTCTGCGGCGGCTTCCAGCTCTTCGGCCACCGCTACGTGGACCACGATGGGAGCGTCATTCCTGGCATCGGGGTGTTCGACGCTGAGACGCGGCATCCGGGGCCGGTAGCGGACCGGTGCATCGGCGACGTGGTGGTCGAGACACCCTTCGGCGAGGTCGTCGGGTTCGAAAACCACGGTGGTCGGACGTATTTGGCGACGGGCCAGGAGCCGTTCGGCACGGTTCGGCTCGGATTCGGCAATAACGGCGAGGACCGCACGGAGGGGGCGCGGCGGAAGCGGGCGATCGGGACCTACCTGCACGGCAGCGTGTTGCCGAAGAATCCGGCCCTGGCGGATACGCTCATCCTCTGGGGGCTCCAGCGCCGCTACGGGGATGCGGCGAGGCTCGGGCCGCTGGAGGAGGGTGCGGAGCGATCGGCACACGCCGCGGCGCTTCGGGCAGCCCAGGCGCGGGCGCGCCGGCCAAGCTGAACGGACTCTTTCCCGCCGGCGGGCGGGGTGGCCTATCGCGTCGGCGCCGGTGGCGCTACCCTTTGGCGAGTTATGGGTGCTATCTCCACGCTCTTCCTCGCCATTTCGATCGATATCGACCCGGTGATGGCCCAATTCGGGCCCTTCACGCTGACGTGGCACGGGCTCTTCACGGCGATCGGCATCCTCGCAGGGGTGAGCCTCTCGGTGTGGCTGGCGAAGCGGGATGGTATCCCGGTGGAGGTGGCGCAGGAGATCGCCCTCGTGGGGGTCCCCTGCGCGATCGTCGGCGCGCGGCTGTTCTACGTGGTCGAACACTGGGACCGATTCCAGAACGACCTGCCGAGCATCGTGTTCGGCATCACGGAGGGCGGCATCACGCTCTACGGTGGGCTGTTGGGAGGGGTGCTCGGAGGGCTCGTCTATGCCATCTGGCACAAGTGGCCGATCGGCATCGGGCTGGATGCGGCGGCGCCGGGGATGATCTTGGGGCAGGGGATCGGGCGCATCGGCGACCTGATCAACGGCGAGCACATCGCGAAGCGAACGGATTTGCCGTGGGGGGTGAAATACCTCCACCCCGATAGCCCGCAGTACCAGTACAACTTGCTCAATCAGGATCCGGCGAATCCGCTCCGGCCGCTCGATACCTATGCGGTGCATCCGGTGGCGGGCGGCTACGAGCTGTTGGGCGACTTCCTCATCCTGGGGATCCTGCTCTTCGTGTGCTACCGGGTAATCAAGGTGCCGGGGTGGGTATTCTGTTCGTACGTGGCGATGTACGGGATCATGCGTTTCTTCCTCTCTTACTTCCGCATCGATGAACAAACGTTGGCGGGCATCCCGGTGCCCCAGGTGACGGCGGCACTGACACTCGGCATCGCGGTGATAGCGGCGGGCATCCTCTACAAGAAGCCGGGGCCGATTACGCCGGAGTACGCGCTGCGCGTCTGGGGCCGGCTGCCGGACGACATCGCCCCGCCAAAGGGCGAGAGCGGGGCTGCGGGAGCCGAAGCAACTCGCGCCTGAGATGGCGGATCCCCTCCGGGTGACGCTGTACCGGACCCGTGACTGCGGCCTCTGCGACGGGGCGGAGGCGGTGCTCGTGCGGCTGGCTCGTCGCCTGCCGATCGTGGTCGATGCGGTGGATATCGCGACCGACCACGACCTCGAAGCGCGCTACTTCCTGGAGGTGCCCGTAGTAGCAGTCGGTGGCCGGGTCATCGCGAAGGCGCCCATCGTGGAGGGCGCGCTGGCGGCACACCTCGAGGAGCTTCTCGCGGGCGGGGAGGGCTGAGGCGGGCGGCGGCTGTCCGGGCGGGCGGGGCTGGCGGCGGCGCCCGGCGGCGTGGGAGTTCGGTCAGCGATGGCGGGGTTCGGCGGCGCAATAGCGCGAACCGAAGAAGTGGCCACCCCAAAGCGGTGCGACCGGGCAAAGGTTGAGCGCACCGGCAACGATGGGCAGGAGGCCCGCCAGGGCGAGGGCGTAGCCGGGCAGGCCGCCGACGAGGAAGAGCCCGGCGCCGACCATGGTGGCCCCGAGCGCGACGCGTGCGGTGCGCCCCGCTTTCGAGGCCATGAACAGGGCGAACCGGGAGGGGCGTGGGGCCGGGCGGAGGGTGGCGCGTTGCATCGGTGAAGCTCCTTTTTCGGGGTGTGCGGTCGGTCAGTGGGCGAAGCGGACGTCGGGCAGCATGCGATCGGCCCAGCGGGGGAGCCACCAGGCGCGGCGGCCGACGATGGCGAGAACGGCAGGGACCAGCACGAGCCGGACGATGAACGCATCGACGAGGACGGCGGTCCCGAGGATGAGGCCCATCTCCTTCATCGGGAGGGTGCCGGCGAGGGCGAAGGTGTAGAAGACGGCGATCATGACGCCGGCGGCGGCCACGATCGGTCGGCCGGTGTGGGCCAGCGAGCCATCGATGGCGTCGTTCGGGTCGTTGGAGCGCTCGAAGTGCTCGCGAGCGGAGGCGAGGAGGAAGACGGTGTAATCCATGGAGATGGCGAAGACGAGGGCGAAGAAGAAGAGGGGCGCCCAGGAGGTGAGGTAGCCCTGGCTTTCGAAGCCCATCGGGCCGGCGAGCCAGCCATGCTGGAAGACGAGCGCCCCGATGCCGAAGGCCGCCCCGACGGAGAGGAGGTTGAAGATGACGCCGGCGAAGGCGATGAACACGGCTTGGAGGGCGAAGAGGAGGAGGAGGAAGCCGAGGACGAGGACGATGGCGATGACGAGCGGCGCGGTGGCACGGAGCGCCTGGTCGAGGTCGTAGTTCTCGGCGACGGGGCCGCCAACGAGGACATTGGCGGGAAGCCGTTCGCGCAGGGAGGCGACGACGTCCATGATCTCGCGGCTGGAGGGGTCGAAGGCGGTGATGGCGGTGACGAGGGCGGAGCCATCGGCGCCGGGCTGCGGCGGGTAGGTGAGGGCGATGCCGGGCGTGGCCGCGACGGTTCGGGCGATGGCCGCTGGGTCGCTCCCAGGCGGGACGACGATCTGGATGGGGCCGGGCGCACCGGGGCCCATGCGGGCGGCGAGGGCATCGTAGCCCTGGCGGGCTTGTTCGTCGCGGGGGAGGACGGAGATGGAGGGCATCCCGGTCTCGAGCCGAAGGAGTGGCGTGGCGAGGAGGAGCAGCAAGGCGGTGGAGGCTATCGCGAGGGCAGCGCGGCGGCCCCGGACGCGCCGGGCGAAGGCGGCCCACCAGGGGCTCCGGTGTTCGCCCGCACGATGCCAGGGGAGGGCGAGGCGGTTGATCCACGGGCCGAGCGCGGCGGGGAGGAGGGTCAATCCGGCGAGGAGGACGAAGGTGACGGCGAGCATCATGCCGGCTGCCATGGAGCGAAATGCGGGGATGGGCACGAGAAGGATGGCAGAGAGGCTGATGAGCACGGTGAGGCCGCTGAAGAAGACGGCCTTGCCGGCGGTGTCCATGGTGACGGCAACGGCGAGGGGGCGGTCGGTCGGCGCGGCATGAATAGCGCCCCGGAAGCGGGAGACGATGAAGAGGGCGTAATCGATGCCCAGGGCGAGGGCGAACATGATGGCGAAGTTGAGTGTCCAGATCGAAAGGTCGGTGAGGCGGGTGATGCCGTAGAGGACGCCCATCGCGGAGATCAGCCCGGCGGCGGTGAGCAGGAGGGGAAGGCCAGCAGCAGCGAGCGAGCCGAAGGCGAGGACGAGGATGAGGAGCGTCACCGGCCAGGTGAGCATCTCGGCTTTCATCATGCCTTCGCGATTGACGGCGTTGAAATCGGCCCAGAAGGCAGGGGATCCGGTGAGGGCAACGTGGACGGTGTCGTCGCCCAGGGCGGCGATGTCGTCGGCGATGCGTTCGGCGGCACGGACGGCCTCGGTGGGCTGAACACGGGCGCCAGCTTGGAGCATGACGGTTCGCCCGTCAGGGCCGGGCTGCGGGGGAAGGGCGGGGGAGAGGGCCGGCTCGGCGGCGAGCACCGCTTGGGCAGCGGCGACCTTCGCGGCAAACGCCGGGTCGTCGGCGGTGGTGCGATCGGACCAAACGACGACGACGGCCGACTGGGAGGAATAGCCTCCGAACTGGCGCTCGATGATGTGGCGTGCGGCGAGGGAGTCCGAGCCTGCGACCTCCCACATGGCGCCGGAGAGCGCGTGCTCGAGCCGGGGAGCGAAGGCCCCGAGCGCGCCCGCGAAGACGATCCAAGCGAGGACGACCGGCAGGCGGTGGGTAGCGATCCAGCGGCCGAGGCGGCCGAGCGGGCCCGGGCGCCAGATCACCGGTTCATGACGATGTAGCGATACAGTGTCCAACGGACTCCCTCCCTGGTAGTGCTTGCGAGCTGAGATGGGCGACTAGTTGGCCGCGAAGGCCCGAGCCTCGGCCTCCGCCTGTTCGCGGAGGCGGCCACAGACGAGGTCGCAGAGCGTCGCGAGGGTCGGGTCGACGACGCGGTAGTACGCGGCGGTTCCCTCGGAACGGCGGGCGACCATGCCGGCATCGGCGAGCGTTTTGAGGTGCTTGCTGATGTTGGCCTGGCTCATGCCGAGGCGTTCGACGAGCTGCGAGACGTTGAGCTCGCCTTCGGCCATGAGCGTGCGGAGGATCGCGAGGCGGGTGGCATCGCCGAGGATGCGGAACCGCTCGGCGACGGGTTCGAGGAGGTGGGCGGGGACCATCTCGGCCATATCCGTAACTTTATCGGCAAGGAGCGATGAAACGCAAATCGGGACGGTCGACAGGGCGGGCGGGGGCTGTCACGATGGAGCGACCACGCCGTGGGGGTGCCGATGTAGTGAGTAGTGTCCAGGATCAGTTCGGACCTTCCGCGCACGCCTACGCGACGTTTTCCTATCATGCGAGCGGGCCCGATCTGCCCGTCATCGTCGATGCTGCGGGGCTGACGGGGGTGGAGCTGGTGCTCGATGTGGCGACGGGTGCCGGCCACACGGCGCTCGCCTGCGCGCCTCGGGCGGCCCGCGTGGTGGCTATCGACCTGACGCCGGCGATGCTGGAGACGGCGGCCGATTTGGCGGCGAGCCGCCGGGTGGGGAACATCGCGTTTCGCGAGGCGGATGCCGCCCAGCTGCCGTTCGACGATGGCTGCTTCGACGCGGTGACGTGCCGGGTGGCGGCGCACCATTTCGCGGACGTTCGCCGGGTGGTGGACGAGGTGCGCCGGGTGCTGCGCCCGGGCGGTCGGTTCGTCGTGGCCGATACGGTCGCGCCGGAGGACGCAGCCGCCGATACCTTTCTGAACGCGATCGAGCTGCTGCGCGACCCTTCGCATGTGCGCGACTACCGCGGCTCGGAGTGGCTGCGGATGCTGCGGGGCGCTGGCTTCGAGGCGGAGATGGTCTACCGGATGGTGCTGGCGCTCGACGGGGCGGACTGGGTCGCCCGGCAACGCACGCCGCCGGAGAAGGTGGCGGTGATCCGGCGGCTGCTGGCCGAGGCGCCGGCGCCGATTCGGGCGGCGTTCGAGATTCGCGACGAGCCATGGGGGTTTTCGCAGCCGATCGCGGTGATCCGGGCGGTGAAGCCGGCTTAGCGACCAGCGCGATCTTCGAGACGGAGGCGGAGGAGCTGGCGATCGGTGCCGCCGAGATGGCGCTTGTACGGCTCTTCTCCGCGGAGGAAATCGAATCGTGCGAATCCGCGCTCGATGGCGTCGCGGAGGGCCCGGGCTTTGCTGACGAGTCCGGGCGCGAGGCGGGCGAAGGCTGGGTCGTAGCCGCTGTTGTAGAGAAAGATGGTCGGGCCGAGTTCGAACGTGAGCGTGGCGGCGACGGGCCGGCCATCGAGGGTGGTGAGGCCGAGGGCGAGCTGTCCGGCCGGAGCGAAGGCATCGGCGAGCGCGCGGAAGAAGCTCTCCCGCTCCGGCGTGAGAAAGGCAGCCTTGTCGGCCCGGCTGGCGCGCATCATGGCGAAGAGGAGGTCGAGGTGTTCGCCGACGCCGCTCCCGGTGATGCGTTCGAAGGCGGCTGCGCCGGCGGCTTCGAAGTTGCGGAGTTTGCGGCGGAGTTCGTGGCGGTCGTGTTTGGGGAGGGAGGCGACGTATTCGTCGAAGGTTGCGGGGAGGTCGATGCCGGGGCAGGTGGCTTCGGGCTCGGCAGCGAACGACCAGCCGTACCGTTCGGCGGCGGTGCGGAAGGCAGCGGGCCAGGGCCCATCGGCCGGGATTCCCCAGGGCTCGAACGCTCTTGTGAAGTCTTCGCGGAGCCACTCGAGGATGCCAGCGGCAACGGCCTCCTCTTCGCCGGGGAGCGCGAGGGGGCCGCCGTAATCGCGCACGTTCGGGTCGCCGAGGTCGGTCGCGCCGCCGGGCTGGAGGTCGAGGGCGGCGACGCCGATGAGGCGGTCGTCGCGCCGGATGGAGAGGTAGACGGGTTCGGCGGCAGCCCCGTGGTGGCGGAGCCAGGTTCGGTGCCAGGCCGGCAGGTGGAACGGGGCGGCCCCGGGAACGGCGGCAGCGAGCGCTTCCCATTCGGGGGCGAGGTCGTCGAGGGCTTCGGAGGTGATGAGGGGAAGGGCTTGGAGCGCGCCCGAGGGGTCGTCCATGGGGCTAGCCACGCAAGCCGGGGGTCTGGGAGCGGGGCCGCTCCTCCCAGAGCCCACAGCTGGTTTCGGTGTCGTCGAGGAACGGGCCGACGCACTGGCGGCCATCGCGGACGATGTGCCGGCAGAGGTTGACGAGGCCCGGGCCGCGCCGGGGGTCGCCCATCGTCACTTGGAGGTAGAGGCAGCGGGCTGCGAGGCGGAGGGGTTGGAGGCGTTCGGTCATCAGGTGTAACTGTACGGGTTGGGCGGTGGAAGGTGGGAGGTGGGGCGAGCGGCGGGGCAACGGGTCCATGGGTCAGCCCGCCGGGGCACGGTTCGCCATGGCATTCGGCGGTTCGCCGCTCCCGCCTTCCGGAAACTCCCTACTGTTCTTGACGGGGTGAGCTGCCGTTCGCTACGGATAAGGGGAGAGCAGCAGGGAGGGAGGCCGATGCCGGACCCGGAACTGTTGACACAGGAGATTGCGGGGCTGCGGGAGACGATCCGCGCGCACGATGGCTCGAACGTGGCGACGAGCGCCTTCGCGCGGAAGGTGGACCAGCTGATCAGCGATTTCTACGACGATATCGACGAGCTGACGGCGCTGCGATTGGGCGACATCCTCGACCTGTTCCTCATCAAGGCGCTGTACGTGAATCGGCGGAGTCGGGATGCGGAGACGCTGACCTACCTTGGCCGGCTTCTGGAGCGGTATCTAGAGGCGTCGGAGCTTTCGCTCGGGCCTGGCCGCGGGTTCATGCCCTACTTGTCGGAGCTGATGGAGGAGACGTCGCGCCCGAGCGGTGCCTACCAGAACGCGTTCGAGGCGTACCGGAAGTACGGCGACAACGCGCTGTTCATCTCGGGGGTGTTTCCGGCGAGCCTGGGGCGCAAGCGGCCGGGGGGGCCTCTCGGGGGGGCGCCCCACGTGGACCGGCAGTATTTCATCACGCTGGGGCGGCGCTACTACGAGATGGCGGCTCGCCACGACATGGCGGAGTGGGTACGGCTGCGGCAGACGCTGGAGCGGCTCGCGCGCTTCTTCGAGGTCTACGTGGAGGCGCTGAACGAGATTTCGGACCGCTACGTGATGGGCATCGACATGCAGCTCATCGCGGACAAGATGCTCGACGCGTTCAACCGATACCGGGAGACGAAAGACGAACGTCACCTGGAGCTGGCGCGGAAGTACGCGGCGCTACTGCGGCTGGACGCGCGGAACTGGCCCGCGCTCGCGCGATTGGAGGCGCAGGTCGAGCGCGGCCCGGCCTATTACTGAGCTCGGCGGGGAAATCGCTCCGAACGTGGCGAGGGGGCTGCGGATGCAGCCCCCTCGCTCGGTGGACGATGGGTTGGCCGGGTGGCCTCAGGCGGGGCGGCCCTTCCAGGTCGGGTCGTTCTGGTCGAACCAGGATTCGGTGACGGCCTGATGGCTCGTGACGAAGGGGACGATCTCGCCGGTCTTGAAGTAGTTCCAGCGCATGATGCGGCTCACACCGACGAGGGTGTAGGGGATGCCCGCGCCGTAGTTCTTGATGAGCTCGCGGGTGACCTCTTTGTTCATCTCCTGCCGTTTGGCGATATCGAACTCCTGCATGAGGGCGTCGGTGAGCTGGTCGACTTTGTCGATCTTGACACCGAACTGTTGGAATTGCGGGTTCTTGGAGTTGTACGTCAGGAAGTTGAGGAGCGAGGGCTCAGGATCGGTGATCTCGGTGATCCAGCCGAACCAGATGTTGTTCTTGCCGTTGCCGTACTCCTGCTTGACGATTTTCGTCGTGATGGTGGAGTAGGGTTCGATCTTGGCGGTGAACTTGTTGCCGAGCACCTTCTGGAGCTGGTTGGTGATGAGGGCGGCGCCGCCGGAGTAGAGGCCCTCCCAGATGTCGGGGATGTCGACGATGATTTCGCCGAGAGCGGGGCCGCCGCCGGCTTCCCACATCTTCTTCGCCTCGGCCTCTTCTTTGGCGCGGTCTTCGAGGTAGCCGGGGAAGGTGACGAGCTCCTTCTCGGTGATGGTGAAGGCGGCCTGTGTCGGTGGGACGTTGCCGGAGAGGACGGCGTTGCCCTGAAGGAGCGATTGGATGAGGGCGCGCCGGTCGAATGCGCGGAAGATAGCGCCGATGAGGTTCGGGTTGTTCCACGGGGCGGCACCGCCGTAGTAGGTGCCGGCCTGAGGGTTCGCGGAGAATTGCTTGGCCTCGGTGATCTGGCCTTGGTACCGCTTGAGGAGGTCATCGGCGACGGCGTTCTGGGTCGGCGTGAACGAGTCGAGCTGCTTCTGTTCGAAGGCGGCGAGCTGAGCCGACTGGTCGGTGAAGAGGTTGAGGTATTTGACGCCGTCCCAGTTCACCTGGGTGTAGAACTTGTCGTTGCGGACGAGTTGGAGTTCGCCTTCGGCTTTGAAGGAGGTGAGGATCATGCCGCCCGTGCCGATGACGAGCTCGGGCTTGAGGTTGGCGTAATCCTTCTCGAAGGCGTCGATAGCCTCCGGTGCTTGGACCTTCGCGTAGGCGCCGGCGAGGGTATTGAGGAAGAACGGGTTCGGCGACTTGAGGGTGACGCGGACGGTCTTTTCGTCGACGACCTCGACCTTGTCGACCGTCTGGAAGGCGGCTTTGCGGTAGAAGTTCGGGTCGTCGGTGCCGTCGCGGAGCTTGCCGGCCACGTTGCGCTGGATGAACTTGGCGATGTCCTCGGCCTTGGTGGCCCGTCCGTTGACGGGCGGCTTGTTGTGCCAGAAGACGTTGGGCCGGAGGGTGAAGACGATGGTCTGCTTGTCGGGTTGCTCCCACTTTTCGGCGAGCGCGCCGCCGATCTTGCCATTGGTGTAGCTCTCCCATTGGACAACGCCGAGGTTCGTCCAACCGAAGAGCGTGGACACCGGGGTGAAGCGGGAGCGGTCGATGTCGAAGGTATCCCAGGTGTTGCCGGCGGAGGTGAAGCGGACGGTTCCGCCCTTCTGCTTGGCTGCCTGGGTGGGCGACGCGGCAGCGGTGGGCGAGCTAGCCGGGGGCCGCGTCGCGGTCGCGGCCCCGCCGGTGTCGTCGTCGTCATCGTCGCCGCAGCCGACGAGGCCGAGCGCGGCGACGCCGACGCCGGCCATGCCCGCGCTCCCGAGGAGCCGACGGCGGCTGATGCCCTGGCGGGCGAGTTTACGGGTCCAGTAGTTGTCGCGATCAGGCACGGTAGGCAATCCCCCTCGTTCGTTCGACAGGCTCTATAGCTGCGATAGATCCTGCCGCCGCGGAGTATACGCATCATGCCGGGTTTGTCGATGCATTCGTTTAGTGGCCGCTTAACCAATCGCGGCCAGCGGAGGGAGCCAGCGAGCGAGGAAGGGGTTGGCGGCGCGCTGGATCGCGAGGATCAGTTGTTCATCGGAACCGGGTGGATACGGCTCGAGGTCGGATTCGGCCTGGCTGGCGAAGAGGGCCCCGGCGGCTTGGAGGCCGGCGTAGATGGCGGCCGCGGCGGCCCGCAGCTGCCGCTCCCGGCTGGGCGCAGGTGGAAAGGGGACGACGTAGGCGAGGGGGTCGGCGAGGCCGGGCCCGCGCACGGCGGGCGAATGACCGCGAGCCAGCCCCCAATGGAGATGGGGGCCGGTGCTCAGCCCGGTGGAACCGCACAACCCGAGTCCATCGCCGGCACGGACCGCCTGGCCGACGCGGACATCGACCCGCTGGAGGTGGGCGTAGTGGGTGCGCCAGCCGCCGGGGTGGGCGAGCTCGACCGCTTGGCCGAAGACCGTATCGCCGCTGCGAACGTCGACGACGACGCCGGCGGCAGGGGCGCGCACCGGAGTCCCTGCGGGAGCGGCGATATCGACGCCGGTATGCCCACCGGCGTGTTCGGGGATCGTGCGGCTGCCGAATGTCGCGGTGATGGTGCCCGAGATAGGCAGTCCGATATAGTTGGCGCGTTCGAGGACAGCCGGGCCAAAGGTGGGTGTATCCATGGCGGCGAGGATTGGGCACTCGCTGGGGAGCACCAAGTGGGCGGTGACGCGGCCTGCGATTAGGGGAATTCCCTCATAGGCCGGGCCATGGGAGGATCCGACACTTCGAGGATGGGGGAGAGGGCGAACACGATATGGCCGGGCAGGCGCTGACTTCGCGCGAGAGGGCGGTGCTGCGGGACGTGGCGGTTGCCGCGGCCGGCGGTGGGCCGCTCGCGGAACGGTTCGCGCGCTGCGCCGGGATGCTGGGCGAGGTGGCGGGCCTCGGCTTTCTTGCGCTCTTCATGCGGGAGGGTACGGGCGAGACGGTACGGGCGGCGGGAGCCTGGCCGGCCGCGGTGGAGCCGGCGGTCCCCGGGCGGGTTGTGCCCGCGGCCACGGTGGGGCTCGCGCTCGAGGGTGGTTTGGCAGCCGGCGAGGCGTTTCTCACCGATGGGGATGGGGCTCCCGCTGCTGCAGCATGGCTGCGGACGGCTGGGTATGGCGCGGGCTGGGCGAGTCCGCTCTTCGAACGGGGCGACCTGGTAGGGTTCCTGATCGCTGGCTGGCGCGCGCGAGAGCGGCCGACGGAGCGCGCCTGCACCCTCCTCCGGGAGGCGTCGACGCTATTGGCTGCGGCGGCGGCACGCGAACGCGAGCTGCAGGCGGCCAAGGTGGCCGCCGCCCGCTCACGCGCAGCTGGTGAACTCGCCGCCCGGCTCACCCGCGGTGAATCGTTCGAGACGCTCTTCGCAGCGCTCGCGGAATTGCTGCCGGAGGCTTTGCCGGTGGACTACCTCGGGTTGATGGTGCGCGGCCCGGCGGGATTCGCGCTCGCCGGAGAGTTCCCACCGGGGGTGCACACCGGGGCGCCGCCTTCGGCGGAAGGCGATGCCTTCATCGACGCGATGGCGCGCGGCGGAGATACGCTCCAGTTCCGGCCCGAGCTCGGTGCGAGCCCCTCCGATGCGCTCGCGCTCCGGGGATACGGACGGGCGGCGGTCGCCGTACTGCGGGAGGAACGTCAGGCGGCTGGGCTTCTCGTCGTTGCGCGGCGGGGGACGGCGCGGTTCGACCCGGGCGAGATGGCGTTCCTCGAGCTGCTCCGGGCGCTGCTCTCCCAGGCGATGACGGCCCAGGCGCGGCGGCGCCGGGACGAGGGAGAACGGGCACGAGCGAAGGTGCTCAACGACCTCGCGGCCCATCTCTCGGTCGGTACCCCGCTGGCGGCGGTGTTCGACGAGCTCCGCGAGCGGCTCCCGGCGGCGTTGGCGTTCGACTGGGTCGCCCTTGCAGCCGTGACGCCCGATGGCGATGCGCTCGAAGTGGTCGGCGCTGCGCCGCCCGGCCGGCTGCGGGCCGGCATGACCTTTCCGGCCGCGACGGCGCCGAGCCTCACGCTCCCGTTCGATGCCGACGGGCTCTACGAATACGAACCAGCGAAGGCCCGGACGGCGTTCGGCCGAATGGTGGGCGAGGCGGGCTATCGGCGCGCGATCGTTGCCCGGCTCTACGACGGGAACCGGCTGGTCGGGAGCCTGAACCTGGCCCGGAAGGTCGATGCCCCGTTCGCTCCGGACGAACGGCGGTTCCTCGCGACGCTCGCGCCGCTCTTGGGGCTGGCAGTGGGCAACCGGCGCCGGCTGCAGGATGCCACCCGGGCGGCCGAGCGGCTCCGGGTGTTGAACGAGCTGGCGCTCCTGCTCAATCGGGGTGAGGGCCCCGAAGCGTTCTTCGAGGCGCTCGCGACGCGGCTGACGGGGGTGGTCGAATTCGACGGCCTTTCACTCTGGACCTACGTGGACGAGGAGCATCTGCGGGTGGTGGATAGCCTCAGGCGGCGCTCGACAGGACCGGGGTACACGGCGCGGCGCGATTCGTTCGGGATCATGTTCGCGGAGCTGGGGCGGGCGACGGTGTTGGAGGCACCGGTCGAGGAGTTTTCCGGGCCGATGGCCGAGAAGAACCGAGAGGCGGGCGTGAAGCGGGTGGCGGCGGTGGCACTGCGCCATGAGGGCCGCGACGAAGGGCTTTTGCTCATGAGCCGC
This sequence comes from Tepidiforma sp., assembly GCF_034432735.1. Taxonomy (GTDB): domain Bacteria; phylum Chloroflexota; class Dehalococcoidia; order Tepidiformales; family Tepidiformaceae; genus Tepidiforma. Next base: position 24,683 of record NZ_DAOUBJ010000001.1, on the reverse strand, counting down.
ATGCACGAGCGGCCATTCGACGCGGAGGAGGTGGCCCACCTCGAATCGGTCGCGGCACTCGTGGCACAAGCGCTGGCGAACCACCGGAAGGTGCGGGAGCAGATCGGCGAGGCGGTGCGCCGACAGGCACTGTCGGAGCTGACCGCCCTGCTCGAGGGTGGGGAGGACGTGCGCGACCACTTCGAGGCGCTTTCGCGGATCCTGCTCCAGGCGGTTGGCTTCGACTTGCTCTCGATCACGACCCGCGACCCGGTAACGGGCGCCTATGTGCCGGTGCGCTCGAGGCCGCTCGACATCGACGCCGATCCGGACTTCCGGGAGGAGGGAATCCGGCAAACGGTGGAGGCGGGTGGGGTCGTGCAGTACCGGACGGACCGGAACCCGAACCGGGTGCCACAGGCTCTCGCTCGGGCCGGCTATCGGCGGGCCGCGACTGCCGTGATCAGCTCTTCGGAGGGGCACGAAGGGTTGCTCACCATCGGCCGGCTGGAGGATGAGCGCTTCGGGACGGAGGAGTTGGAGTTCATCCGGCTGGTCGCGGCACTCCTGGGGCAGGCGACGGCGAACCAACGAGCAAGGCTCCGGCGGGAGCGGCAGGAACAGTTCGAGCGAGTGCTCGCCGAGGTGGCGCTGTTCGTGAACGACGGCGCGCCGATTGCGTCGCATTTCGAGCGGCTCAGCCGGCTGCTCCTCGGGTTGGCGGGGGTGGATGGCGTCGCGCTGGCAGTCAGGGTGGGCGAGGATGCCTACGCCTGCTGGCGGACGGGGCGCGCCGACGTGCTCCCCGTCGATCCGGCAGAGGTCGAGCGGTTGGAGGCCTCGGGCCAGCGGAGCGTGCAGTTCGACACGGGGGATGCGAACGCCGATACCGCCGTCGTCCGCGAGATGCGCGAGGACGGGATCGCGCGGGTGGTGGCAACGTTGCTCCGGGCAGGCGAACAGGCGGTAGGGGTGTTGGCGCTGGGGCGGCGCCAAGCGCGCCCGTTCGATGCCGACGAACAGCGGTTCGCGGAGCTGCTCGGAACCCTGGTGGCGTATGCGGTCGCCAATCGGCAGCGGCTGGAGTTGAGCATCATCGAGGCGGAGGAGCAGGCGGTGTTGGCGGCGGCCGCGAGCGCTGCGGCCCGCGAGACGGACCCGCTTTCGATCGCGCGGGAGCTGCAGCGGGTGGTAGGCCGACAGATCCCGGCGGCGTACGTCGCGTTCGGCTTCCTCGAAGGGGAGCGCGTGCTTTTCCCGAATCGGGCTGGCGAACCGACCGCGATGCCCCTCGGAGCGAGTTTCCGCGAGGCGATGGAGACGGGCGTCGCCGTCGTGCCGCCGGTGGCACGGCGGACCTCGCCGGGATCGGCCCTGCCGGAGCTCGACGCGCTCGGCATCCAGGCACACATCGTGGCGCTGGCCTCTTCGGCCGGGACTCCGGTGGGGCTGCTCGTCATCGGTTCGCGCGATCCGAACTTCGAGCCGGACGCTCGAGAGGTGGAGATCGTTCGGCTGATTGCGGACATCGTCGGGCCGGCGATGGCGAACGCCCGCGCGATGGAGCGCGAGCGCCTCGAGGCGGAGGACCAGCGGCTGCTCGCCGAGGTGGCGGCAGTGGCCGCGCGAGAGGGGTCGCCGGACGCGATGACCGTCGCCCTCCAACGCCCGCTCCGGCGTCTCGTCCCGCTGCCGATCGTGGCCTTCGGGCTGAAGGACGGAGACCGCATTCTGTACCCGCTCGGGGACGGGACCGTCTTCGAGGCCGCAGTCGACGCCTATGCGCGCGAGGCCGAGGAACGCGGACAGACGCATGCCGACCGACTGCCCGATGACCTCGACGAACGGAGCCCGCTCTGGCGGATGGGGGCCCGTGCCGCCTCGACCACGGCGGCGCGCGCTGGCGGTCGGACGATCGGGTTCCTCGTGGTGGCCTCGCGCGATCCGGACTACGTCTTCGGGGAGCGGGCGCTGCGGCTGCTCCGACTGATCGCGCAGATCGTGGGTCCGGCGATGGAAAACGCGCGCGCGGCCGAACAGGCGCGGCAGGATGCCGAGGAGCAGCGCTTCCTCTCCGACATCGCGGCGGTGGCCACACGGGCCGAAACGGAGGACGAGCTGGTGAGGCAGCTCGGGCAGGAGTTCCGCTGGCTGGTTCCGGCTGCGCGGGTCGACCTGCTCCTCTTCGACGAGGAGGGGAACCTCGTGAGCGCCGTGATGCCGTCGGTACGGCTCCCGGTCGGGTTCGATTTCCCGGATGCGAAAGCACCGGCGCCGGTGGTGCGGGAGCCCGACGAGGCCGTCACGGCGGCATCGCGGGAGCGCCAACGTGAGCTCGGCATCGTGCGGAGCGTGACGACGCGGCTGGCCTCGCGCGGGACGACGCTGGGGGTGCTCTGGGTGGGGACGAGCGACCCAGAGTTCCACTTCTTGCCGCGACACCTGCGCGTCATCAAGCTGATGGCCGACATCCTCGGTCCCGCCGTTGCGAACCTCCGCGAGCGCCGGCGGCGCATCGAGGAGGCCGAGGAGCAGCGGTTCCTCGCCGACGCCGCCTCGGCGGCGGCCCGGGCAACGGGCGATCGCGAATTCCTCGCCGGGCTGACAGCGACCTTCGCGCGGCTCGTCCCGAACGCCATCGTCGGCTTCTACTACGCGGATGGCGACCGATTGACCGAGCCGGTCTCCGGGACCGTGGTGCCGCTCGGGCCAGCGGTCCGCCGCGCGATCGCGGCGGGCCAAGCCGTGGACTCGCTGGAAACGCCCGACATCCTGCCGGAGAACCGCGCTCGGATCGCCGCGAGCGGCTTGCGGACATGGGTCACGACCGCGGCGGCCTCGGAGGGGGAGACCATCGGGGTGCTCGTCGTGGGGACACCCGAGGAGGGGTATGCCTTCAGCGAGCGCGACCTCCGGCTGTGCCGATTGGTGGCCGATATCGCCGGCCCGGCGATGGCAAACTTCCGCGAGCGGCGGCGGCGAATGGAGGAGGCCGAGGACGAACGCATCGTGGCGAGCGTGGCGGCCGCGGCCGCGGCCGCGCGGAGCGTGGAGGAGGTGGTCAACTACCTGCCCGCCGTGCTCGGCGAGCGCATCCCTGGGGCGTTCGCGATGTATGGCTTCGTCCAGGGAGACGCGATCGCCTATCGCGTCACCGACCCGCAGGCACGGGAGGTGATCGGGCAGGAGGAGCTCGTGATGCGCTTCTCGCCGGTCGGGCGGGAGGCGCTGGCGACGGGCCAGGGCGTGGGCGACCTGGCACCGTACCGCGCGCAGTTCTATGGCGAGCTCGGCTTGTGCGCCTACGCGCTGAGTTCGTACCACTCGGCGGGCGGTGTCTCGGGCATGCTGATGGTCGCGAGCCGCGATCCGTCGTATCGCTTCGCCCCGCGCGAGCTGGCGCTGCTCCGGCGGGTGACGAGGGTGGTGGGGCCGGTGATCGAATCGGTGACGGCCCAGGCGGAGCGCGATCGACAAGCCGAGGAGCAGCGCATACTCGCTGAGGCGAGCGCGGCGGCAGCGACCGCCTCCGGGCCGATGGCGATCCTCCAGGCGGTGGTGCCGGTGCTGGAGCGGTTCGTGCCCTCGGCGTTCGCCGCCTATGGGCGTTTCGTTGGCGACGAGCTGGTCTGGCCGCATCCGCTGGGCGGCGAATTCCGGCTGCCCGTGCTGCCGCACGAGGACGATGCGAGGCGAACGGGGCAGGTGGTGGTGCCGGGCACGGCCATCCCGGCGTCGCATTTCGGGCCGAGCTTTGGGTTCAGCGTGGTGTGCTACACGGCGTCGTATTCGGCCGGCGAACCGACGGGGCTGCTGCTGGTGGCGAGCCGGCAGCCTGGGCATACGTTCGGGGCGCGCGACCTCGACCTCATTCGGCGCATCGCGCAGGTCGTCGGCCCGGCGCTGGAGGCGAACATCGCGGCGCAAGACCGGATGCGCCAAGCGGCGACCTATGGGCTCATCCTCGGGTCGCTTTCGGAGGCCGTCATCCTCTCGGATCGCACGGGCCGAACGGTCTTCGCGAATCAGCTCGGTCGAGAGATTGTGCAGGCGCTGGCGGTGGACGATGTGGCGGCCGGCATGGACGGTGTGCTGCAGCGCATGCCCGAGGAGCTGCGCGAGCCGTTCCGACGGGCGTTCGACGATGGGATCCGGGGGAGCGGGCGGGCCGCAGTGACGGTGAGCGGGGAGCTGCGCTGGTTCGACTGCGAATTCGTCCCGATCGCCGATCCGCAGGTACGGCTGCTGACGGTGGCGGCGGACGTGACCGAGGAAGTGCGACGGGCGGAGGCGGAGGCGGCGAACCGGGCGCGGATGGAGCAGGCCTCGCGGCTCGCGGCGCTTGGGGAGCTCATCGGCGGGGTGGCGCACGAGCTGAACAACCCGCTGACGGCCATCCTCGGTTTCGCCGAGGTGCTGGCGTACTCCGACCAGACGGGGCAGTTCAGCGAGGAGCTCGGCATCATCCAGAAGGAAGCCCTCCGCGCGCGGAATATCGTCCGCGACCTGCTGTTCATCGCGCGGCCCGGCGAAGTGGAGCACGGGCCGGTGTCGGTGTCGGAGGTTGTGGGCCACGTGGCGCGGCTCCGAGAGCGCGCCTGGCAGCAGGCGGCGATCGAGGTCGCGCTGCGAGTCGACGAGGGGTTGGAGGTCTGGGGCAACGAGCATCAGCTCACGCAGGTGGTACTCAACCTGGTGACGAACGCGGAACACGCGCTCGAGGGGCGGCCGGTGCGGCGGATCGTGATCGAGGGGAGCCGGGACGAAGCTGGACAGGTGCGACTGGCGGTGAGCGATACGGGCGCGGGGATGGACGAGGCGACGCGGGCCCGCATTTTCGAGCCGTTCTTCACGACCAAGCAGGGTTCGGGCACGGGTCTCGGGCTCTCGCTGAGCTACTCGATCGTGCGCTCGCACAGCGGCACAATCGATTGTCTTTCGGCACCCGGGACGGGGACGACGTTCGTCATCACCTTGCCGGCGCCGCCCCGCGAGCCGGCGGTGGCGGAGGCTGGGGCGGCGCCAGTGCCGGCGCGCCAGGCGACGGTGTTGGTGATCGACGATGAGCCGAGCTTGCGGAAGGTCTGCCGCCGGCTGGTGGAGAGCCTCGGGCACCGGTGTATCGATGCCGAGAACAGCGAGCAGGCGCTCGCGCTGGTGGCGGATTCGGAGCCGGACATCATCCTCTGTGACTACCGCTTGGCTTCGGGGACGGCGGACGCGGTGTTCGCGGGGCTGGAGGCGCGGTTCCCGCACCTCATCCCCCGAGCGATCATCGCGACGGGGGCGACGACCGATGCGGGCGTGGTGGCGCTCGTCGAGCGGTACGGGTTGGAGCTGCTCGCGAAGCCGTACGGGGTGGAGGACCTCGCCCGTATCTTCCGGGAGCGGGTCGGGGAGGAGGGCACCGATGCCGGCGGTGCTCCTCAGGCGGGGAGCTCTGGCTGACACTGCCGGCAGAAGCTGGTGACCCGCTGGTTGGCGGTGATCTCGCTGATCGGGGTGCCGCAGCGGGGGCACGGCTGGCCGCCTCGGCGATGGACGCGGAGGAAGTCGCGGCGCTCTTCGTAGTCGAGGGTGTCCTGCTTGACCATGGCCGCGCGGGCGAGGGGCGTGGCCCAGGCCATGACGGCGTGGGCGCAGCGGTAGAGCCGGCGGAGGTCGTCGGTGGTGAGTTTCGTCCGCGGGGTGTAGGGGTTGATCCGCGCTTCCCAGAGGATTTCATCGCTGTAGGCGTTGCCGATGCCTTGGACGAAGGCGGCGTTGACGAGGATGTTCTTGATGCCGCCGCGGTACTTCGCGATGCGGGCGAGCCAGACGTCTTCGGTGAGCGCTGGGTCGAGCAAGTCGGGGCCGTTTTCGGCCCAGCCGGGGATGCTCTCGAGGCGATCGGCGGGGAGAAGGTAGAGTTTGCCCATGAGGCGGTCATCGGCGTAGCGGAGCGCGCGGCCGCCTTCGATGGCGAGGACGAGGCACGTCTTGGCGGGCATCTTGGCGGCAGGGTCGATGTATTGGAAGCGCCCGGTGAGCATGGGATTGACGGCGATGACGCGGGCCGATTGCAGTTGGAGCAAGAGGAACTTGCCGTGACGGCGGAAGGCGGCGAAGGCATCGCCGGGGAGGGTCTGGCGGAATTCGCTCGCTGGGGTGCGGAAGACGACGGGGATGCGCACGGTGCAGGCTTCGATGCGACGGCCCGTGAGCTGCTCGTCGAAAAAGCCGCGGATGGCTTCGAGCTCGGGGATTTCGGGCACCTGCCAAGTATAGGGAGCCGCGGGTTGGGTGGGGTGTGCCGCTCGGCGACCGCCGGCGGGCCGGAGAGGTGGGAGGGGAGCATCGGGGCCGATGTGTCGAGCCGGCTGATGATTTCGACGACGGGACGCGGGGTGGCGAGGTCGGCTTCGAATTCGTCGGCGAGACCAGGGAACACCCGGCCGGTGTTCGCCCCGGTCTGGTGGAGGGCGGTGACGCGCGGCTGCTCAGGGACGGAGGAGGCGGCTGAAATCGACGGAGATGAAGATGCCCTCGGCTTCGGCGCAGAGGGTTTCGCCGGCGTGGAGGGTGCCAGCGGCGAAGATCTTCCGCCCTTCGACGCGGTCGACGCGCGCCTGGAAGACGACTTCGGTGTGCAGGGGGGTGGGCCTGCGGTAGCGGATGGTGAGGGTGCCGGTCATGCCGGGCTGGCCGGTTCGTGCCTGGGCCATGCCGAGCACTTCATCGAAGGCGGCAGCGATGATGCCGCCGTGGACGTGGCCGGGTGGCCCTTCGTACTGGGCGCCGAAGGTGGCGCGGCCGACGATCCGGTCGCCGTCGACTTCCATGCGTAGGGGCGGGGCGACGGGGTTGCCGAGGCCGATGACGGGGCTCCTATCGAACATGGCTCGCGCATCGCCGGCGGGGGCCGATTCGGCGAAGCCCCAAGGGCGGTGGCCGGTGCGGGTCGCTTCGAGCCGTGCCCCGAATTGTTCCATGGCTTCGGCAGCGGCGAGCAGGTCGGCTTCCTCGGCCTGCATGTCGGTGAGCGCCTCGGCGACGGTGCGCATGGCGGCGGCGAGGCGGTGGAGGGCGGCGCGCTGGCCGGTGGGCGGCTCGTCGGGGGGAACCCAGTTTTGGAGGGCGGCGAGGTTCTGGGCGAACGGATCGTCGCTCATGCGTGAATTATCTGTTGGGCGCTCGGTGAGGGCTACCGCGCTCGAGCGTCAGCCGAAGATGCCCTGTTCGGCGAGGGTGGCGACCTCGTCGTCGCTGTAGCCGGCAGCGCGGAGGATATCGAGGGTATCGGCGCCGGGTTGGGAGGCCATGCCGCGGACGCGGACGTCGGCACCGCGGATGCGGAAGGGGGCGGCGACGGTTTCGAAGGTGCCGGCTGGCGTCTCGAGGGGCTGGAAGGCATCGCGGCCACGGAGCTGTGGGTCGGCGATGACGTGCGGGAGTTCGACCATGGGGGCCCAGATGAGCCCTTCGCGGTCGAGCTTTTCGGCGAGGTCCGGGAGGGTCTCGGCGAGGAAGGCCCCTTCGATGGCGGCGGTGATCTCGGCGGCGCGCTGGCGGCGGGCGGCCATGGTGGCGAGGGCCGGGTCGGCGGCCCAATCGTCGCGGCCGATGACGCGGCAGAGGCGCGGCCAGTAGGGGTCGGGCGTCATGTGGACGAGCATGAGCCAATGGCCATCGCCCGTGGGGTAGGTGTTGAAGAGGGGGTTTTCGGGCGCTGTTCGGTCGAAGCGGCGGGGCTGGCGCCCGTCGACGAGCGTTTTGGCGACGTCGGTCGCGATGGTGTAGAGGCCCGTCTGCTGGAGGGAGAGGTCGACGACCTGGCCGCGGCCGGTGCGGTCGCGGAGGCGAAGGGCGGCGAGGGCGGCGGCGACGGCCGCCATGCCGGTGGTGTGGTCGCCCTGGGCGATGCGGGAGATGACGGGCGGCCCGCCCGGGTGGCCGATGAGCGACATGATGCCGCTCCGAGTCCAGAAGGCGGAGAAGTCGAATCCGGGGCGATCGGCATCGGGGCCTTCGAGCCCGTAGCCGGTGATGGCGACGAAGACGACCTGCGGGTTGCGTGCGTGCACGTCCTCGGGGGTGAGGCCGAATCGGCGGAGCCGCCGCGGGAGGAGGTTGGTGAGGAAGATATCGGCGCCGGCGAGCAGGCGATGGACGACTTCGGATGCGCCGGGGGCTTCGAGATCGATGGTGACGGACTTTTTGCCCCGGTTTTCGAGTTCGAAGAGGAAATTGAAGGGGGCGGTGCCCGTGCCGGTGCCGATCGGCACGACGCCGCGCATGACTTCGCCGCCGGGCGGCTCGATTTTGACGACGTCGGCGCCGAGGTCGCGCAGGAGGCCGCCGGCGCTGGGCGCAGCGACGTAGTTGGCGAGTTCGATGACGCGGATTCCTTCGAGCGGGGCGGGTTCGGTCATGGCGTTCGGGGGTTGCAGGGGAAGGGTAAACTGCGGGGCGGTGTCGGGCGAGCTGTTCAAGGTGACCCACACGAAGATCGAGGCGTTCCGACGGTGTCGGAAGCAGTATTGGTTCGGCTACGTTTCGGGGCTGGTTTGGCCCGCACCGGGCGATCCGCCGGCCGCGATCGTGGGGAATGGCGTCCATCGGGCGATGCAAAAGCTCTGTGACACGGGCGAGCCGAAGGATGGTTGGGCGGAGCTGGACGCCTACTTGCGGATGCCGAAGCATGCGGTGGCGGGCCCAGGGACGGAGGGCTGGGCGCTGGCGTTCGCTTGCTACGAGCGGGGCATCGAGGCGCATCGCGCGATCGTTTCGGAGGCGCGCTGGGCGGAGCTGGAAAGCTGGGCACCCTCGAAGCGCCTCGGCATCACGGTGCGGGCCAAGGCCGATCGGGTGGATCGCCTGGGGCCGGACCGTTGGCAGGTGGTGGATTGGAAAACGGGCCGGTTCGACCTCGACGATGTGGTGGACCGGCAATTGGACCTCGTTCACCTGATCGTGCGGACGGTGCGAAAGCTGCCGCGTGCGGCGACGGTTCGGGCCGTGGGCTGGAACTTGCGCACGGGCGAGCAGCGCGTCCGGGAGCTGACCCGCGACGACGCGAGGGCGACGATGGAGTACCTGGGCGGGATGGCGCAGAGGATGCAGGCCGAGACGGAGTTTCTAGCGACGCCGGGGGTGCACTGCGCCTTTTGCAATTGGCGCGACCGGTGCGAGGAGGCGGCCCGGGTGGAATCGGAGGGGCTCGACTGGCTGGAATGGGACGATGGCGTCGAAGGCCTCGGGGCCGACGGGGTGCGGGGGCCGGCGTAGTTCCGCGCGTGGACGAAACGTTAACGTTTCGGGGGCCATTGGGCCCTTCACACGGAAGGATATCGGACTATGCTATGGATCCATCCGCGGGAGGCGCGGCTGGGACGGGGAGGGCTACGATGCAGGTCGAGGTCATCGAGTTCGAGCTGGAGTGCCCGGAGCACGGGGTCTACCGCGTCCAGGTGCCGGTCGAGCTGCCGCGGCCGCGAGCGTGCGCCCACTGCTACCTGCCGGTGAGGCGGCGAGAGGTGCGCAGGTTCACGGCGCCGATGCCGGTGGCGGCTTCGGCGGTGGGGCCGGCGGAAGCGTACGTCGGTTGAGTGGGCGGATGGTCGAGGCGGGCTGCTTCAGCCCGTACCTTCCTTCGCCCAGGTGAAGTGCATTCGGCCGTGGGCGGCGTTGGCGGCGAGGATGCCGCCGATGGTGCCATCGGCCCAGGGGGCGCCGGGGATTTTCTCCTGGAGCTGGGCATCGGTGAGCGAGGCGAGGAGGGCGAGCGTCTCGGCGCGGGTTTCGAGGCCGATGCGGGCCAACTCGGCGAATGGCTTGCCCCGGTGGGTCCTGGCCCACTCTTCGGTCCAGGCGTGGATGCCGGCCATCACCTCTTCGCGCGATTGGGGGGTGCCGTCGGGGCGAAGGCGGCGGGGCAGCGCCTGCTCGCCGCGGAGGTGACGGCGGATCATGTCGTTCCAGTTCTGTTCGATGAGGGTGGTGTGGATGAAGTGGTCGGCGTAGGACCACCAGGCTGCGGGGTCGTGCTCGGAGCGGGTGCGGGGGGCATGGAGGGCTTCGGGCGGCATGGCCGAAAGCGTTTCGAGGAGCCAGGTACGGTCGCGGTTGAGTTCGATTTCGATGGCGATGCGGTCCACGGGGTCTCCTTGGGTCAGTTGTAGGCGGCGCGGGACGAGGTGCTGGTTTCGCCGGTGCGGGCAGCCGCGATGGCCCGGTGAGCGGCTTCGACGTACTCGGGGGCGTACCGTTCGTGGATGGGTGTGGCCATGACGTGAATGCCCTCGGGCGAGGTGGTGCGTCCGGCGACCCAGCCTTCGCGGGCGAGCGCGCGGGCGACGCTCCCCATGTCGACGCCCTCGGCGGCCCAGGCGAAGGCGTAGAGCGGTGGTTCGCCGTGGATGCGAACGCCGGGGATGGCGAGTAGGCCCGATTCGATGGCGGCGCGGGCGCGCATGCTGGCGGCGGCGAGCTCTCGATAGCCTTGGCGGCCGAGGAACTGGAAGGCGGCCCAGGCGGCGGCGATGGCGCCTCCGGGGCGGGTGCCGGTGAAGGTGAGGCTGGTGTAGGTTCCGCTTGGCCAGTCGTCGAAAGTGTAGCGGGCGAATTCTCGGTGGTCGGCGGTGCGAAAGAGGACGGTAGAGGCGGGCTTGGCGGCGAATCCGGACTTGTGGAGGTCGGCGGAGATGGAGGTGACGCCGGGGACGTCGAATCCGAAGGGCGGAACGGGGTAGCCGAGTTCGCGGACGAAGGGCCCGAGGATGCCGCCGACGCAGGCATCGACGTGGAGCCAGAGCCCACGAGCGGTGGCGATGGCGCCGAGCTCGACGATCGGGTCGACCATGCCGAGGGAGTAGGAGGGCGCCGAGGCGTAGAGGCCGATGACGGCCTCGTCGATGGCGGCGTCGATGGCGGCGGGGTCGGCGCGGTAGTCGGGGCCGACGGGGACGCGACGCACGACGAGGCCGAGGTAGTGGGCGGCTTTGTCGAGGGCAGGGTGGGCCGAGTGCGGCGCGACGACGACGGGCGGGCCGGCGGGGTGCCGGGTGGCTCGGGCCCATTCGCGCATGGCGGCGATGGCGAGGAAGATGCTCTCGGTGCCGCCGCTGGTGAAGATGCCTGGGGTGGTGGCGTCGCCGCCGAGCAGGCCGGCGACGCTCTCGAGGACGTCGGCTTCCATGCGGCCGAGGCTGGGGAAAACGCGAATGCCGAGCCCGTTTTCGACGAGGAACATGCCGAATGCTTCGCGGAGGACGTGTTCGAGTTCGTCGGAGGCGTACCAGACGTAGGCGCCGTGCCGAGCGTGCCGCCAGTCGAGGTCGGCGGCGCGGGAAGCTTGCATCTCGGCGGCGATTTCGGGCCAGGGGCGGCCGCGCTCGGGCATGGGCATGGGCGGCTCCGAGGGGGAACTGGTGGGGAGTCTACGCGACGGGCGCGGGCGGCGCCTCAGGCGGTATCGGGGTCGGGCTTTTCGAGCTCGAAGGCATCGTGGAGGGCGCGAACGGCGTCGTGGACGCGGTCGGCCGCGATGATGCAGGTGAGCCGGATTTCGCTGGTGGAGATGAGCTCGATGTTGATGCCGGCGTCGTAGAGGGCGCGGAACATGCGGGCCGCGTAGCCGGGAGCGGTTTGGATGCCGACGCCGACGATGGAGACTTTGCCGAGGTTGGCGTTGCTGGACCATTCGGGGGCGCCGACCCGGGCGCAGATCTCAGGCATGAGGGCCTCGGCCCGGCGGAGGTCGGAGCGGGAAACGGTGAAGGAGAGGTCGGTGAGGTTGGCTTCGGAGGCGTTCTGGACGATGGTGTCGACGCTGATGCCGGCTTCGGCGAGCGGTTCGAAGATGTTGGCGGCGATCCCCGGGCGGTCGGGGACGCGGCGGACGGTGACCTTGGCGACGTCGAGGTCGTGAGCGATGCCGCGGACGCGATTCCGTTCTTCCAATTCTGCCTCTCCTCGGATGAGCGTCCCCGGGGCCTCGACCATGCTCGAGGTCACGAGGATCGGGACGTGGTACACGGATGCGAGCTCGACGGCGCGATTGTGCATGACCTGCGAGCCTTGGGTGGCGAGCTCGAGCATCTCTTCGTAGGCGATGTCTTTGAGCTTTCGTGCGGTGGGGACGATGCGAGGGTCGGCGGTGTAGATGCCTTCGACGTCTTTGCAGTTTTCGCAGATGTCGGCGCCGAGGGCGATGGCGAGGGCGACGGCGGTGGTGTCGCTGGCGCCGCGGCCGAGGGTGAGGATCTCCTGGTGTTCATCGACGCCCCAGTACCCGGCGACGACGGGGACGCGCCCGGCAGCGAGCTCGGCGCGCACACGGTCGGCTTCGACGCGGGAGATGCGGCCTTGGTAGTGGCGGCCCTGGGCGATGATGCCGGCCTGCTGGGCGGTGAGCCCGACGGCCTCCTGCCCGAGCGATTTGAGGGCCATGGCGAGGAGGGCGACGCTGACCTGTTCGCCGGTGGAGAGGAGCATATCGAGCTCGCGCGGGTCGGGGTCGGGTGCGACTTGGAGGGCGAGGTCGATGAGGTCGTCGGTGGCGGTGCCCATGGCGGAGACGACGGCGACGACCTGATCGCCCTGGCGAAGGCGGCGGATGATGCGGCCGGCGACGTGGCGGATGCGTTCGGCATCGGCCACGGAGGTTCCGCCGTATTTTTGGACCACGAGCACGAGGCTAGCGTAGGACGAGCGGGGGATAGCGGGAAGGAGGTGGGCTGCGAGCGGTCAGGCGGGCCAGGCCATCTGGTAGTGGGTTTCGGTTTCGCCGACCTGATGGAAGCCGTGCCGTTCCCAAAGGGTGCGCGAGGGGTTGACTTTGAGGACTTGGAGGGTGACGGGGCGCGCGAGCTCGGCGGCACGGGCTTGGACGGCGCGGACGATGGCCGAGCCGATGCCCTGACGCTGCCAGCGGGGCGCGAGTTCGAGGCGGGCGATTTCGACGGTGGGGCCCTGCTCGTCGAGGTCGAGGAAGCCGGCGAGTTCGCCATCGACTTCGATGGCGAGGCGCAGGTCGGGCCAGCTGCCGGCGAAGTGGTCCTGCTGCCAGGCGTCGTCCCAGGGGCCGAAGGTCTGGACGACGTATGCCTCCATGGCGGCCCGATGGATGGCGTAGAGTGCTGGCTCTTCGGCGGGCTGGGCGGGGCGAATGACGAATCCGGCGGGCACGGGCGAACCTCCTGGCCCCGCAGGCGCTGGCGGCCCGGGGTACGGCGCCATGGTAGCGCGCTGGGCGCCGGGCGGCCTGCGTGAAAACCCGGACGAAGGGGTGTACGCTCCCGCACATGGAGCTGGACCTCGGCTGCGAGGCCGCCATCCGCGACCCGGCGGGCTACTTCGCGAGCGCCCGCCTGGGCGGCGATGTGCAGTGGAGCGAGCGGCATCGGGCGTGGGTCGTGCTCTCCCATGCTGGGGTATCGGCGGCGTTCCGGGATCACGAGCGGCTCGCTTCGGACCGGGTGGATACGTTCGAGCGCGCGGCGCGTGGGCGCTCGGAGGCATTCCATCGGGCGGTGGAGATGTTGCACGCGTGGCTGAACTTCCGTGACCCACCGGCGCATACGCGGCTGCGGGAGCCGCTGGCGGGGGCGTTCACGCCGCGGGCGGTGGGCGGGCTCGAGGCGCGCATTCGTGCCATCGTGGCGGAGCGGCTGGATGCCTTGGCGGCGAGCGAGGGCGCGGTCGACCTTTCGGCGGATTTCGCCCGGCCGCTGCCGGCGCTGGTCATCGCCGCCGTGCTGGGGGTCGATGGGGAGGAGCGGGAGCAATTCCAGGCGTGGTCGGACGATATCGCTCACCTGGTCTTTTCGCTCCGGCCGGGCGGGGTGGCCGAGGAGCCGGTGGCGCGCGCGGCCGCGGCGTTCATCGCGTTCTTCTCGCGCCACATCGAGCGGGTGCGGGCCGAACCTTCGGATTCGCTCCTCTCGAGCATCGTCCATTCGCCGGTCGGTGAATTGGAGCAGATCGAGCTCATCGGGCTCTGCACGTTGCTGCTTTTCGGTGGGCACGAAACGACGACGACGCTGCTCATCAATACGCTGGCCACGCTGCTGGAGCGGCCGGCGCTCCGGGAGTGGCTCCGGGAGCACGCGGAAGCGGACGAGACGGCCGTCGAAGAGTTCATGCGCATCGGCGGGCCGGCGCGGACGATGCCGCGAAAGGTGCGGGTCGATCATGAGCGGGGCGGACGGCTGCTTCGCGCGGGGGAGAATGTGTTCCTCTCGATCGCTGCGGCGAATCACGACCCGGAGGTCTTCGCGCGCCCAGGCGAAATCGACCTCCTGCGCGACCCGAATCCGCAGCTCGGTTTCGGCTGGGGGCTGCACTATTGCTTGGGGGCGAATCTGGCGCGGCTGGAGGCGCGCATCGCCCTGCGGATGCTGTTGGAACGGTTCCCGGCGATGAGGCCAGCGGGGGTGATACCGCCGCTTCGGGGCGATGTGATGGGCTTCGGGAGGCGCCCGCTGCCGACGCGCCTGCGCTAGCTGCGCACAGGCACGAGCGTGGCGTGAGCGATGCCGGTGAAGGCACGCACGAGGTCGTGGTCGGTGGTGCCGTCGGGACGTTCGACGCCGGTGTGGACATCGACACCCCACGGCCTGACGCGGCGGATGGCGGCGGCGACGTTGGTGGGGTCGAGTCCGCCGGCGAGGATGACGGGCACGTCGACGGCCTCGACGATGCGGGCGCTGAGCGACCAGTCGTGGGTCTTGCCGGTGGCGCCGTGGCGGCCGGTGGCCGGGTCGTAGGTATCGAGGATGAGGGCGTCGGCGTGGCGGGCGCGCTCCCGGGCGAGGTCGAGCGCTTCTGGACCGGTGACGTGGACGGCCAGGATGACCGCGAGGCCGGGGATGGCCTGGCGCATGCGGTGGATTTCGGCGGGATCGGCGGGTGCGTGGAGCTGAACGCGGGTGACGCCGATCTGGCGGCACATGGGCACGACCTCGGCTGCAGTGACCCGGTAGGTGATGAGGACTGGGACGATGAAGGGCGGCAAGGCACGGACGATGCGGGCGGCGCCGGCCTCGTCGAGGCCGTTGTGCGGGCCGCTGGGGAGGCCGATGGTGAAGCCGATGGCGTCGACGCCGGCGCGCTCGCAGGCGAGGGCATCTTCGAGTGTGGAGATGCCGGCGATCTGGACGCGGGGCCGCCGGAGGTTCATGCGCCCGCGAACTCCCGCACGGCGGTCGCGAAGGCTTCGAAGAGCGCGCGGGCCTGGTCGCGCATCGGGCCGGGCGGGCCGAGGGCGATATCTTCGGGGTGCCACTGGACGGCGATGAGCTGGTTCGGGATGTCCCAGTCGAGGGCTTCGACGGTGCCATCTTCGGCGCGGCCGACGATGCGGAGGCCGGCGCCGGGCTGGGCTGGGTCGACAGCCTGATGGTGGCGGGAGTTGACCTCGATGGGGCCGGCGCCGAGGAGGTCGTGGAGACGCCCCGGGCCGGCGAGCACGACGGTGTGGGCGCGGCGATGCTTTTCGTCGATGGGCGGCGCATCGGCATGGCGGCTATGGCCGACCACGTCGGGAAGGTGCTGCACGAGTGCCCCGCCCCGCGCGACGGCGAGCATCTGCATGCCGCGGCAGATGGCGAGGATGGGAGCGCCTGCGGCGATGGCGGATTCGATGAGGTCGGCTTCGAGCGCGTCGCGGGCGGGCTCGGGCGGGTGGTTCGCGGGGTGGGGAGGCTGGCCGTAGCGAGCTGGCTCGATATCCGTCCCGCCGGCCAGGACCAGGCCGCCAAAAGCGGGCGGGGGGCTCTCGCCGGGGCGAAGGACGTGGACGCGGAGACCAGCTGCTTCGAGCGCGCGGATGTAGGTTTCGTCGCTCTTTCGCGGGGTGGCCCCGAATGGAAGGAGGACGGGAGCGGGCATGGTTGCAGTGTACGGGACGGCGTCGAGGGTTGGCCGGGGGCGTGGTGGCGAGCAGCTGGGAGTCAGGGGGTTTTGCGCTTCCGTTGCTTCTTGGGGGCGGGGTCGGCGGCGGGCGTGGGGCGGGCGGCGAGGGCGGCGGCGATGGCGTCGAGGCGGTCGTCGACGGCGTCGAGGCGGTCGTCGACGGTGTCGAGGCGTTCGAGGATGAGTTGGACTTGGTCGGCGAGGCGTTGGAACTCGGTGAGGGGCACGGCGCCGGCGGCTTCGATCAGGGGGCCCCAGGCTTCGCGGGCCGCCCGGGCGAAGGCAGCGCGGGCCGCGACGTAGTTCCGCTCGGTTTCGAGGGTGGCACGTTGGCCAGCGGCCGAGGCCATGACGCCTTCGACCGTCTTCCCCCAAGCCGCGAGCAGCTGCTCGTTGAGGGCTCGGAACTGGCCGAGGAGCTCGTCGATACCTGGGTTGCCGGCGTCACTCTGCGTTGCCATGGCGCGCATGATACCGGCCCGCGGCCGCGTTGGGATGGTTCGGCCGAGATTCCTGGGGGCGGTCGGTTCAATCGTGCTCGCGCAGCCAGTCGGCGAGGGCGGGCCAGACCTGGGCGCGGGCCCGGCGCCCCGCAATGACGGAGATGTGGCCGCCTTCGAGTTCGAGGAAGCGCGTATCGGTGCTGGAGACGGCATCGAGCAGGGCGCGGGCGCTTTCGGCGGGCACGATGTCGTCTTTGGTGGCGGCTACGCAGAGGATGGGGAGGCGGATGCGGCCGAGGTCGACGCGACGACCGAGGATCCGGAGTTCGCCACGGAGGAGTTCGTTGCGCTGGTAGAAGTGGCGCACCCAATGGCGGAAGAACTGCTTGGGGAGCGGTACCCACTCGTTGGCCCAGCGGTTCATGGCTTTGTAGCCCTCGAGCCACTTGGGGTTGGCGGCGTTTTCGAGGAGGGCTTTCGCTTGTTGGATATCGCCGAGGGGGTTGAGCATCTTGAAGCCGGTGCGGATGAACTCGGCGGGCATCATGTCGAAGGTTTCGAGGATGGCATCGACGTCGAAGCGATCTTCGTCGGTGATGCGGGGGAATTCGCCTTTGGTGAAATCGATCGGGCCAACCATGGCGAGGAAGTTCTTCGCCGGGAGGGAGGGGTCGTGCGCCAGGGCAGCGGCAGTCATGGGGACGCCCATGCAGTAGCCGAAGACGGTGGCGGATGGGGCGCCCGCATGGCGGAGGGCCTGGCGGAGGAGGGAGGGGATCATGTCGGCCACGATGTCGTCGAGGCCGAGGTCGCGGTCTTCGGGGCCGAAGACGCCCCAATCGACGAGGTAGAAGGGGATGCCCTCGGCGGAGAGGAATTCGGCGAACGACTCGCCAGGGCGGAGGTCGAAGATGTACGGGCGCGAGATGCCGAGGTAGGGGAAGAGGACGAGCGGGGTGCGGAGGCGCGGCCCCTCGGCGGGAGGGTAGTAGTAGAGCCGCGCCTTGCCGCGGAACCCCACGATCACACGGTGGGATTGGGCGACGGCAGCCGGTGCACCGAGCGCATCGCGCAGCCCCTGGGCGAGGCGAAGGAGCTCGCTATCGGATTCGAAGGCAGGGGCCTGCGTCATGCCGGCGAGTATACGCGCGCGATGCAAGCCCTGGTGGGGTCGTCAGAACTGGCACTCGGGGAGGGTTTGGAAGTAGACGTCGAGCCCTTCGGGGTCGTACCGCTGGAGCTCGTCGAAGCTATCGGCGACGTCGCCGAAGAGCTGGTCGATGAGCGTGGTGAGGCGATTGGACTCTGCGATGGCCTGGTCGAGGGCGGTGAAGTCGAGGTTGGCGGCCTCGCGGGTGAGCCGCTCCATGGCGGCGACGAGGTCGTCGGATGCGGTGACGAAGACGGCGTGGATGGCTTGGCCGTCGCCGACGGGCGGCGGGGAGAGCCTGCCGACGTCGCGCTGGAAGCTGCGGGTATCGGCGAGCCCCTGCTGGAAGAAGTCGACGAGGAGCCGCTCGACGTCGTCGGGGGTGGTGGCCGCATCGATGTCGCTGGCGAGGCGGTCGGCGCCATTGGAGATAGCAGCGACCCAGCCGCCGAGGGCGGTGCAGATGCCGCTCACCCAGGCTTCTTTCTCGGCCTCGGCGGCCGATGGGGTCTCGGTCTGGAAGATGACGGCGGCGCAATCCGGATCGGCGTCGATGGTGGCGATGAGGTCGCCGACGGCGGCATGGTCGCGGGCGACGGCCTGGAGCCGGGCGCGGAAGTCCGGTGCTTCGACGGTATCGGCGATGGCGAGGAAGGCGGTCAGGAAGTCGGCGCTATCGGGGATTTCGGCGACGCGGCGGGCGATGTCGTCGGTGCGGGTGGTGTTCTCGGCGAACTGATCGTGAAAGGCGCGGACGACCTGTTTGCCGCCGTCGATGTCGGGCTGGCCGAGGTCGTCGAAGGCGGAACGGAAGGTGTTCTGGGCGGCGCGCTGATGGTCGATGGCGCGGGCGAAGGCGGCTTTGGCGCTTTCGGTATCGGCGAGGTCGGCGTTGGCGAGGGTGTTGCCAGCGGCGTCGGTCGCGGACTGGTAGGCAGCAGCGGCACGGCAGAGTCCATCGACCCATTCGCGAACGGGGGTGGAGGGGGTGGAATCGCTGCAACCGGCGGCGACCAGGGCGACGAGGGCGAGGGCCGCAACGAGGAGGTGAGCAGGGCGGATCACAGCATCTCCGGGGTGGCACGGCGGGCCGCTGGTCCAGTGTAGCCGGGGGATGGGGCCGGCGATACGCCGGGCGACGGTTCGGGCGCGGCTTCAGGCCGAGTGGAGGATGTCGCGCAGGGCCTCGCAGACGTAATCGACGTCGGCGTCGGTCATGGCGGGGAAGAGCGGGAGGCTGATGGCGCCCTCGAAGATGCGCTCGGCGACGGGGAACTGGCCGGGCCGATAGCCGAGGCGCCGGTAGGCGGTGTGGTAGTGGAGCGGGATGAAGTGGACGGAGGTGCCGATGCCACGTTCGGCGAGCCGCCGGATGACGTCGTCGCGGGGCACGGGGGAGCGTCGATTGTCGACGCGGACCATGAAGATGTGCCAGGCGTGGCGGTTGGCTTCGTCCCAGGCGGGGAGGGTGAGGAGGGGCTCGTCGCGCAGGTTGGCGATGTAGCGCATGGCGATGCGGGTGCGGGCTTCGGTGAGGCGATCGAGCTTGGCGAGCTGGCGGCGGCCGAGGGCGGCGGCGAGGTCGGTGAGGTTGTCTTTGAAGCCGAATTCGACGATGTCGTAGCGCCAGCTCCCACCGGCGTCGTACCGGTTCCAGGCGTCTTTGGTCATGCCGTGGAGGGTGAGGACGCGGACGCGGTTGCTGAGGGCTTCGTCGAAGGTGGCGAGGGCTCCGCCTTCGCCGGTGGTGATGTTCTTGGTGGCGTAGAAGCTGAAGGCGGTGGCATCGCCGATGGAGCCGATGGGGCGGCCCCGGTAGACGGCACCGATGGCGTGGGCGGCATCTTCGAGCACGCGGATGCCGCGGGAGCGGGCGATGGCGAGGATGGCATCCATATCGCAGGGCTCTCCTGCGAAGTGGACGGGGATGACGGCTTTCGTGCGCGAGGTGATGGCGCGTTCGAAGGCGGCCGGGTCGAGGTTGGCATCCCCCTCGCGGACGTCGACGAGCACGGGCTGCGCGCCGCAGTGCACCACGACGGTAGCGGTAGCGGAGAAGGTGTAGGTGGGGACGATGACTTCATCGCCGGGGCCGATTCCCCAGGCGCGCAGGCAGAGGTGGAGGGCGGCGGTGCACGAGTTGACGACGTTGACGTAGGGGGCGCCGCAGGCGGCGGCGAGTTCCCGTTCGAATTCGCGCAGGTTGGGGCCGCTGGTGAGCCAGCCGCTGCGCAGGGTTTCGGCGACGGCGGCGATGTCGTCCTCGTCGATCGCGGGCCGAAAGAAGGGGATGCGCAGCTCCACCATGATGAGAGTGTAGGATGCGTGCCGATACCGACCAGCGAGGGGGCAGGCTTGGCCGCAATCGCGCATCGATTCATCGAGACGAACGGGATCCGCATGCACGTGGCGGAGGCCGGTTCGGGGTTCCCGGTGGTGTTCTGCCATGGCTTTCCGGAGCTGTGGTTTTCGTGGCGTCACCAGCTGGCGGCGCTGGCGGAGGCGGGGTACCGGGCGATCGCCCCGGATATGCGGGGTTACGGCGAGACGGATGCCCCGGAGGATCCGCGGGCGTACACGATGAAGGTGCTTTGCGCCGACATGGCCGGGCTGCTGGATGCACTGGGACTCGCGCGGGCGGTATTCGTGGGGCACGACTGGGGCGGGGCGGTGGTCTGGCAGATGGGGCTCCGCTATCCGGAGCGGGTCGCAGCGATCGTCGGGCTGAATACGCCGTACGCACCCCCTTCGAATCGCCGCACGACGGAGGCCCTGCGCGACTACCACGGGCTCACGGACCGCACGTTCTACATGCGCTACTTTTTGCAGCCGGGTGTGGCCGAGGCGGAGCTGGAGGCGGACCTCTCGATGACGTTCCACAAGCTGTTCATGGACTTCACGCGGAAGGAGGACTTCACGACGTTCATGACGGTGGGCGGCGACGGGAGTGGCGTGTTGACGCGGATCCCGGACGACCGGCGGTCGTTCCTCTCCGAGGAGGAGATTGGCGTTTACGTGGAGGCGTACCGCCGGAGCGGCTTTCGCGGCGGCTTGAACTGGTACCGGGCGGCGGACCTGAATGCGGAGGAAGCGGATGCACCCAAGGGGCCCCAGATCCACCTGCCGGCGATGATGGTGACGGCGGCGGACGACACGATCTTGAAGCCGGAGATGGCGGCAGCGATGCCCGCGCTCATCCCGGGAATTCGGATGGAGCACCTCGAGCGGTGCGGCCACTGGGCGCAGCAGGAGCGGCCGGAGGAGGTGAACCGCCTACTCTTGGATTTTCTGGGCTCGCTCGGGTTGGCGAGCGGGTGAGGCTCGTGGTCAGGGCCGGCGGAGGAACCGGCGACGGAGCGGGAAACTCCGGCGGCGGCGCCACCGCCGGAAGGGAGCGAAGAACCGGAACATCGGAACGACCTCGCGCGAAGGGTTCGCCCTTCCCATGGCGCGGGCCGGCCGCTAGGTGAGGGGGAGCGTCTAGCTGCAGCAGCTTTCGCCCTCGCGGGGGGGACAGCACAAGTCGTAGCAGAACGTCGCGAGCCACTGGATGACCTCGGGGTCGAGGCAGTAGCACGCGCCCGGGCCTTCGACCTCGCCGCGGACGATGCCCGCCTCCTTGAGCACCTTGAGGTGCTGGGAGACGGTCGATTGCGCGAGCGGTAGGGTCGCGACGAGGTCGGACACGCAGGCGGCGCGGCGGGCGAGTTCGCTGACGATGGCGACGCGTGCTGGGTTTCCGAGGGCACGGAAGATGGCGGCGGCGCGCTCTTGGTCGGTAGAGAGCGTTGGGATCTCTTTCATGGTCCGCTCTTCATGGTAGCGCGGCGCGTCATCGGTGGAGGAGGGCCAAGAGGCGTTCGTCGATTTCTCGCAGGGGGCGGCCTTGGCCGTACCGTTCGAGGACGAGCTGGCGGCCTTCTCGGTTGGGGCCGAGCGTGCCGGCCTCGTGGCGTTGGAGGAGCCGCCGGAGTGCCTCCCGAACCGCCTCGTCGCCGGCCGCCCGGATGGCGCCCGGCATGGGGTACGTCCAAATGACGTAGCGGCCCCGGGCGAGGGCTTCGGCGGCCATGAACGATTGGCCATCGTGGGTGGTGAGCCGGACGAGGACGGTGATTTGGCGGTAGAGCGCGTCCATGTCGTCGACCCAGCCACGGGCTTCGAGGTTGGGCGGCAGCGGTTGGGGGAGCGTTTCGGCGGGTGACGGGATGAGGAGGAACCGGACGTCCGGGAATGCATCGGGGAGGCGGCGCATGGTGCGCCAGTCGAACACTTCACGGTCGAAGGGGTCGACGGGGTAGTACAGGAGCACCGTGAACCGGGGCGGCAGCGGCGGAGGGGCTGCGGTGGGAAGGGGGATGGGGAGGGGGACGACGTCGGCGCGGATGCCGACGAGGCGGAGCTCCTCAGCGAGCCAAGGGGCGTCGCACCAGTGGATGGCGCGCTCGGCGATCGCGACGGAGGCGTTGCGGCGGCGGTGTTCGGCGAGGGCGATTTGGACGTCGGTCCCGACCCAGTGGATGACGACGGGCCGCCGGCGAAAGCGGAGGAGGAGGTCTTGGGGGGCGCCGCGGTCGAGCCGGCTGCCGATGAGGTAGATGATATCGGCGCGGGCGACGGCGGCGGCGACGCGAGCCCAGCCGCGCAGCGAGCGGCCGGGGTGGGGGAGGTAGGTTGCCCGCCAGCCGATGGCAGAGAGTTCGGCGGCGAGGCGCCGTCCGAAGTGGGGCAGCCCGAGGACGAGGAGGCGCCCCTTGCGAGCGCTCACCCCTCGCGCTCCGGGGTGCGGCGTGCGCGCGGCGCGAGGAGGGTGGCGCCAGGCGGGACATCGCGGTCGACGAGCGCGTGCGCGCCGATCGTGGCGCCTTCGCCGATGGTGACGCCGTGGAGGACGGTCGCGCCGAGGCCGAGGTAGGCCCCGCGCCGGATGCAGACCGGGCCCTGCTCGCGGGGTCGTCGAGCGCGGAGCGGCCCTTGGCCGACATCGAGATGGGTGACGATGCTGACGCGCATGGAGAGGGTGGCATCGTCTTCGATGATGACGGCATCGGCGAGGTCGATGAGGACGTCGGTACCGAGGTGGACGCGGTTGCCGAGGCGGAGATTCCGGAAGTCGTTGCCGGCGTTGACGATGTGGATCGGGCCGTGGATGGAGATTTCGGAGCCAACGGAGGCGCCGAACTGGCGGAGGAGGTCGGCGTGGTGGCGAGTGGTGGTGCGGAGCTCCATGGCGATACCTTCGATGCCGTCGCGGAGGTAGCGGGCCTGCCAGCGGGCACGGCGGGCGGGGCCGAGGGCCCGCTGGAGGGGGCGCAGGAAGGGTCGTATGGCGTCGCGGAGCGCGGGGAGGGCGGACATGGGACGGGCTCGTGGGCGGGCTGTAAACTATCCGTAAAGTGTTTGGCGGGCGCTGGCTGAAGCCCGGGGATTGGCTTGCCCGCACTATCTTCGCCGCCTACGCTCCTAGCAGCGAGCGCATTCCAGCTCCTCGAGAGGCGACATGAGACGAGCGATTCTTTTCGGTGCCGGTGTCGTGGCATCGGTGGTGGCGTCGGTTCCGGCGCTGGTAGCGGCCCAGAATCCGCCGGCCCCTCCGGCGACGTTTTACGGCAGTGTCCCTTCGGGCGTGGGGTCGGGGCAGACGGTCCTGGCTATCGTGACGAGCGGCAGTACGACGCAGACCTGCGGCGTGGGCTCGACCCTGGCGGCCGACTCGGGTGTGGTTTACGTAGTGGACGTCGTCTCGGCTAGCCAGGTGGCGGGCTGCGGTGCTGATGGTAGTACCGTGCAATTCTACTTCGTGGGCAACAGGCAGATGGCGACGGATACGGCGACCTGGACGGGTGCCGGGCCGGTGCAGCGAAACCTGACGGGGCTAGGCCCGCAGCTGACGCCGCGGAATATCGGGCCGCAGGTGGCCAAAGACGGCGTGAACTAGCAGAATCCCGGACATGAACGTTGGGCGCCGCGGCGGCGCGCTCCTCCAGCGATGGGTGGCAGCGATGCTCGCCGCGGCGCTTGGCGTGTGGGGCTCGGCGGGGGCGCAGGAGCCTCCGGGTGCCCCCGATTTCGCCTGGCCGTACGGGACGGTGCTGGCCGATGGGGCCAACCTCGATCCGCCTATCCAGCCCGTCATCGCGCTGGTGAACGGGGTGAGCTGCGGCGATGCGCTGACGAAGGTGGCCACGGCCGCGCCCGGGACTCCTCCCGGCGATGTCGGGAAGACGGTCTACGTGGTGGACGTGCTGGCGGACGGGAGTAGGCCGGGCCAACGGCTCGGCTGCGGGGTGGCGGGCTTGCCGATCCAACTGTGGTTCCCGGTGGCGCGGCGGTTCGCGCTGCAGCAGCCGCCCTTCGCGCCGGGTGGCCAGCGGGTCGACCTGGCCCTCGGGGCGCGGCTGGGATTCGAACTGCGCGCAACCGTGGTGGCGAGCGACGGGGCGTACTGAACGTTACGCACCGGCGAGGAAGCGCCGGGGTACCTCGCGGAGCATGAGGTCGATGGTCTCCTGGGGGACGCCCTCGCGGAGAAGGGCGGGAACGGCGACGGTGGAGACGAAGAGGTAGCGGGTCGGGCCCTGTGGGGGAGGCGGTTGCTGGCCTTTGACGACGGGCGTGGGGGCATAGTCGTGGCCGAGCATGAGGCGGTGCGCCCAGCCGCGGTCGATGAGTGCCTTGACGGTGGCGTTGCGCTGTTCCCACGTGGGGCGCCCGGGGGCACCGGGGTAGCGGTCCATCGAGAGGTACACGCCGCGCTCGAGCAGCCGTTCGAGATAGTCGACATCGGTGGTATCGGCGCTGTGGCCGATGGCGACGCGGTCCATGGGGACGCCTTCTGCTTCGAAGATCTGGACCTGCTGCCAGCCGACCTCTTCGGGCGCCCACTGGTGGGTGGAAATGGGGATGCCAGTCCGCTTGCAAGCGCGAGCGGCGCCGCGAAGGATGCGCTCACCTTCGGGGGTGACACCGCCCATATCGTTGGCGACTTTGATGACGCCGGCGCGGATATCGGTTCGGCCGATGCCGACTTCGATTTCGTGGACGAAGATGTCGGCGATTTCGTCGGGGTCGCGGGTCCAGAAGGAGCGGGGAATATCGCGCCAGATACCGGTGGCAACGACGACGTGGATGCCGGCTTGGCGGGCGACGTCGCGGACGAATTCGACGTCGCGGCCGAGGTCGGGGGTGGTGAGGTCGATGATGGTGCCGATGCCGCC